>NZ_BAABEV010000011.1:0-211005 GCF_039540335.1 Actinomadura verrucosospora | reverse complement strand
GCTGATGACCTGGTCCTGGAGCTCCTGGCGGGTCAGGCCCGCGCCGTCCTCGTGGGGGCCGCGCCCGCGGGGGCCGGGCGCGTGGAGGGCGAGCGGTCTGCCGCGCTGACGCCCGGCGCCGGCCGCGCCGGGCGGCCCCGCGACATCTAAGCGTGGTTCGCACCCGGCAGGGCGCTCCGCACGAATAAGGTGGAAGGCCATGGCCACCTCGGAGTACGTCCCTCAGCCCGCGCGATACGCGATCTTCGTCGACGCGGGGTACCTCTACGCGGCCTCCGGGGCCCTCCTGCTCGGTTGCGGTTCCCGGCGCGAGTACCGGGTCGCCGCGGAGAAGTTGATCAAGGCGCTCACCGACCACGCCGACGAGCAGCGGCGCGGCGAGCTGCTGCGGGTGTACTGGTTCGACGCCGCGCCGAGGCGCCAGCCGACCGTCGACCAGCGGGTGATCGCCAACCTGCCGCTGGTGAAGCTGCGCCTGGGCAACCTGAACGCGCAGGGGCAGCAGAAGGGCGTGGACGCCCAGCTGCGCGCCGACCTGGAGGCCCTGGCCCGGCACCGCGCGATCACCGACGCGGTGCTGCTGGCCGGTGACGAGGACATGCTGCCCGCCGTGGAGGCCGCGCAGCGCTACGGCGTCCGCGTGCACCTGTGGGGCGTGGAGCCGACGCACGGCTCCAACCAGGCCGAGTGGCTGGTGTGGGAGTCCGACACGGTCGAGGTGCTGCCCGCCGAGTTCCTGCGCCCGTACTTCACCAAGGCCAAGGTCCTGCCGGTGCCCGCGCCCGGCTCCGCCGCCGCGGTCCGCGACGCCGCGGCCGCCGCGCAGCGCACCAGCCCCGTCCCGTCGCCGTCGCAGGTGTTCGCGGGACGTCCCCCGGCGGTCAAGCCGACGCCCGCGGCGGCCCGCGCGGCCGTCCCGGTGCCGGGCGCCGCCACCCCCGCCACGGTGGCCGCGTCGCTGAACTCCGCCACGGCCGCGCCGTCCGACGGCAAGCTCGGCCCCGACCGCGACCACATGCTGGAGATCGGCGAGCACGTCGCCCAGAAGTGGATCTTCGAGCGCGGCCGGGACAACATCCGCGACCTGCTGCCCGGCCCGATCCTGCCGCCCGTCATCGACAAGGAGCTGCTGATCGAGGCGGAGAAGGAGCTCGGCGGCTCGCTGCGCCCCTACCAGGAGGCCCGCACCTGGCTGCGGGACGGCTTCTGGGAGCGCGTCTACCGCGAGTTCGGCATAGGCATCGGCAAGTCCGACTGACGGACCGGCCGCGGCGCCTCAGCGGAGGATGTCGTGGCCCGCGCGGCGCGCGCGTCAGTGGGCGACGCGCATGGCGGCGCCCACTCCGAGCCGGTAGACGAGCCGTCGGCGCCGGAGTCGGCGCCCAGCGTCTCGGGGTAGTCGCCGAGCGGGGCCGAGAGCGATGCGGTGCCCTGGACCAGCACGTATTCAGGCCGGTCGCTGTAGCCGTGGTCGCGCGCGTGGAAGGCCAGGGCGACCTTGGGCTCGCGCTTGATGCGCTGGAGCTTCTTCCAGCCTCCGACCGAACTGTTCACCGTGACGGTTCCGCCGTCGCGGTCACGTGCGCCGAAGTTGGTGGCCGGGGTGAGCACCACCCCGCGGGCCGGGGTGACGGTGGCGAGGATGACGGCCTGGTCGCCGCCGATGATGTCGTCGACGGTGTCGGGCCAGTGCGCCAGGGTCATCGATCGCTCCCCTCAGAACGGGACCGAATCTAACAGACGTAAGTGTTTTTTTAGAGGGGCCGGCGGGCTTTGCGCCGTTCGTGGCGGTGAACCGCGCACCCCGCGGACCGGCCGGCACCCGATACCGTCTCCGCAGCGAACACGTTTGGCAATTAGCCGGATGCAGAACGTCGTCCCTAGGTAAGGTCCCCGCCGTGAATGGGGGAGACCGCGCATGCAACCTCACAAGGGACGATCACGGGCCGCCGCGCTGCCGCTCGCCGCGGCCCTCGCGCTGACCGGCCTGGCCGGGTGCGAGTCGCCCGTCCCCTTCTACCGGCCCGGGGAGGGCTCCCCGGACGACCCGGTCGTCGGGCTCGGCGGACCGGCGCCCTACCTGCCGGCGCGCCCGGGCGGCGCGCCGCGCGCGTCCGAGTCCGGGCCGCCCGGCGGGGTGCCCGTCGCGCCGGCGGGCGGCCGCGTCTACGCCGCCACCGGCCCCGGGATGCTCGCCCCGGCGGCCCGCGGGCTCCCGGCACGGCTGTACGTGCCGAACGGCCCGTACGTCGACGTCCTCGACCCCGCCGGGCTCAGGCTCGTCGGCCGGTTCCACACCGGGGCGCCGGCGTCGCGGGTGGCGCCGTCGTGGGATCTGCGGCGGCTGTGGGCCACCGACCGCGCGAACGGCCTGCTCGTCCCGCTCGGTCCGCGCAGCGGGAGACTGGGCCGCCCGGTCGGGGTCACCGCGCCGACCGGGCTCTACTTCTCCCCCGACGGCCGCGACGCGCTCGTCCTGGCACGCCGCCCGGACCGGATCGACGTGCGCGACCCGCGCACGATGGCGGCGCGGGGGACGGCGCCCCTGCCGTGCGCGGCCGGCCACGCCGACTTCACCCCCGACGGCGCGTCCCTGGTGGCCACGTGCGCCGCCGCCGGGGTGCTCGCCCGCGTCGACCTGGCGAGCCGCGCCGTCTCCGGCACGCTGCGGCTGCCCGGCGGAGCGCGGCCCGGCGACCTGCGCCTGTCCCCCGACGGGTCCGCCTTCTACGTCGCCGACGCCCGGCAGGGCGGGGTGTGGCTGGTGGACGCCCGGCGGTTCACCCCGCTGGGGTTCGTCCGGACGGGAGCCGGCGCCCGGGGCCTGGCGATCAGCAGGGACGCGCGCCGGCTCTTCGTCGTCGGCGGCGGCGCCGTCACCGCCGTCGAGTTCGGGACGCGGCGGGTCGCGGCGCGCTGGCCGCTGCCCGGCGGCGGCTCGCCCGCGCCGGGCGGGGTGTCCCCGGACGGGACGGCCCTGTGGCTCGCCGACCCCGCCGGGCTCGTCTACGCCGTCTCGACCCGGACCGGGCACGTCGTCCGGTCCGTCCGGGTCGGCGGGCGCCCGGCGGGGATGTGCGTGCATCCGCAGCCCGGCCGCTACTCGCTGGGCGGCACCGGCCTGTACCGCTAGCGGGGCCGGCTAGCGCGAACCGACATGGTGCCAGTCGGGGAGCAGCTCCTCGACGAGCGCCTCGGTCTCGGGCTGGAGCCCGTCGAACAGCGGGTCCCGGACGACGCGGCCGCGCAGCTCGTCCACGGCCACCTGGACCTGCGCGACGTCGCCGGTCGCGTGGGTGGCGCGGAGCAGGTCGCGCCACAGGCCCTCGTCCTCGGGGGCGAGCCGCAGCCCGGCGCGGGCCGCGCCCACCGCGCCGCGCGGGTCGCCCTCCTCCAGCCGCAGCACGACGAGGCGGTGCGCGACGTCGATGACCCGCGCGGGCGCCTCGAACTCCAGGTCGTGGTCGGCGAGCCAGGCGTACCGGCCGCGCGGCCGGTCGGCGAGGAGCGGGCCGCGGACGAGGTCCAGCGCGTACGCCATGTAGGCGGTCTCGGAGGCGGGCTCGGCCGCCGACCGCCACACCAGCCAGCGGAACACGTTCAGGTCGACGCGCACCTCGGAGCCGAGCCGGATCCGGCCGCGGTCGTCGTAGTACAGGTTGGGGCGGCCCCGTGCGTCGCGGCCGAGCCAGTCCGACACGCGGGCCACGCACGCGTCGCGGACCCCGGTGGAGACGCCGCGCGGCCAGACCGCGCCGGACAGCACCGTCGGGTGGACGCCCTCCGGGTGCGCCGCGAGGTACACCAGCAGCTCCGTGCACAGCTCGCGGCGGGACTCGTCCATCGGCCCCGGCGCGTCGACCTCGATCGGGCCGAGCAGCCGGACCTCCACCGACGACTCCTGCGCGCTCGGCGGCTCCTCGCCTCCGGCGAGGCCGGGCAGCTCCACCGGCTCCAGCCGCGCGGCCGTGCGGAACAGCTCGAACACGCCGCGGTAGTCGTCGTCGCCGACGAGCTGCGCCTCGACGTCGAAGCCGAGCACGCCGGCCGTCAGGCGCCCGGCGGCGTCGACGTCCCACGTCCAGGTGGCGCCCGGCACGTCGCCGGGGACGAGGTAGCCGGCGGCCATCCGGGTGCCGGTGCGGGCCAGCGCGACGAGCCGGTCGGCGTCCCGCTCCGGGGGCTGGTCGGCCATGATCAGGTAGTGCGGCATCCACGCCTCGCCGAACACGCCGCGGCAGCGCCCGGTGAGCACCGAGTCGACGCCGGACGCGGCCAGCGCCTGCCGCACCTCCTCGCTGCGGCCCTCCAGCTCGGGCAGCGCGTCCTCCAGCGTCGGGACGGACCGGACCCGGTCGGGGGCGATCTCCGCCAGGCCCTCGCCGAGCTCGGCGTCGAACCCGACGAGCGTGATCCGCATGTGGTCGGACCAGCGGTTGGTGGCCAGCTCCAGCGCGACCGCCGACAGCACGGCGCGGCGGGTCTCCTCGGGCCCGCGCAGCGCGATCAGCCCGTGCGCGGCCTCCAGGTCGACGAGGATGCGGCCGTTGTCGTTCGTGCCGATCGAGACCAGGCCGGGGTAGGGGGCGAGGACGTCGGCGAGGTCGGAGGCCTCCAGGCCCGGCAGCGCGTCGGCGCCCAGCCGCCACACCTGCCCGTCGTCGAACGCCTGCCAGGGCGCGGGCGGGTTCCGGTCGGCGGGCGCGATCCACAGGTCGAGGCTGCCGCGCCCGAGGTGCACGCCGTAGATGGTCGGCAGGGCGCGCCCACCCGCCGCCATCGACTTGGACATGTGCCGAAGCCCGAGGTCGAGCAGCCGCGCCGCGTCGTCGTCGGCGCCGATCCGCAGGGCCCGCTCCGCCTCAACGGCCGCCCCCTCCGGCCGGACGATCATGTGCCCGAACGCGCGGTGCCACATCTGGGTGCGGCGCCGCCGGCCGAGCGCGCCGAGCAGCCCGGCGGCGAGCAGCGACGCCGCGGCGAGTCCGTGCGGCCAGCTCACGTCGAACCTGTCGCCGGTCTCGGCCGAGGGCCTCTCCGTCCCGCCGTCGTGCGCGGGCGGCTGCGCGGTCTCCGTCCTCTCCGGCCCTGACTTCTCCGGCGCGGGCGCCTTCGGCTCGGTGTGCTGCGGCGCCGGGGTCGGCGAGGCCGACGGCCGCGGGACGACCGGCGGGGCCTGGGACGCGGGCGGCTGCGTCGGCTCGGCTTCGTGTGTGGGCGGCTCGTGCGTGGGCGGCGCCTGATGGGTCGGTGGCGCCTGATGCGTGGGCGGCGTCTGCTGCTGCGGCGGCGTCTGCTGCGCCGGCGGGGTGGGCTTCGGCGCCGCGGGCGGGGCCGGGTTCGGCTTGGCGGGCGCGTCGGGGACGGCGTGCCCGTGCCGGAAGTAGTCCTGGAGCTCCTTGGTGGGGATGACCTGCGCGTGCTTGGCGTCCGCGGGCATCTCCAGGATCCAGCCGGGACGGATCAGGCTCGCGATCGTCAGCCGCGTCCCGTCCGGCTGGATGTGGCCCTTGTTGAGGGAGTAGATCTCGTTGTAGCGGCGGCCCTCGCCGAGGCACTTCTCGGCGATCTCCCACAGGGACTCGTGGTGCCGGCCCTCGGGCGGACGCACCCGGTAGATCTTGGTGGTGGCGGCCTTCTCGGCCGGGCTCGCGGCGAGGTTCTCGGCGGCCGGGGCGGCGGCGGGCCGCTCCGGCGCCTCGGGGATCTGGTGGAACTCCGCCGCCTGCGGCTGCATCTGGACGGCGGGCGGACGCTGGGCCAGCCCGCCGGAGAGCGCCGGCATGATCGAAGTGGTGGCGGTGAACAGCAGCAGCGCCGCCACGACGAGCCGGTGCACGAGCGACTGCGTCCCGCCCGCGAGCGGCACCCGCGCGGGGACGCCGACGCCACGGATCCCCGCGTACACCTCGACGACCACGCACGCCGCGAGCTGGATCCAGGCGAGCCACACCAGCACCACGAGGATCGCGATGAGCGAGCCGGGGCCCACCCGGTGCGTGAGGTCGGACGCGGACGGCACGTGGTCCGGCAGCGGCGAACCGAAGATCGTCAACAGCGCGAACGGGACGCCGGCCATCAGCGCGGCGAGCAGGACGAGCGCCCCGATCCCCGCCAGCACGTCGCCCGCGCTGCGCTGCCTCCGCACCCGGACGGGTGTCCTGCGCTCCTGCCGCGTCACCATCGCGCCCCTGCCGTTCTCCGGTCCCTGGACGTCGTCCTCATGGTAGATCTGTTCTCGCCGATGCTCACGGGTTCGTTCCTCCCGGTCCGCCCGTGACGGGGCGGGCGGTCGCGCTGGAGGTCATCTGGAACTCGCCGAAGCCCGGAATGATCCCGAGCAGCTGGGGCCGCACGCTGATCCGCACGCTGACGGCGACCTCCTGCTCGTCGGCGTCGCACCGCGACCCGGTCACCTGGTCGCTGTAGGAGGCCAGCAGGTCGCACGCCGCCGCGCGGGCCTTGCCGGGGTCGAGGACGGGCTTGCCGGTCTGCCGCAGGGCGTCGGGGTCGATCTGGTTCGCGCCGGCGCGGGCGGCCTGCTCGGCCATGTCCGCCGCGCGCTGCCGGGCGTGGATGGCGAGGCCGCCGTCCACGAGCAGCCCGGCCAGCAGGATGACGACCGGGGTGAACAGCACCGTGTACATCGCGATCGTGCCCCGGTCGCGACCGTCGCCGACGGCCCGTGCCTCCGGCCGGCCCCGCCGTCCCGGCGCGTTGCGCGGTCCCGTCATGGCGTGTCCTCCGGCGGCTCGTCGTCCGTCCCGCGGAAGGTGTAGGTGTCGACGGGCGCGATCGCGTGCCCCTGGAGCCGCTTGCTGCCGGGCAGCCCGATGAACGCCAGGTCGCCGAGGTCGACGTCGCAGGTGATGGTCACGTCGACGCTGCCGCCCGGCCCCCAGCCGGACACGTCGGTCTCCACGGTGGGGCCGCCGGAGCACCAGGAGGTGCCGCGCAGCCCGGCGGACGCGGTGTCGGAGGCGAGGCCCTCCGCGTCTCCCGCGCTGCGCGCGATGGACGCGGCGCGGGCGGCGTCGCGGGCCGCGCCGTCCACCTGGCTCTTGGCGTCCACCATGCGCCCCGCGCCCGCGAGGAACAGCAGGAACGCGACGAAGATGGGCGTGACGAGGACCATCTCCAGCGACATGGACCCGCCGTCGGCGACGAGGCGCGGCAGGCGGGCCCTCATCCGCCCGCTCCCCGCTGGCACGCCGTCCCGGAACCGACGTCGGGACGGAAGCACTCGATCGGGCCCTGCGAGCGCTGCGACACGTGGAACCTCATGAACGGGACGACCTGGACGGCCTCGCCGCTGACCTCGACCCAGCGCTCGTCGTTCTCCTCCCCCGCCCGGACCTGGAGCCCGCCGAGCAGGTTCGGCCCGATCTCGCGCACGCTGGAGGACGCCTTCGCGGTCGCCGCGCCCTCCCAGCCGCCGCCGACCGGGGAGGTGCGCGCGACGCGGGCGCCCGACTGCGCCGCCGCGAGGGCGACGTGCCGGGCGTGGAAGACCATGGCGAACTGCACCGCGGCGAGCATCATCATGATGAGGACCGGGGTGAGCAGCGCCCACTCCATCGACGAGGCGCCCGCGTCGGAGGAGGCGCCGGGTTCCCTGGGCCGCACGGCGGTCAGCCCGTGTTGATGCTGTTGGCCTTGTCCTGGATCTTCTTCTGGATCACCGCCCCGATCGTGATCGCGATCAGCGCGAGGATCGCGGTGATGATCGCCCATTCGATCGCGGACGCGCCGCGGCACCGCTCCTCCTCGTCTCGCAGTCGCGCCAGGCGGGTGCCGAGCAGGGCGCGCAGGTAGACGACGGCCGGGTCGTTCAGGGGATTGAGCGGGCTCATCGTGACAGCTCCAGGGGCGTGGGTCGGTGAACGGGTCGGGGAAGGTTCGCGGTCATGAGGCCAGCACCCGCATGAGGGCCGGATAGGCGAGGAAGATCAGGAAGCCGGCGCACAGGAACAGCTGCGCGATGAGCATCGACTGGGAGCGCTCGCCCGCCTTGCCCTCCAGCTCCGACAGTTCGCGGCTGCGCATCGACGCGGCGCGGGCGGCGAGGGACTTGCGGATCTGGGCGCCGTCGTCGGACACCAGCGCGAGCGCGCCCGCGAGGTCGCGCAGCTCGGCGATGTCGACCTCCTCGCCGAGCCCGCCGAGCGCCTGCCAGGGCGTCTGGCCGGTGATGCGGGCGTTGGCCAGGGCGTCGCGGATGCGGTGCATGGCCCAGCCCTCGCCGACGTTCGAGGCGGTCATCAGCGCCTCGGGGACGCCGCGGCCGCCCGCGAGGTTCATCGACACCAGGTCGAGGAACGCGCCGACGACGTGCCGGAAGTCCTGCCGGCGCGACTGCGCCTCCTGCCGGAGCTGCATGTCGGGAAAGAAGAAGAACAGGCCGGCGAACAGCACGCAGATCCACACCGGGACGGCGACCGAGGAGCCGAGCCCGAGCAGCGTGAAGTAGGCGACGACCAGCGGGATGAACACCAGCGCGGCGGCGGGCAGCAGGAACTTGGTGGCGAGGAACGCCTCCAGCGACCGTTCGGTGATCGCCAGGTCGGCGCGGACCGACCGCAGCCGCCAGCCGCGCGCCTCGCACATCCGCGCCAGTTCCCGTCCGAGCTTCTCCCGCGTCCCGCCGAACCGTCCCGGCGTCGGCGCCGGCGTCCCGGACCGCCGCTGCTCCAGGTCGCGGCGGCGGGCGGCGTCGAGCGCCGCCATCCGCGCGGCGAGGCCGGGCCGCGACGGGAACAGCGCCCGGAAGAGCACGTACAGGCCGAACCCGACGACGGCCCCGGCGATCATCGCGGCGTTCACGGGACGCCACCGCCCTCGGCGGCGCGGCCCTGCCAGCCCGCGACGGTGCTCGGCACCTCGCCGGGCACGCCGGGCTGGGCGGCCCCGCGCGGCTCGCTGAGGAACCGGCCGGGCATCTCGTACCGCGACAGGCGGCGCAGCCACAGGAAGGCGGCGCCGTACAGGGCGACGACGATGCAGAGGACGAGCTGCCCGAGGACGTCGTCGTACGGCTCGACGTAGGAGTGGTTGAACACGGCGAGCGCCAGGGCCGTCCCGACGGACACGGCGACGACGATCCGGACGCTGCGCCGGGTCGCGCGGCGGTCGGCCTCCACGCGGCGGCGCATGTCCAGCTCGGCGCGGGCCGAGTCGGCGAGGGCGCCCAGCATGTCGCGCAGCCCGGGGCCGCGCAGCTTGGCGTTCAGGATCAGCGCGGCGATCACCAGGTCGGCGGACGGGTCGTCCAGGTCGTCGGCGAACCGGCGCAGCGCCTCCGGCATCGGGACGCGGGTGTGCAGCCGGTCGACGAGGTTGCGCAGCGGCTGCTGGAGGGCCGGCGCGGCGGCGCGCTGGGAGGCGGGGATGGCCTGCTCCAGCCCGACGGCGCCGGCGATGGTGTCGCGGAGCGACTCCGTCCACGCGGCGAGGGCCTCCAGCCGCGCCATGCCCCTGCGCTCCTCGGCGGCGCCGCCCGCCAGGCCGTTCCAGGCGAGGACGAGCGCGCCGGTGCCGCCGGCGGCGATCGGCCAGCGCGTCACGATCAGCACGACGGCGCCGACGATGACGGCGAGGGCAGTGCGGGTGGTGAGGGTGCGGACCAGGTCCTCGCGGCTGTGGCCGCGGGCGGGCCCGCGGCGCGGCGGCAGCCCGCGCATCGCGACGATCAGCAGCAGGAGGCCGCCGCCGACCGCGGCGCCGGTGACGACGGCGAGCATCACGTCCGGCGCGTACATCAGCCGTCACCCCCGCGCGTCACCAGGACCCCCCGGCGGACGGGTCGTAGCCGTGCTCGACCAGGTCGGCGATGCACGCGATGGGCGCCGCGGGGACGGCGTACCCGGCGGGCCCGAGCGCGAAGATCTCCGAGGACAGCACGCGCCCGTCCACGCCGGTGACCTCCCGGACGCTGGCCACGTAGCGGCGCAGCCGGCCGCCGGAGGCGTAGTCGTTGCGCTTCTCGATGAACACCACGAAGTCGATCGCGCCCGCGATCAGCATGTGGGTCGCCTCGACCGGCAGCCGCTCCTCGGACTGGATCGCGTACGTGGCGACGCGGTTGAAGACCTCCGCCGAGGAGTTGGCGTGGATCGTCGACAGGGATCCGTCGTTGCCCTGCGTCATCGCGTTCAGCATCGTGACGATCTCGTCGCCGAGGACCTCGCCGACGATCACCCGGGACGGGTTCATCCGCAGCGACCGGCGGACCAGCTCGGCCATCGAGATCGCGCCCTGGCCCTCGGAGTTCGGCAGCCGCTGCTCGAACGCGACGCAGTTCGGGTGGAGCTCGGGGAACGCGTCGAGGCCGAGTTCGAGGGCGCGCTCGACGGTGATCAGCCGCTCGTGCGGCGGGATCTCGTTGGCGACGGCGCGCAGCAGCGTCGTCTTCCCCGCGTTGGTCGCGCCCGCGATCATGATGTTCTTGCGGGCGTGCACGGCGGCGCGGAAGAACTGCCCGACCTCCTGCGTGATCGTGCCGTTGCCGACCAGGTCGGCGAGGAACACCTTGCCGAGGCGGGCGCGGCGGATCGACAGCGCGGGGCGGACGGTCACGTCCATCACCGCCGACAGCCGCGACCCGTCCGGGAGCCGCAGGTCCAGCTGCGGGTTCGCGGTGTCGAACGGGCGCGAGGACAGCCCGCTGTAGGCGGCGAGGATCTGGATCAGCTCGACCAGCTCCTCGTCGCTCTCGGCGACGGGCTCGCCCATGGCCTCGCGGCCGTCGGCGTAGCCGAGGAACACGCGGTCGCAGCCGTTGATGTCGATGTTCTCGATCTCGGGGTCCTCCAGCAGCGGCTGGAGCCGGCCGACGCCGAACAGGGCCGCGTGCACGCCGGCGGCGAGGGCCTCCTCCTCTTCGGCGTTCGGCGGCCGGCGCCCCGAGGTGATCTCGCCGCGCGCGAACTCCTCCAGCACCTGGCCGATCAGGGCGCGGGCGAACTGCCGCTCGTCCTCCCCGGACATCGGCGGGAGCCCGTTGGCGGCGTCCAGCCGGCGCTGCCGGGCCAGCCGGTCGCCGACCTCCTGGCGGAGACGTTTGACCAGAGCGTGGTCCATCTAGCGCCTCCCCTCCTCGTGCCCGCCGCCCGCGGCCACGTGCGGCGCCTGCCGCGGCGGCGGCGGTCCCTGCGGCGGCTGCTCGGGCGGTCCCGGCGGGAGCGGGACGTCGTGCCCCGCGGGAGGCGCTCCGGGGGGCCCGGCGGGAGGCGCGGCGGAGACCGCGGCGGGCAGGCGCCCGACCAGGTCGGCGGCGACCTCGCGCGCCGACCGGATGAGCAGCGAACGGTCCAGCCGCCCGCCCCAGCTGCCGGACAGCAGGTCGGCGCCCTTCGGGTCGAGGGCCAGGCCGCCGAGGACGGTGACGTCCGGCGGCGGAGGGCCCTGCGCGGCGTCGGCGGCGCGCCCGCGCACCCCCGCGAGGATCCGGTCGACCTCGGCGATGGAGCCGCGGAAGTCGCGCGGGTCGGCGAGCACCAGCACGCCGACGGGCGGCCCGCCGCGCAGTTCCGCGGTCAGCGCGGCGACGCGCTCGCGCAGGTGGGCGACCTGCTCCAGGGTGGCCCTGGTGAGCAGGACGACGAGGTCGGCCTCGTGCATGAGGTCGATCAGCGGGCTGGCCGCGCCGAGCCGCCCGCAGTCGGCGATCACGTCGACGGGGGCGAGGCCGGCGAACGCCCGGCCGAGCGGTCCCCACAGCCACGTCATCGCGTGCGCCTGCTCGGCGTTGGTGACGCCGACGAGCACGTCGAGGCCGCCGGAGAGCCGCTGGCAGTGCTCGGCGACCTGGTCGGGGCGCAGCCCGCGGCGGGCCGTGGCGGCGAGGCTGAGTAGCCCGCGCGAGGGGTTGAGCATGCCGCCGTCGGCGTCGCCGTCCGGCTGGGCGGAGGGCAGCCGGTAGACCAGGTCGCCGCCCGCCTGGTCGCATTCGGCGACGAGCACGGGACGCGGCCACACGGCGCCGAGCGCGACCGCCGCGGTCGTGACGCCCGGCGCGCCCTTGTCGGCCGCCAGCGCGATGAGTGCCACCGTCAGTTACCGCCCGTGCCTGGGCCCGGGGTGCCGGCTCCGGGGGTGCCGGCTCCGGGGGTGCCGGCTCCGGGAGTGCCGGTTCCGGGGACGGGCTGGACGCCGTTGCCGCCGTCCGAGCCCTCGGGCGCCGCGGGCGGCACCGAGACGTTCGTGCCGGGCGGGAGCAGCGCGAGCGCGACCGTCCCGGCGGAGGCCGCCTGCGTCACCCGCGCCGCGTCGGCCGGGAGCACGGCGACGTCGACGCTCGTCTGCTCGGACCGCAGCCGCGTCGGGCCGCCGCCGTCCCCGGCGCCGACGTTCAGCACGACCGCGTCCCGCGCGAGGACGGTCCCGGCGCGCGGCCCGCCGCCCGTCCCGCCGCCGACCGCGAACAGGGTGACGTGCGCGCCGCGGGTGACGTTCCCGGAGGGCATCTGGCCCGGCTTGAGCGCGAGCCCGACGACGAGCCGGCCGCTGGTGGGCGCGTCGGCCGGGCTGATCATGGAGTTGGTCAGCAGCGCGCCCTTCACCAGCGGGACGGCCGCGAAGTACCGGCTCACCTTCGCCCGCTCGGACCACTTGAGGTACTGGATGCCGGTGTCGCCGATCTGCACCTCTTCGAGGGCGCCCGCCGGGATCCGCTGCCCGGCCGCGACCGGCTGGGCGATGCGGATCGCCGAGACCCGCTCGCCGCTGGCCATCACGAGGTAGGCGCTGGCGAGGGCGCCGCCGAGGATCAGCAGCACCGCCAGCGCGGCGAGCGCCGGTCTGCGCTCGCGCGAGGACGCGGGGAGCCGCTGCCCTCCCGAGGTGCCGAGCCCCGACCGGCCGAGTCCCGTCCCGCCGGACGAGCCCGCCGCGCCGCCGCCGGAGATGGTCGACTGGTTGGCCTTCATCGCGCTGCCCACGCGCTCCTTCCCGCCCTGACCCGGCCCCGTCCCACCGGAGTCCGCGTCGTCGAGCGATCCATGCTCGCGGGGGCGGAGAGGTCACGTCAATGGATTCGCGGGAGCCGAGCGCCCCCATATCCGAGCACACGGCGATGACCTGCGAATTCACGGATCACATGGCCACTTACCACCAGTCACATCCGTCACTGACCCCCGGGCCGGACGGGCGGGAGGGCCCGTCCGGTCACGGTTTCAGGCCGATGAGGCGCGCGAGCAGGGTCGACGTGTGGTCGAAATAGGCGGCCCGTTCCTCGATCACGTTGTTGTACTGGCCGAACAATTCGAAGCTGACAGTCCCGTACAAAGCGGCCCACGCGGTGAACGCCCGCGCCATGACGTCGCCGGGGACGTCCAGGGGGAGCATCGCGCGTGCGCGGGCCATGTCCTCGGCGATGGCGGCCGGCGGCGGGGGGCACGGCCCGGCGGGGTCGAGCTCGCCGGCCGCGTGCGCCTCGGCGACGATCCGCGCCATGACGACGGTGTCCCGCACGGCGGCGGGGACGGTCTCCTCCGGGGCCTTGTAGCCGGGGACCGGCGACCCGTAGAGCAGCGCGTACTCGTGCGGGTGCGCGAGGGCCCACTCCCGGACGGCGCGGCACACGGCGAGCCAGCGTCCGCCGTAGTGCTCCGCGCCGGCCCCGGCGTCGGCGCGCTCGACGGCCTCGCCGACCGCGTTGTAGCCGTCGATGATCAGCGCGGTCAGCAGGTCGTCGCGGCTCGGGAAGTACCGGTAGATCGCCGACGACACCATGCCCATCTCGCGGGCGACCGCGCGCAGGGACAGCCCCGCGGCGCCGTCGGTGGCGAGCTGCCGCCTCGCGATCTCGGTGATCTCCCGGACCATCTCCGCCCGGACCCGCTCGCGCGCCGTCTGCCCCGCGCTCATGCCCACCTCCTCGGGGACGGCCTTCCGCCGGCCCCTTCGTCCTGCCCGTCCTCCGGAGGCTAGCAGAGCGCCGCGCTGTTTTGAGAGCCTCGAACTTCTTCGAGAGCACTGCTCTTGACAACATCGCTCTCCTCAGAGAGCATTGCTCTCGTAACGGAGCACCGAACAAGGAGCCGGCCATGCGAAGCCTCACGACCCTGCACGACGACTACGCGCTGCGCGGACGCATCGACGACGCCGCGCCCGTCACCAGCGCCTCCACCGTCCTGATCGACGCGCCGGCCGCGCGGGTCTGGGAGGTCCTGGCCGACCTGCGCGGCTGGGAGGCCTGGGCGCCCGACTTCAGGCTCCGCGAGCTGGACGCCGTCGAGCCGGGCCGGGAGTTCCGCTGGAGCCAGGGCGGCACGCCCCTGCGGTCCCGCTTCGCCGTGGTCGACCCCGGCCGGGAGCTGAGCTGGACGGGCACCTTCCTCGCGCTCTACCGGGCCGTGGACCGGCTGGTCCTGGCCGACGAGGGCGGCCGGACCCGCGTGACCGTGCAGGAGTCGCTGGACGGCCCGCTGATCCGGCTGATCTACGGGGAGCACAAGCTCCGCGCGGGCCACGAGGCCCGGCTGGCCGCCCTCAAGGACCACGTCGAGGCCTCCGCCTGAGGCGGAGCGCGCAACACCGAGCACACACCACCGGGCACACACCACCGTCAGGGAGAGAACCATGGGCAGGCACGTGATCGTCGGAGCCGGGCAGGTCGGGACGCACCTCGCCGAACTGCTGACCGGGCGGGGGCACGACGTCGTCGTCGTGACCCGGTCCGGGTCGGGCCCGGACGGGGTCGAGCGGGTCGCGGCGGACGTCGCCGACCGGGACCGCCTCACCCGGATCGCCAAGGGGGCCGACGCGCTCTACAACTGCGTCAATCCGCGGTACCACCGGTGGACGCAGGACTGGCCGCCGATGGCCGCGTCCCTCCTCGGGACCGCCGAGGACACCGGGGCCGTCCTCGTGACGCTGAGCTGCCTGTACGGATACGGGCCGGTGGACGGGCCGATGACCGAGGACCTGCCGCTCGCCGCGACCGGCGCCAAGGGGCGGGTGCGGGCGAGGATGTGGAAGGACGCCCTGGCCGCGCACGAGGCGGGCCGCGCCAGGGTCACCGAGCTGCGCGGGTCCGACTACTACGGGCCGCGCAGCACCGACCAGGCCTACATCGGCGAGACGCGGTTCGTGAAGCCGCTGCTGGCGGGCAAGCGCGTCCTGTACTTCAGCGACCCGTCCGTCCCGCACGCGTGGACGTACCTGCCGGACGTCGCGCAGGCCCTCGCCATCGCCGGGACGGACGAGCGCGCCTGGGGGCGTCCCTGGCACGTCCCCACCGGCCCGGCGGTGCCCACGGTCGAGGTCGGGGAGCGGCTGTGCGAGATCGCCGGAGCGCCGGCGCCGCGCATCAGCGAGGTCCCCCGCGCGGTCTTCAACGCGGCCGGGCTCCTCTCACCGATGCTCAGGGAGCTGCGGGAGACGCGGTACCAGTTCGACAAGCCCTACATCCTCGACTCCTCGGCCTTCGAGTCGACTTTCGGGATGGCCCCGACACCGCTGGACGACGCCCTGAAGGCGGTCGTGTCGGCTTCCCGGATGGCGGAGGGGACGGGTAATTAAGCTAGGCCCGGTTGTCCCGCGGACGTCGGAGGGCTCGGATGCGGATCTCGTTCACGGCGTTGACCGGCGGGGGCCCCCGCGACGTGGTGCTCAACCTCGACTCCGAGGCCACCGTGGACGGCGTCGCCCAGACGCTCGCCGCCACGCTGGACGGCCGCCCCGCGGTCCCCGCCCCGCGCTTCTCCAAGGACGCGCTGCTGTCCCGGGGCGCGCGCAAGGCCCTCTGGATGGACGGCCGGATGCTGGACCCGCAGGCGCTCGCCGTGAAGGAGCTGCGGGACGGCGCCGTCGTGGCGGTCGAGCGGCGCGGCGCCGCCGCGACCGTGCTGACCGAGCCGACCGGGCTGGTCGAGGTGCGCGTCGTCGGCGGCCCGGCCGCCGGGTCCGTGCACCGGCTGGGGCTCGGCGTCTGCACGATCGGGTCCGGGAACGACGTCGACGTGGTGCTGGACGACCCGTCCGTCCCGGCCCGGTCCCTGCGGCTGACGGTCGAGCGCACGGCCGTCCAGGTCGAGGCGTCCGCCCTGACGATGCAGGGGGCGGTCGTCCTGGACGGGACGCCCCTCGGCGCGAAGACGGCGTGGCCGATGGGCGCGCTGCTGACGGTGGGGGCCAGCGTGCTCGCCCTCGCGCCGTGCGCCGCCCCCGACACCCACCTGGAGCCCCTGCCTGAGGGCGGCCTCGCGTTCAACCGGCCGCCGCGGCTGAACCGGCCGCGGCGGGCGCGGACGCTGGAGGTGCCGAAGCGCCCCGAACGCAACCCGCGCGAGCGGCTCCGGCTCTTCGGCGCGCTGCTGTTCTCGGCGTTCGGGCTCGCCATGGCGTTCGGGCTCGGCCAGTGGTGGTGGGCGCTGTTCGCGCTGGCCTGGCCGGTGATGACGCTCGGCGAGTGGCTCGGCGACCGGATGCACGGCCGCAAGTCCTACAAGAAGTCGCTGAAGGAGTACCACCGCAAGGCGGGCGAGTTCGACGGCGAGCTGGAGCGGCTGCGGCGCGAGGACGAGGCCGAGCGCCGCGCGCTGCACCCCGACGCCGCCGAGGTCCTGCTCACCGCGACGGGCCCGCGCCGCCGCCTGTGGGAACGCCGCCGGGACGACCCCGACGTCCTGCACCTGCGGGTGGGCCTCGCCGACCTGCCCGCCCGCATCGAGCTGACCGGGGACGCCGAGCCGGCGGGCGGCGCCGGAGGCGAGCGGGCGGGGCGGGAGGGGCCGTCCTCCGACGGGCGCGGACTCCGGGTCCCGAAGGCCCGGCAGGTCCCCGTGGTGCTGCCCCTCACCGAGCTGGGCGTCGTCGGGCTGACCGGGCCGCGGCACGCCTCGCGCGCCCTGGCCCGCTGGATGGTCGCGCAGGCCGCCGCCCTGCACAGCCCCCGCGACCTGGCCATCGTCGTGCTGTCCGCCGACCAGAACGCCGGGCACGAGTGGAACTGGGTGCGCTGGCTGCCCCACTGCGCGCCGCGCGAGGGCGAGGACTGTGTGGCCCTCGTCGGCACCGATCCCGAGTCGGCGGCGCACCGCGTCACCGAACTGGCGATCCGGGTGACCGAGCGGCGCCGGGCCGCGCAGGCCGAGTCGTCGTTCTTCGGCCAGGGCGGCCGGCCCGCCGACGGCGCGCCGTACAACATCCTGATCGTCCTGGACGGCGCCCGCGCGCTGCGCCGCATCCCGGGGATGCCGATGCTGCTGTCGCGCGGCGCCGAGTACGGGCTCTACGCCATCTGCGTGGACGACGAGGAGCGGCTGCTCCCCGAGGAGTGCAGCGCCGTCGCCGCCTGGGACGCCCAGCGGCACTCGACGCTCCTGCTCCAGGGGCGGGGCCTGGACGCCGTCGGCCCCGTCCTCGCCGACCAGGTCTCCGCGACCTGGACCGACCGGGTGGCGCGCGCGCTGGCCCCCGTCCGGGACGTGTCCCGCGAGGACGCCGAGGACTCGCTCCCCGCCGACGTGCGGCTCCTGGACATCCTCGACATGCCCGAGCCCACGGCCGAGCACGTCCTGCAGTCGTGGAACAGGACGGGCGGCCGGACGACCCGCGTCCCCGTCGGCCTCGCCTCGGGCGGCCGCTACGAGATCGACCTGCGCGCGGACGGCCCCCACGGCCTCATCGCCGGGACCACGGGCGCGGGCAAGTCGGAGCTGCTCCAGACCCTCATCGCCTCGCTCGCCGTGGCGAACCGCCCCGACGAGATGACGTTCGTCCTCATCGACTACAAGGGCGGCGCGGCGTTCAAGGACTGCGCGGACCTCCCCCACACGGTCGGCATGGTCACCGACCTGGACGGCCACGCCACCGAGCGCGCCCTGGAGTCGCTGGCCGCCGAGCTCCGCCGCCGCGAGGAGATCCTGCTCGGCGCGGGCGCCAAGGACGTCGACGACTACGACGACCTGCGCCCCGCCGACCCGGGGCTGCCGGCCGTGCCGCGGCTCGTCCTGGTCATCGACGAGTTCGCCGCGATGGTCACCGAGCTGCCCGACTTCGTCGCCGGCCTGGTCGACATCGGCCGCCGGGGCCGCTCCCTCGGCGTCCACCTCATCCTCGCCACGCAGCGCCCCGCCGGGGTCGTCACCGCCGACATCCGCGCCAACACCAACCTGCGCATCGCGCTGCGCGTCACCGACCCCGACGAGTCCGCCGACGTCCTGGACTCCCCTGACGCGGCGCAGATCTCCAAGTCCACCCCCGGGCGCTGCTACGTCCGCTCCGGGGCGTCGTCGCCGCAGGCCGTCCAGTCCGCGCGGATCGGGGGCCGCCGCCCCGGGGCCGCGTCCGGGTCCGGCGGGCCGACCGTCCACCCGCTGCCGTGGCAGGGCCTCGGCCATCCGCTGCCCGCGCCGCGCGAGGCGGCCGACGACGCCGTGCTCGCCACCGACCTCGGCGTGCTCGTCCAGGCGGTCGACGAGGCCGCGCGCCGCGCCGGGATCGCCCGGCAGCCCTCGCCGTGGCTGAGCCCGCTGCCCGAGCGGGTCGCGCTGGCGCCCCGCACCGCCGCGGGCGGCTCCGTCGTGGACGTCCCGCCGATCCCGTTCGGCGTCACCGACCTGCCCGCCGTCCAGTCCCGCGAGGAGCTGACGCTCGACCTCGCGGCCGGCGGCCACCTCTACATCGCCGGGTCCGCGCAGTCGGGCCGCTCCACGGCGCTGCGCACGATCGCCGGGTCCCTGGCGGGGGCGTGCTCCCCCTACGACGCGCACCTGTACGCCGTCGACTGCGGCGCGAACGCCCTGCTGCCGCTGGTCTCCCTGCCGCACTGCGGCGCCGTCGTGACCCGCGACCAGCTCGACCGCTGCGAGCGCCTCCTCACCGCGCTCTCCGCCGAGGTCGCCCGCCGCCAGCAGGTGCTCGCCGAGGCGGGGTTCTCCTCCCTCGCCGAGCAGCGCGCCGCCGTCGCCGCCACCGACCGCCTCCCGTGGATGGTCCTGCTCCTGGACCGCTGGGAGGGCTTCCTCGGCGCGTTCGAGCACTACGACTACGGGCGCCTCGTCGACCAGGTCGTCCGGCTGCTGCGCGAGGGCGCCGCGGCCGGGCTGCGCGCCGTGTTCACCGGCGACCGCTCCGGTCTCGGGGGGCAGGTCTCCACGGTCTTCGACCGCCGCCTCATCCTGCGCATGGCCGACCCGAACGACTACGGGTACGGCGGCCTGCAGGACCGGCAGATCCCCGCCGAGATGCCGCCCGGGCGCGCCCTGGAGCCCGCGGGGCCCGGCGCGCCTCCCCGCGAGTCGCAGATCGCGCTCCTCGGGGACGACGCGTCCGGCGCGGCCCAGGTCGCGGCCCTGCAGGAGATCGCCCGGAGCTGCGTGTCCCGCTACGGCCGGCTGCCGCGCCGCCGGGGTCCCCTGCACGTGGACGAGCTGCCGGTCCGCGTCACCTACCGGGAGGCGATGTCGCTCGACCCGGAGTTCCTGGCCCCCTCGGCGCTGTGGGCGCTGGTCGGCGTCGGCGGCGACACGCTCGCGCCCGTCGGCGTCGACCTGCTCAACGAGGGCCCGGGGTTCGCCGTCGCGGGGCCGCCCCGCTCGGGCCGCTCCACGACGCTGCGGACGATCGTCCAGTCGCTGCTCGACCCCGCGGTCGGCGGCGGGCTCGTCCCGGTCGTCCTGGTGACGCCGCGCCGCTCCCCGCTGCGCCTGCTGGCGGGCCGGCCCGGCGTGCTCGGCGTGCTGACGTCCGACGCCGGCGCCGACGACCTGGAACGCGCGATCGGCGACGAGCACCGCTTCGCGGTGGTCGTGGACGACGCCGAGCTCCTGGACGAGACCGAGCTGGACGAGGCCCTGAGCGGCGTCCTGCGCACCGCCCGGGACGGGGAGCACGCCGTCGTGATCGGCGGCACCACCGACGATCTGGGCCGCGGCTACCGGGGCTTCATGTCCGACACCCGGCGCTCGCGGTCGGGCGTCCTGCTGTCGGTGGACTCCCCGGACGACGGCGACCTGTTCGGGCTGCGCCTGCCCCGCAACGCGCCGCTGGGCGGGCCCACCGGCCGGGGCCTGTTCGTGGCCGCGGGCGCCACCACCCGGATCCAGGTGGCGCTTCCCCCTCCGGTCGGCTCCGACTGATCGCGACCGGCCTCCGCCGGGCGGAGGGCGCCGGGCGAAGAAAAAAGGCGGGTCCCGGCCTCGGGGGGATGGGCCGGGACCCGCGGCTCGCGGAGGCTCAGCGCGTGGCGGCCTCGATGTTCTGCTGGGACCTGCGGATGTCCTGGCTGCCCTGTTCGAGGGCGACGGCCATCTTGTCGAAGGCGGTCTTGGCCTCGGCCCAGGAGGCGCGGAAGCGGTCGGCCCCGGGGCCCCACCAGGCCGCGCTGCTGCTCACGGTGCGGCCGTTGAGGTCCTTGATGAGGGCGTCGAGGTTGCGGGAGTGCTTGCTGAAGATGCGGGACAGTTCCTCTAGCTCGCCCAGGTTGGCGCCGCGCTTGTCACCCATCGCCCCGGCCCTTTCCTCGCTGATCGTTGGAACGTTTCCAGCCGCTGCCGCAGGAATGGCGCCAGCCTACGCCCCACCGATCACATCCATCCAGCGACCCCCCGGGTATCCCCCGTCGAAACGGCCACATTCCCACCATGACGGCCTGTCCGGATGTGGCCAGCGAGGGCGAAGCCGAACGGCTTGTGACGAGGATAATTACTGCGCGTCAAGAGAATTTCAGAGCGGTTTCCGGATGTGAATGGAGATCGCCGCAAGAAAGGGAGGAGCGGCGCGTCAGCGGTTCTCGCCGATCGGGTCGTTCACCGGGTGCGCCCCCGGGTCCAGGACCCGCTCGCCGACCATCGTGATCTGCTCGCCGGACGCGCGGAACTCGAACCGGCGCCGCACCGACTGGGTGACCTTCCCGCGGCCGCCGAGGCCGTAGCGCATCTCCGTGTGCTCCACCGCCTCCAGCGTGATGCGGTCGCCCGTGCGGACGGCGCGGCCCTCGTCCAGGCGCGTGCGGGCCCCGGTATAGGCGGGGCCGCCCTCCACGGGGGCGCGGTTGCGGGTCTCCAGCTCCCGGACGGCCTTCTCCTGCGACCGCACCAGCGACGGGGAGATCCGCACGCCGAGCACCTCCGTGGGGGCGGCGCCGCGGTCGCGGCCGTCCTTCTGCACGAGGGCCTGGGAGCGGCGCTCCAGGTAGGAGTTCGCGGCGACGGTGAGCTGGCGGGTGAGGTAGTCCTCCACCGCAGGGGTCGGCCCGCGCACGCCCGACGAGGGCGCCAGCAGGCAGGCGGCCAGCACGACCGCCAGTCCGGCCCGGGGCCACGGGCGAACCATCGGCCTCTCCCGCTGATCAAAGGCTGGTGGGTCCGAGCCGACATTACACGGCCGGACCGCGGGAGGAACGCCGGTTCAGTCCGCTTCGCTCTCCAGTGCGGCGACGCGCGAGCGGGCCCGCGCCATCGCCTCGTGGTAGCGCTCCTCCCATTCCGGATCACCGTCCGGAATGGCGGCGACGGCCTGGCGGCCGATCTCCGCGAGCACCTCCCCGGCGCCGCCGCGGGAGACGCGCCGGACGACGACCGTGGTGACGCCGCCGGTCGACTCGGTGTGCGCCTCCCACCGGGCGCCGTCCTCCAGCCGCGCCCGGCTCCGCGACGACCGGTCGGAGAACCCGTAGAGCAGCAGGACGACCACCACGGCCGCCACCGCCAGCGCCACCAGAACGATCAGAAACCGCACGACCGCCTCCCTCGCCGTCCGCGCCCGCCGCCGCCCCGGCGCCTACCTGCCCCGCAGGAGCGAGCCGTTCGGGTTGCCGGGCGCGTAGACCGTGATGCCCTGCGGAAGGGCCTTCAGCTCCTCGATCCTCGCGCAGGTCGGGCACTTGTTGTAGCCGTCCTGGCGGGCCTTGTTGGCCGCGGCCTCCGCCTTGGCCGAGGCGACCTTGGCCTGGGCCTCGCTGATCTGCGCGAACGCGGCCTGCGCGCGGTCCACCGCGTCCTGCACCTTGGCCGGCAGGGTGATCCGCACCAGGTTGAAGTGGATGTTGGTGACGAACTTGCCGCCGAGCGTCTGCTCCAGGTCCGCGGCCAGGCTCGTGTTGATCGCGTTCTGCACCTTGGCGATGTTGCCGTTGTTGCTCTGCGCCTGCTGCCCCGCGGTCTGGACGTTCCTCGGCGCGGAGGAGTTCTGCACGAGGGCGCAGGAGGAGACGAGCTCGGCGCAGCGGAAGCTGTTGATCTGGCTGCGCAGGTCGTTGTCGATGACCGGCCGGACGATCTGGTCGAGGAACGCCGACCAGCCCTTGTCGCCGTCGTAGACGTTGTAGGTCTCGCCGCTGGCGCTGCGGAACTTGCGGGTGCCGTACTTGTCGTCGAACTGCCTGAGGGCCTTGTGGTCCTGGTTGAGCGTGAAGTACAGCGTCCCCTCGATGCCCATGTTGACGCCGTCCGAGCTCGGCACGGTGACGACGTCCACGCCGGACTCGTCGCCCTTCCCGGAGTCCGAGGTGATCGTGTAGAAGCGCTGCTGGGCGGGGTACTTGTGGACCTGCGAGTAGAGCCCGACCCAGACGCGGCCGGATCCGGGGTCGATGACCTGCCGGATCCTGTTGTTGTCGAAGAACCCGCCGTTGCGGACGACGGCGATCTCGCCGCCGCCGGTGCGCTCGAAGCCGCCGAACAGCGCGCTCAGCACCGGCCATCCCACGACGACCAGCAGCACGGCGGCGACGATGGCGGTGCGCCGGCTGGGCGCCCTCACCCCGGAGCGCCGGGTCGCGCCGGCCTTCTCCCTGGCTGTGGACGTCTTCTTCTCGGCCACGGTGGCTCCTCTCATGCCCGCACGGGGGGTCGTGCCGCGGGTTCCCGGATGAGACGGACCGGAGCCCCGCCCGGATCCCCCTGGGGGTACCGCTTTCTGGGGAAGCCTCCCACTATCCGGGACCTCGCCCCCAATAAGGAGGGGCTTACGAAAACCTGGGATCCGGGTTATCTAGACTGCCTGCGAGGTTGAAGGAGGAGACCCACGTGCGCAAAGTCCTGATCGCCAACCGCGGCGAGATCGCGGTCCGTATCGCCCGTGCCTGCCGCGACGCGGGGCTGGCCAGTGTGGCGGTGTACGCCGAGCCCGATCTGGAGGCGCTGCACGTTCGGGTCGCCGACGAGGCGTTCGCCCTCGGCGGGCGGACGGCGGCCGAGAGCTACCTGGACATCGACAAGCTGCTGAAGATCGCCTCGGAGTCGGGCGCCGACGCCGTCCACCCCGGCTACGGCTTCCTGGCGGAGAACGCCGACTTCGCCGCGGCCGTGCAGAACGCGGGACTGACCTGGATCGGTCCGCCGCCGGCCGCGATCACCGCGCTCGGCGACAAGGTGCAGGCCCGGCACATCGCCCAGCGGGTGGGCGCGCCGCTGGTCGCCGGCACCGCCGACCCGGTGTCGGGCGCGGACGAGGTCGTCGCGTTCGCGCGCGAGCACGGCCTGCCCATCGCGATCAAGGCCGCGTTCGGCGGCGGCGGGCGCGGCCTGAAGGTCGCCCGGACGCTGGAGGAGGTGCCCGAGCTGTACGAGTCGGCCGTCCGCGAGGCCGTGGGCGCCTTCGGGCGTGGCGAGTGCTTCGTCGAGCGGTACCTCGACAAGCCCCGGCACGTGGAGACGCAGTGCCTGGCCGACAAGCACGGCAACGTGGTCGTGGTGTCCACGCGCGACTGCTCGCTCCAGCGCCGCCACCAGAAGCTCGTCGAGGAGGCGCCCGCGCCGTACCTGTCCGAGGAGCAGCTGGAGCTGCTGTACTCCTCGTCCAAGGCGATCCTGAAGGAGGCCGGCTACGTCGGCGCCGGGACGTGCGAGTTCCTCGTCGGCCAGGACGGGACGATCTCGTTCCTGGAGGTCAACACGCGCCTGCAGGTCGAGCACCCCGTCACCGAGGAGGTCGCCGGGGTCGACCTCGTCCGCGAGATGTTCCGCGTCGCCGACGGCGAGGAGATCGGCTACGGCGACCCGGAGCTGCGCGGCCACTCGATCGAGTTCCGGCTGAACGCCGAGGACGCCGGGCGCGGGTTCCTGCCGGCCGTCGGCACCCTGACGGCCTGGCACCCCCCGACGGGCCCCGGGGTCCGCCTGGACGCCGGCTACGAGGCCGGGCAGACCGTCCCCCAGGAGTTCGACTCCCTCATCGCGAAGCTGATCGTGACGGGCGCGACGCGGCGGCAGGCCGTCGAGCGGTCCCGCCGCGCCCTCGCCGAGTTCGTCGTCGAGGGCATGCCGACGGTCCTGCCGTTCCACCGGGCGGTGCTGGACGACCCCGCGTTCGTCCCGGCGGACGACGAGACCCCGTTCAGCGTCCACACCCGGTGGATCGAGACGGAGTTCGACAACACGATCCCGCCCCACGAGGCTCCCCCCGCAGGCGAGGAGGACGAGGGCGAGCGCGAGCGCGTCACCGTGGAGGTCGGCGGCCGCCGCATCGAGGTCGTCCTGCCCGCCGGGTTCGGCGCCTCCGCCGCCCCCGCCGCCGGCAAGGCGGCGCCCGCCAGGCGCCGCGGCGCCAAGAAGGGCGGGGCGGCGCAGGCGTCCGGCGACTCCCTGGTCAGCCCGATGCAGGGCACCATCGTCAAGCTCCTCGTCGAGGAGGGCGCGACCGTGGCGGCCGGCGACACCATCGTGGTCCTGGAGGCCATGAAGATGGAGCAGCCGCTCACCGCGCACAAGGCGGGGACGCTCACCGGCCTGTCCGCCGAGGTGGGCCAGACCGTCTCCGCGGGCGCCGTGATCTGCGAGATCAAGGACTCCTGAGCGCGGCCCCCGGCCCGCGCCGCCTCCAGGGCCCCGGCGCTCCGGGTCCCTGGAGGGGATGGGGCGCGGTGCCCATGCGGCGCGTGCGCAAATCCGTCCTGCGAAGGACGCATCGGTGCGTCCACGTGGGCAGACTGAGAGCATGAGCACCGAGAACCGGGCCGTTCGAGCGGCTCGCGGGGGCGCCGCGGCGGCGGTCATCGCCGCCGTCGCCGTCCCGGCGTTCGCCCTGGCCGCCCCGGCGGGCGCCGCCGCGTCGCAGGCCGCCGCCACCCGCACGACGGCGACCGCGACGGCGACGGGAACCGCCGTGCGGGCGGCGGCTCCGCGGGCGGCGGCGGACGACACCGTCGGCCAGATCGCCAAGGGCCTGATCGACTCGCGGCTGTACGTGACGAGCGGCGCCGGGAACCCGCTGACCCCGGCCGACCGGAACGAGATCGAGACGTCCCTCGGCGGCGACAGCGACGCCGACATCCGCGCCGTGGTCGTCCGCAACGACGTGACCGGGACCGAGGTCCGGCAACTGCTCCCGGCCGTCGCCGAGCGCGTCGGCAAGGGCCAGACCTACGTCGCGGTCACCGCCGACGGCGCGCGGATGGGCGCGATCTCCAAGAAGCTGGACCGCGCGGAGATCAACCAGCTGGTCACCCGCACCGAGGGCGCGCCGCTGAAGCAGCGGCTGATCCAGTTCGGCGGCCTCGCCGAGAAGAAGGTCGACAGCGACTCCAGGTCCAGCGCGACGATCGGCTACGTGCTGCTCGGCGTGCTCGTGCTCGTGGTGGCGGCGATCACGGGCGTCATGCTCAACGCCCGGAGGAAGCGGCGGGAGCGGGCGGCGCGCGAGATGGCCGACCTCAAGGCGGGCGTGCAGGAGGACGTGACGCTCCTCGGCGAGGACATCGCCCGCCTCGACCTGAACGTCATGGACAGCGGCCTCGATCCCGACACCCGCGCCGACTACGAGCGCGCGATGAACTCCTACGACCGCGCCAAGTCCGCGACCGAGCGCGCCGCCCGGCCGCAGGACATGCAGGAGGTCACGACGGCGCTGGAGGACGGCCGCTACTACATGACCGCGACGCGCGCCCGGCTCGCCGGCGACCCGGTGCCCGAGCGGCGCCCGCCCTGCTTCTTCAACCCGCAGCACGGCCCGTCCGTCCAGGACGTGACGTGGGCGCCGCCCGGCGGCGTCGCCCGCTCCGTCCCGGCGTGCGCGGCCGACGCGGAGGCCGTCCTGCACGGGAACGACCCCGACGTCCGCATGGTCCCGGTCGGCGGGGGGCGGCAGCCCTACTGGAACGCCGGCCCCGCCTACGCGCCCTACGCCGGCGGCTACTACTACGGCTACGGCGGCGTCGACCTGCTCAGCGGCATGCTGATCGGCACCGCGCTCGGCTCGATGTGGGGCGGCGGCTTCGGCGGAGGCTTCGGCGGAGGCGACTTCGGCGGAGGCGACGGCGACGTCGGCGGTGGCTGGGACTTCGGCGGAGGCGACTTCGGGGGCGGCGGCGACTTCGGCGGAGGCGGGGACTTCGGCGGCTTCTGAGGGGCGTTCCCCGTGAGCAGGACACCCGCGTCCGCGCTGTTCTGGCGCATCCTCGGCATCAACGGCCTGGTGTTCGTGGTCGGCACCCTCGTGCTGGCGGTGGGACCGGTGACCGTGTCGACGCCGATCCTCCTGAACGAGTTCTTCGTGCTGCTGGGCGGGCTGGCGGTCATGGTCGCGGCGAACGCCCTGCTGCTGCGCGCCGGCCTGGCGCCGCTGGAGGGGCTCACCGCGCTGATGGCGCGCATGGACTCGCTGCGCTCCGGCGACCGGCTGCCGGCCGGCGGCAGCGGCGACCTGTTCCACGTGGTCGACGAGTTCAACGCGATGCTCGACCGGCTGGAGGCCGACCGCAGCACCAGCACCGCCCTCGTCCTGGACGCGCAGGAGGCGGAGCGCCGCCGCATCGCCCAGGAGCTCCACGACGAGATCGGCCAGACCCTCACCGTGGTGCTGCTGGAGCTGAAGTCGGTGGCGAACCGGGCGCCGGAGGAGATCTCGGAGGAGCTGCGGGAGGTCCAGGAGACCGTCCGGTCCAGCCTGGACGAGGTGCGCCGCGTCGCCCGGCGGCTGCGCCCCGGCGTCCTGGACGACCTGGGGCTGACCAGCGCGCTCACCGCCCTCGCCACGGACTTCTCCGGGACGGGCGGCCCCCGCGTGACCCGCCGCGTCCAGCCCGTCCCCGAGGGGCTCGGCGCGGACGCCGAACTGGTGATCTACCGGATCGCGCAGGAGAGCCTGACGAACGTGTGGCGGCACTCGGGCGCGCGGAACGCCGAGCTGTCGCTCGCCCAGGACGAGGAGGGGCGCGTCGTCCTGCGGGTGGCCGACGACGGGACCGGCCCGCCGGACCGGGTGGGGTCCGGCATCCACGGGATGCGGGAGCGCGCGATGCTCGTCGGCGCGCAGCTGACGATCGGCCCGGCGGACGGCGGCGGCACCGAGGTGAGGCTGGTCGTCCCCCCGCCCGGCGCACGCCGGGCCTGACCCCGCCGGGCGCCGCGCCCGCCCCTCAGGGCTCGACGAGCCCGACGCGGATCGCGTACTTCGTCAGCTCCAGCCGGTCGCGCATCCCGAGCTTGCCGAGGATGTTGGCGCGGTGCCGGTCGACGGTCTTGACGCTGATCGTGAGGGTCTCGGCGATCCGCCGGGACGAGTAGCCCTCCGCGACCAGCTTGATGATCTCCTCCTCGCGGGGCGTCAGGATGCTCGCCTGGCCCTCGCCGCGCCGGTCGCGGTCGAGGTACTCGCGGATCAGCGCGGTCACCGCCGCCGGGTACAGGAACGGCTCGCCGCGCATCGCGGCGCGGACGGCGTGCAGCAGGTCGCGGTCGGCGACGGACTTCAGCACGTACCCGGACGCGCCCGCCTTGAGCGCCTCGAACAGGTACTGCTCGTTGTCGTACATCGACAGGATCAGCGTCCGGACGCCGGGGAAGCGGCGGGAGATCTCCCGCGCGGCCTGCAGCCCCGTCATGCGGGGCATCGCGATGTCGAGGATCGCCAGGTCGACGCCGCCCGCGGCGAGCGCGTCGACCGCCTCCGCCCCGTCGGCGGCCTCCGCCACCACGGTCAGGTCGGGCTCGGCGTCCAGGATCAGGCGCAGCCCCCGGCGCACCAGCGCGTGGTCGTCGGCGAGCAGGATCCGGGTCGCCGACTCCCGGGTGTGCGCGAAGCCTCCCGCGTGCACCGATCACCGCCTCTCGTGCGCACCGGTCACCTGCGGTCTCGTCCTCATCCTAGGCGCGCCGCCCCGCTGGGACCGGGCCGCCGCCCGCGAATACATGATCCGCACCGCCCGATATGGGTGCCGCGCCCGATGGGGACGCGGGCCGCCGCCGAAAAGACTGGAAGCCGCAGGACGAAAGGGGCGGACGCATGGCACGGCGAACGGGCGGAGGGCACCGTCCCCCGCCCACGGCACCGCGGAGGCCGTCCCGTGACGGGTCCGCCCCCGGCGCCAGAAGGAGGACCCCATCCACCCGGAGGACCAGGCTTTCCGGAAGCCGAAAGGACACCATGCAAGCGCGGGACATCGCCGTACAGGTGCCCACCGTGACCCTGGGCGACTCGATCGCCCACGCCATCCAGGTCATGGCGCTCGGGCGGCTGCCCGGCCTGATCGTGATCGACCGGGCGCAGCGCCCTGTGGTCGTCCTGCCGGGCACGCAGGTGCTGCGGCTGGCGGTCCCCGTCGCCTACCAGGAGGATCCGGCCCTGACCCGGACCGTGGACGAGGCGCACGCCGACGTCTTCTGGCACGAGATCCGCGACCTCACGGTCGGCGACTGCCTCGCAACGCCCACTCCCCGCCCGGTGATCGTCAGGACGTCCGCGACGCTGCTGGAGCTCGCCACGCTGATGGCGCGCCAGCGCAGCCCCCTGGTCGCCGTGGTGGACGAGGCCGGGCTGCTGGCCGGGGCGGTCACGCTCGACCGGCTGCTGTCGGCGCTGGCGCTGACCAGGCCCGGCGACTGAGGGACGGCTCCCCCGCCGGCGCCCGGCGCGAGGGCGCGCGGTGACCGCGGTCGCGGCACTCGCCGTGTTCGTGGTCGCGTTCTTCTTCATCGCGACCGAGAAGGTCGACAAGGTCAAGGTCGTCCTCGTCGCCGCGGGCGTGCTGACGGTCCTCGGGCTCGCCCCCGGCGCCGAGGTCTTCTTCTCCGAGCACGACGGGATCGACTGGAACGTCATCTTCCTGCTGCTCGGAATGATGATCATCGTGGGGGTCGTCAAGGGCACCGGGCTCTTCGACTACCTGGCGATCTGGGCGGCCAAGCGCTCCAGGGGCAGGCCGTACCGGCTGCTGGTGATGCTGATGCTCATCACCGCGGTCGCCTCGCCGTTCCTGGACAACGTCACCACGATCATGCTGGTGGCGCCGGTGACGGTGGTGGTCTGCAACCGGCTGCGCGTCCCGGCCCACCCCTACCTCATCGCCGAGGTGCTGGCGTCCAACATCGGCGGCGCCGCGACCCTGATCGGGGACCCGCCGAACATCATCATCGCCAGCCGGGCGGGGCTGACGTTCAACGACTTCCTCGTCCACATGGCGCCGATCACGGTGATCGTCTTCATCGCGTTCGTGCTGCTGGCCCGGGTGCTGTTCCGCTCCTCCTTCCGGTACGACGAGCGGTACGCGGCCGAGGTGATGTCGCTGGACGAGCGCAAGGCGATCACCGATCCGGCGCTCCTCGTCCGGTGCCTGGCCGTGCTCGGCCTGGTCATCGCCGGGTTCTCGCTGCACTCGGTGCTGCACGTCGAGCCGTCCATCGTGGCGCTCGTCGGCGCGGGCGTGATGCTGCTGGTGTCGCGCGTCCAGGTCTCCGAGGTCCTCGAAGAGGTGGAGTGGCCCGTCCTGGTCTTCTTCATGGGGCTGTTCGTGATGGTGGCCGCCCTCGGGCACACCGGCGTCATCGAGAGGATCGGGACCTGGTCGGCGGACGCGGTGGGCGACAACTATTTCGCGGGCGCCACCGCTCTGCTGTTCGGGTCGGCCGTGCTCGGCGCGTTCTTCGACAACATCCCCTACGCGGCGACGATGGCGCCGATCGTGGAGGGGATGGCCGCGGGCGCGCCCGACCCCACGACCGCGCAGGCGCTGTGGTGGTCGTTCGCCCTCGGCGCGGACTTCGGCGGCAACGGGACGGCCGTCGCCGCGAGCGCCAACGTGGTCGCGATCGGCATCGCCGCCAAGACCGGCAACCCGATCAGCTTCTGGCAGTTCACCCGGTACGGGATCATCGTGACGGTGCTGAGCACGCTGATGGCGTGGGTCTACGTCGCCCTGCGCTACTTCTAGCCGGATCTCCGGACGGCCCGGCCGGGCACGCCGCTAGTAGGCGTGCTCGGCCATCAGCCGGCGGGACGCCTCGGTGATGCTGCCCGACAGCGACGGGTAGACCGCGAACGTGTGCGCCACCTGGTCGACCGTGAGGTGCTGCTGGACGGCGATCGACACGCCCAGGATCAGCTCGCTGGCCCGCGGCGCCACGATGACGCCGCCGAGCACGATCCCCGTGGACGGGCGGCAGAACAGCTTCACGAAGCCGTCCTCGAAGCCCTGCATCTTGGCGCGCGCGTTGGTGAACAGCGGCAGCATGACCGTCCGGGCGTTGACGTCCCCGGAGTCGACCATGTGCTGCGTCACGCCGACCGACGCGACCTCGGGATCGGTGAAGATGTTGGAGGAGACCCAGCCGAGCTTCAGCGGCTGCACGGCCTCGCCCAGCGCGTGCCACATAGCGATGCGCCCCTGCATGCCGGCGACGGAGGCCAGCATGAGCACGCCGGTGCAGTCGCCGGAGGCGTAGATGTGCGGGACCGACGTCCGCGACACCTTGTCGACCTCGACGAAGCCGCGCGCGTCGCACCGCACGCCGACCTCCTCCAGGCCGATGCCCCGGGTGTTCGGGACCATGCCCACGGTCATCAGGCAGTGGGTGCCCTCGACCTTCGTCCCGTCCTCCAGCGTGACGATCACGCCGTTGCCCGACCGCTCCACGGCCGCGGCCCGCGACCGCGACATGACGTTCATGCCGCGCCGCAGGAACACGTCCTGCAGGACGGCGGCGGCGTCGGCGTCCTCCGTGGGCAGGATCCGGTCGCGCGAGGAGACCAGCGTCACCTTCGAGCCGAGGGACAGGTAGGCGCCCGCGAGCTCGGCGCCCGTCACGCCGGAGCCGACCACGATCAGCTCCTCGGGCAGCTCCGGCAGGTCGTAGAGCTGGCGCCAGTTCAGGATGCGCTCGCCGTCCGGCTCCGCGCCGGGCAGCACGCGCGGCGTCGCGCCGGTCGCGATGAGCACGATGTCGGCGTGGATGCGGCGCTCGCCGACCGCCACGACGTGCGGCTCCACCAGCCGCGCCTCGCCGCGGACGATCTTGACCTCCTCGTAGGCGAGCCGTTCGGCGACGTCGAACGACTGGGCCCGTGCGAGGTCCTTCACGCGCTTGTTGACGGTGGCCATGTCGGCTTCGAGGGCGCCGACGATCCCGTCCGGGCCGCCGTTGAAGCGCAGCCCGAGGCCGGCCGACTCCGACATGACCGCGATGCGGGTCGAGGTGGCGATGAGCGTCTTGGAGGGCACGCAGTCGGTGAGCACGCACGCGCCGCCCGGACCGTCCCGTTCGACGACGGTCACGTCGGCGCCGAGCTGCGCCGCGACGAGCGCGGCCTCGTAACCGCCCGGGCCTCCTCCGATGATCACGATGCGGGTCACATCTTCCATTGTTTCCTACTCACGGCAGTGAAAAGTCCCGCTCCGGACCCTTTCTTCCTGCAACAACCCCCGAGTGGCCCATCAACCGGTGTGGCGCGTTCCATCGCAGACCACAGCAGCCACACCCCCGCCTCCCTGGTGGCGTCTTCCCTGTGGGGGGCGTCCCCCACACCCCCGAGCCTTACTTGGCGTAGCCTTCCCCCGTGGCTCTGTACGCGGCGTACGCCTCCAACATGGACCCCGAGCAGATGGCCGGCCGGGCTCCCCACTCGCCCATGCGCGGCACCGGCTGGCTCGCCGGCTGGCGCCTGACCTTCGGCGGGCAGGACAAGGGCTGGGACGGGGCTCTCGCGACGGTCGTCGAGGACGACTCCGAGCAGGTCTTCGTCGTCATCTACGACGTGCCTGCCTGGGACGAGAAGGAACTCGACGCCTGGGAGGGCGCCGCGCTCAACGTCTACCGCAAGATCAGGGTGCGAGTGCAGACGCTCGACGGCGACGCGCTGTGCTGGATGTACGTCCTGGACGACTACGAGGGCGGGCTGCCGTCCGCGCGCTATCTCGGCATCCTCGCCGACGCCGCCGAGAAGGCCGGCGCGCCCGACGACTACGTCAAGGACCTGCGCACACGCCCCTGCAAGTCGCTGGGCGACTGACCGGCGGCGGCCGGGCGGCGCGGCGGTAGTGTCGGCGGCGTGAGCAACGACGCTTTTGCACTGGCACGGGACGCCGCGGACGCGCTGCGCTCCCGCACGTCCATCGACTCCTTCGACGTCGCCCTCGTCATGGGGTCCGGGTGGGTTCCGGCGGCCGACAAGCTGGGCGAGCCCGTCGCCGAGCTGACGGTGGCCGAGCTGCCCGGGTTCGCGCCGCCGGCCGTGGAGGGCCACGCCGGCCGGATCCGGGTCGTGGAGATCGGCGGGCGCAACGCGCTGGTGTTCCTCGGCCGCACGCACCTGTACGAGGGGCGCGGGGTCGACTCCGTGGTGCACGGCGTCCGGACGGCGCTCGCCGCGGGCGTCAAGACGATGGTGCTCACGAACGCCGCGGGCGGGCTGCGGCCCGAGCACCAGCGGGTGGGCGACCCGGTGCTGATCTCCGACCACCTGAACCTGTCCGGCGCGAACCCGCTGACCGGCGCGACGTTCCTCGACCTGACCGAGGCGTACTCGGGACGCCTGCGGGCCCTGGCCAAAGAGGCCGACCCGAGCCTGTCGGAGGGCGTCTACGCGGCGTTCCGCGGCCCGACCTACGAGACGCCCGCCGAGATCCGGATGCTGCGCACGCTGGGCGCCGACATGATCGGCATGTCGACGGTGCTGGAGACCATCGCGGCCCGCCAGGGCGGCGCGGAGGTGCTCGGCATCTCCCTGGTCACCAACATCGCGGCGGGGCTGTCGGACGAGCCGCTCGACCACGAGGAGGTCCTCGCGGCGGGACGCGCGTCGGCCGGCCGCATGGGCACCCTGCTCGCCACCGTCCTGGCGAAGCTGTGAGCGACCTGCGCGCGCGGGCCGGGGAGTGGCTCGCCCAGGACCCCGACCCGGCGACCCGCGCAGAACTGCGGGCGATCCTCGACGCGGGCGACGAGGCGGTCCTCGCCGACCGGTTCGGGACGCGGCTGGAGTTCGGGACGGCCGGGCTGCGCGGCGAGCTCGGCGCCGGGCCGAACCGGATGAACCGGGTGACGGTCATGCGCGCCGCCGCCGGTCTGGCCGCCCGGCTGCCCGCCGGCGGCCGGGTGGTGATCGGGTTCGACGCGCGGCACGGCTCCCGGCGGTTCGCCGACGACACCGCGGCCGTGCTGAGCGGGGCGGGGCTGCGTCCCGAGGTGTTCGCCGATCCCGTCCCGACGCCGGTCCTGGCGCACTTCACCCGGGCGTTCGACGACATCGTGGCGGGCGTCATGGTCACGGCCAGCCACAACCCGCCGCGCGACAACGGCTACAAGGTGTACTGGGCGGACGGGGCGCAGATCGTCCCGCCGACGGACGCGGAGATCTCCGCCGCGATCGACGCCGTCGGCCGCGTCGACGAGCTCCCCCTCGGCGAGGGGTGGCCCGTCCACGAGGGCGCCGGCCTCTACCTGGACGCGGTGTCGTCCCTGCGCCTCGGCGGCGACCGGGACGTCTCGATCGTCTACACGCCCCTGCACGGGGTGGGCCGGGACGTCCTGCTCGCCGCGTTCGAGCGCGCCGGGTTCCCCGCGCCGGCCGTCGTCCCGGAGCAGGCCGAGCCCGACCCCGACTTCCCCACCGTCGACTTCCCGAACCCGGAGGAGCCGGGCGCGCTCGACCTGGCCCTCGGCCTCGCCGAGGCCCGCGGCGCCGACCTGGTGATCGCGAACGATCCGGACGCCGACCGCTGCGCCGTCGCCGTCCCGGGCCCGTCCGGGTGGCGGACCCTCACCGGGGACGAGGTCGGCGGGCTGCTGGCCGAGCACGTGCTGCGGCACACCACGGGCGACGACCGCCTGGTCGCGACGACGATCGTGTCGTCGTCGCTGCTGCGCTCGATCGCCGCCGCGCACCGCGTCCGGTTCGCCGAGACGCTCACCGGCTTCAAGTGGATCATGAAGGCGGGCGGTCCGGGCCTCAGGATGGTGTTCGGCTACGAGGAGGCGCTCGGCTACAGCGTCGGCGACGACCGGGGCGTGCTCGTCAACGACAAGGACGGCATCGGCGCCGCGCTCGCCGTCGCCGCGCTCGCGGCCGACGCCAGGCGCGACGGCCGCACGCTGCTCGACCTGCTGGACGCGCAGGCCCGCCGGTACGGGCTGCACGCGACGTCCCAGCTGTCGGTCAGGGTGAGCGACCTCTCGCTGATCACCGCGGCGATGGCCCGGCTGCGCTCCGATCCCCCGCGCGAGCTCGGCGGGCGGCGCGTCGAGTCCTTCGACGACCTCGCCCTGCCCGCCGGGGACCTGCCGCCCACCGACGGGCTCCGGTTCCGCCTGGCCGGGGGCTCGCGGGTGGTCGTGCGCCCCTCCGGGACGGAGCCGAAGCTGAAGTGCTATCTGGAGGTCGTCCTCCCGGTGGACGGGGACGTCGCCGAGGTCCGCACGCGCGCCGCCGCCGACCTGGAGGCCCTCCGCGCGGACGTGTCCGCGGCCATCGGCTGACCCGGCCCCCTCAGCCGACCGGGGCCCTCAGCCGACCGCGCCGACGATCAGCAGGGCGACGACCACCGCCAGCGGGACGGCCAGCGAGGCCACCGCGGGAACGGACCACGTGACCCTCCCCCTGGCGGGCCCCTGCTCCTCCGCCTCGGCCTTGGCCCTGGCCGCCTTGTCCGGCGCGCCCGACCGGGCCGTGGAGCGCTGCCGTTCCTTCATCTCGTTCAACTGCTGCGCCGCGTACGCGGTCGGCGTCCGCCCCCGCAGATCGAGCCCCTGCGCCTGCCCCTTGCCCTTGCGGGCCTCCTTCTCGGCGCGGGCCTCCGCCTTGGCCTGCGCCCGGGGCGAGGTCTGGAGCACCCACGCCCGGGTCTCCAGGTCCGTCCCGTCCGGGCCGGCGAACACCACCGTGAGCGCGTTCCTGCCCTCGATCCGGCGGACCGCGCCCCACGGCGCCCGGACGTCCCGCAGCGGGTTGCGGATCGTCACCCCGTCCTCGTCGCCGGCGATCAGCGGCCGCAGCCCGACCGTGTAGGCGATCCCGCAGCCGAGCAGCAGCAGGAACGCGATCGTCACCGTCGTCAGCGAGTAGTCGGGGTCGCCGGTGATGCCGACGAACAGGTCGACGAGGTTGAGGGCGGCGAACACCAGCCACGCGTACGCCGCGACGCGCCCGCCGGTGGAGCGAATGGTCATGGCTCGATCATGCCAGGGGCCGGGCGCCGCTCCACTTGAGCTGCGCGAAACCGGGCTTGATCACCCCGTTGATCAGTTCGAGCCGCTCGTTGAACGGCGCGAACGCCGACTTCATCGCGTTCACCGTGAACCACTGCAGGTCGTCCCATCCGTAGCCGAACGCGTCGGCGAGCTTGGCGAACTCCTCCGACAGCGTCGTGCCGCTCATCAGCCGGTTGTCGGTGTTGACCGTGACCCGGAAGCTCAGCCTCCGCAGCAGCCCGATCGGGTGCTCGGCGATCGACTTCGCCGCGCCCGTCTGGATGTTGGAGGTCGGGCACATCTCCAGCGGGATCCGCTTGTCGCGCACGTAGTCGGCGAGCCGGCCGAGCCGCGCCTCGCCGCCCTCGACCTCGATGTCGTCGATGATCCGGACGCCGTGCCCGAGCCGGTCGGCGCCGCACCACTGGATCGCCTGCCAGATCGACGGCAGCCCGAACCCCTCGCCCGCGTGGATCGTGAAGTGCGCGTTCTCGCGCTGCAGGTACTCGAACGCGTCCAGGTGGCGGGTGGGCGGGTACCCGGCCTCGGCGCCCGCGATGTCGAACCCGACGACGCCCGCGTCCCGGTACCGGACGGCCAGCTCCGCGATCTCCATGCTGCGCGCCTGGTGCCGCATCGCGGTGACGAGCGTCCCGACGCGGATGCCGAAGTCCTCGCGGCCGCGGGCGAAGCCGTCCAGGACGGCCTCGACGACCTGCTCCAGCGACAGCCCCTCGCGCAGGTGCTGCTCGGGGGCGTACCGGACCTCCGCGTAGACGATCCCGTCGTTCGCGAGGTCCTCGGCGCACTCGTAGGCGACCCGGGTGAGCGCCTCGACGGTCTGCATCACCCCGACCGTGTGGGAGAACGTCTCCAGGTACCGTTCGAGCGATCCGGAGTTGGAGGCCTCCTCGAACCACGTCCGCAGGGCGTCCGCGTCGGTGGTGGGCAGGTCCCCGTACCCGGTCTCCCGCGCCAGGTCCACGATGGTGGCGGGCCGCACGCCGCCGTCAAGGTGGTCGTGCAGCAGTACCTTCGGCGCGCGGCGGATGTCCTCGAGAGTAGGCCGATCGTTCATTCCCCGAACCTACCCGTCCCGGCCTCTCCCGGCGTCATCAATTCTCGCCGGAACCGCCGCCCCCCGCCCTCGCGACCTGCGGACCTTCCGGCCCGCTACACCCCGAGACGGTCGAGGAACGCGGCGACGAGGGGCGCGATCTCGCAGAGGTGGGTTTCGAGGGCGAAATGGCCGGTGTCGAGAAGGTGGAGCTCCGCGTCCGGGACGTCCCGCAGGTAGGCACGGGCGCCGGACGCGGTGAAGAACGGGTCGCCGGCTCCCCAGACGATGAGGGTGGGCGGCGTGCACCGGCGCAGCCAGGCCTGCCAGCGGCCGTAGCGCTCGACGTTGGAGTGGTAGTCGAAGGCCAGCGCGACCTGGGCTTCCTTGCGTCCCGGCAGGTCGAGGAAGTGCTGGTCGAGGGTCCAGCCCTCCGGTGCGATCGCCTCGGGGTCGGCGACGCCCGTCTCGTACTGGCTCCGGGTCCCGTCCAGGGTCAGCAGGCCCCGGACGGCCTCCTCCGCCCCCGGCGCACCGGGACGCAGGGCGATGAAGTCGCGGGCGCCGTCCGACAGGCCCTCGGCGTAGGCGTTGCCGTTCTGGACGACCAGGCCCGCGATGCGCTCGGGCCGCCGCTCGGCCAGCCGGAACCCGACCGGCGCCCCGAAGTCGAACACGTACATGGCGAAACGGGTGAGGCCGAGCCGCTCGACGAAGCCCTCCATGACGTCGGCGAGCCCGTCGAAGGAGTAGGCGAAGTCGTCCGGCGCCCGCGTGTGGCCGAAGCCCGGGTAGTCCGGGGCGATCAGCCGGTAGCGGGCGCCGAGGACGTCGACGAGCCGGCGGAACTGGTGCGAGGCGGACGGAAAGCCGTGCAGGAGCAGCAGGACGGGCGCGTCCTCCCTCTCCGGCAGGGACTCGCGGTAGAAGACGCGGACACCGTTCACGTCGGCGTGCCGGTGGGCGGTGCGGGCGATCGAAAACATACCTAACGCCTAACTGTCGAGATGTTGCATTAGGTACAACGATCGCACACCTAACGGGTCAATCGGTCGATGTACCGTTAGGACATGAGCGACCCGACCCCGTTGACCGGCGAGCCCCCGGCCCTGGACCTGGTCAACACGCGACCGGCGGGCGCCGACCTGCTGTCCACGCCCGACGACCTCCGGGCCTGGCTGCGCCTGCAGGCCGACCGGTCCGACGAGGCCGCGGCGCTCGCCGCCGCGGAGACGGGGGCCGCGTCGCTGGCCGCCGTCCGGGACGTCCGGGAGCACACGGCCCGGGCCCTCGACCGCGTCCGCCGCGGCGAGCCGCCCTCGGCCGCCGATCTGGAGGCCCTCACCCGGGCCCAGTGCGCGGCGCCCGCGGTCACCCAGCCGGTCTGGGACGGGCGTTCCCTGCTCGCGGCCCGCCGCCGCACCGGCCCGCCGGAACTGCGCCCGGCGTCCTGGCTCGCCGAGGCCGCCGCCGAACTCCTCGCCGACCCGGCGGTCACCAGGATCCGGAAGTGCGAGGCCGACGACTGCGTGCTGCTCTTCCTGCCCGCCCACCCGCGCCGCCGCTGGTGCTCGGCGGCGCGCTGCGGCAACCGCGTCCGCGTCGCGCGGCACTACCGGCGGCACAGGCCCGTGGAACCCGGCCCGGAGTCCTCCTGACACGCGGAAGCGGGGGCACCTGACGGCGCCCCCGCCTCACGGAACCGAACGCTCAGTGACCGGCCTTGGCGTACTCGCCGATGCCGCCGGCGAAGTCGAACACGACGCAGGCCTCGTCTCCGACGACCCATGCGTCATGGCCGGGCGTGGCGACGAACACGTCACCGGGGCCGACCTCCTGCTCCGCGCCGTCGCGCATGCGGATGTGCATCCGCCCCTGCACGACGTAGCCGTTGTGGTGGACCTCGCACAGGTCGGTGCCCGCGATGTCCTTCACCGACTCCGTCCAGCGCCATCCGGGCTCGAACGTCGCCTTCCCGAAGACGAGGCCGCTGAGGTTGGCGATCTCCAGGTGCCCCCTGGGGAAGTCGCGCCGGTCGTCCGGCTTCTCGATGCTCTTGATCTCAATCATGTCGGGTCCCCCTTCCCCCTCTCTTTTCACGCTCGCACTGGTGCTGACCTGCGTCAAGCCGTCTGGAGCGGCGAGCGCGCGGCGGTTGCGGAACAGCAGCACCGGGGTCGCCAGGGACAGGACGCCCGCGACCGCGACGGCCGTGCGGGGGCCGGTGAGCCCGGCCAGCACGCCCCACAGGCCCGTCATGGCCGCGATCGTGAGCTTGCTCGTCACCGACCACGCCGACAGCACGCGGGCGACGCGGTCGGGCGGCGTCCACTCCAGCCGGCAGGTGGCGTACAGCGGGGTGAACACCCCCATGCAGGTGATCAGCCCGAGTTCGACGGCGATGACGAGCACCAGGCCGGCGACGCCCGGGCGGACGAAGGCCAGCCCGGGCAGCCAGCACGCGCGCAGGGTGCCGAAGACCAGCATGGTCCTGGCCCGTCCGAACCGCGCGGCCAGCGGCCGGGCCAGCCGCGAACCGGCGAGCCCTCCCACGCACGGGGCGGCGAACGCCAGCGCGTACTCCCAGGGCGCGAACCCGAGGTCGCCGAGCATCAGGACGGCCAGCACCGGCGCCGTCGCCATGATCAGCCCGCCGACCAGGATCTGGTTGAGGAACAGCGAGCGCAGCGCCGGGCCGGTGAGGATGTGCCGCCACCCTTCGAGCAGGTCCCCGGCCCGGAGCCGGGCGCCCGCGCTCGGGGCCGGGCGCGGCTCCGTCCCCCCGATCGCGCGGATCCCGGCCGCCGACACCAGGAAGCTGACCGCGTTGGCCGCCACGGTGACCAGCGGGCCGGACAGGCCGATCGCGGCGCCGCCGAGCGGCGGCCCGAGCATGGTGGCGGTCCAGCTCGTGGACTCCAGCCGCCCGTTCGCGGTGAGCAGGTCGTCCGGCCGGACGAGCGCCTTCAGGAAGGAGCCGCTCGCCGCGGTGAAGGCGATGTCGGCCGCGGCGACGACGACCGACACGACCAGCAGGTGGGCGAAGCCGAGCCCGCCGAGGAGGAACGCCGCGGGCAGGCTCAGCAGCGCCGCGCACCGGACCAGGTCCATCGCGACCATCACGGGCCGCTTGCGGCGGAACTCCACCCACGGGCCGAGCGGCACCGCCACCGCCGCCCCCGCCAGCAGGCCCGCGGCGGCCAGCGCCGACACCCGGGCCGGCCCGGCGTGCAGCACGGTGATCGCGATCAGGGGGAACGCGTCGAAGGCGAGCCACGTCCCGAACGCGCTGACCGCGTAGGCCGTCCAGAGCCACCCGAACCCCCGGCCGAGCGACCGTCGCTCCCCCGTGCGCACCATCGCCACGCCCCTTCCGCCGGCCGCGCCTCCGGCGGCCAGGGAGATCCAAGCGGGCGGCGGGGCCGCGGATCAAACAACCGCCCGCCCAGGTCACAACCACGCGTTGTCACCCATGGCATGGGCGAACGAGGTGACCGATCGGACTTGCGTACTCGGGGAGTGGACGGACGTCTCATGTCGGGGGGCGGCGGCGCCGGCCCCCCGATCCCACTCGATCAAGGAGAACCATGGCCAATTCCGTCAGCCTCGCGGTGTCCGGCACCCTCGACCAGGTCCGTGCCGTCGTGGAGGCCGCCCTGCAGCCCGAGGGCTTTCGTTTCACGTGGGAGAACCCCGGTCAGGGCATCGTCGAGAAGGGGACCCGCACCAAGGCGATGCTCCTCGGAGCGTTCGCCACGCACTACAAGTACCACCTGCTCCTGAGGCCGCAGCCCGACGGGACCGTGGTCGTCGAGCTCGGGCTCGCGACGACCGGTCTGTCCGGCGGCGCCACCGGCGCCGTCAAGCTGCGGAAGAATCTCGACAAGGTCGGCCGGATCCTGACCACCGCGTTCCAGTCCTCCGGCACCCTCGTCTCCCCGGCGCAGTGACCGGATCGGCCTTCGGCCGGGGCTACCGGACCGCCGTCTCGGCGGCGTAGACGATGACGTTGTCGCGGTAGCTGCGCACGGCGCGGTCGAACGCGCCGCCGCAGGTGACCAGGCGGAGCCCGGGGTGGTCGAGCGGGCCGTAGACGCGCGCGGTGGGGAAGCGGCCCTTCGGGACGCGCTCCACGGACTCGACGGTGAACACGGCCACCCGGCCGTCCGCGCGTTCCACCTCGACGCGGTTCCCGGGCCTCAGACGGCCCAGGTCGTAGAAGACCGCGGCGCCCTTCCCGGAGTCGACATGGCCCAGGATGACCGCCGCGCCGCGCTCGCCGGGAGTGGGCCCGCCCTGGTACCAGCCGGCCTCCCCCGGCCGGTCGGCCGGGGGGACCCGCACCTCGCCGCCCGCCCCGAGGCCCAGGCGGGACAGCGGCGCCCGCACCCCGATCGACGGGATGGACACCCGGACGGGCAGGGAGCGGTCCAGCACCGGCCCGTGCCGGTCGACCGCCCGCGGGGTCGCGGCCCACGCGGGCGGGCTGGGCGGACCGGCCCGCCCGCCCAGCCCGAGGACGACCAGGACGAGACCGGCGGCCGTCAGGACCGCTGCCGCCGCCCCCGGGCCCCACCGGCCGCCCTTTCTCCCCATCGCCCTTCCCGTCCCCTTGGAATTGTCGGAGTCAGCCTTCGCGAGAAAGGCTGCGGTATTACGCGCTCGCGCCATTCCTGCGTCGGACGGCAATGGCGCCGACACCGATCCCGCCCAGCAGCAGGACGCCTCCGCCGGCCAGAAGGGCGGTGTCCGCTCCGCCCGTCCCGCCGCCGAATCCCGTCGCCGGCCCGCCGGTCGGGGTGGGCTGCGACATCGGACGCGCCTTGCCGTCCACGACGTGGACCTCGCCGGTCCCCTTGTACGCGCCGCACCGCACGAGCACCGTGTAGGTGCCGGCGAAGGTGTCCTTCTTGATGGTCGCGAGACCGGCCCGGCCGTCGACCTCCTCCGCGCCGTTCAGCGGGACGGCCCCGCCCACGAAGGCCAGCGAGCCCGCCGTGCCGTCGACCTCGCACTTCTTCCCCACGACGGTGACCTGCTCGCCGGGGCGCGCCTGCGCGGGCTTCACGACGACGTCGCCGGGGTCGGCCATCGCGGGCGCGGCCGCGCCGAGCGTCGCCGTACCGATCACAAGGCCGAGAACGGCCGCCTTACCGAGTCGCATGTTCTCCCCATATCGACACGGCGGCTTACTCGACTTTCAGCCCGCTGGACCGTGTCCCCCTTATGCCCATCTCTGATGAGGACGGCCCCGGTTTGGTTCGGTGATCCTTTTTCAATGGCCGGCGACGTGCCCGTCCGGCGTTCTAGGAAAGGTCCGCGCGGTGGCCGTCGCATTCCAGCACGGCCCGGGCGATCTCCTCGGGCCGTTCAGCGACCACGGCGTGGCTGCCGGCCAGTTCGAGCACGCGCAGGTGCGGCCGATCGGCGGTGAGGGCCAGCAGGTCGCGGCGGACGCCCGCACGCTGCGCCGCCATGAGGTCGCCGACGCGGCCCGGCAGGCCGGGCAGGTTCTCGGTGGCCAGGACGAACAGGGCGGGGCAGCGGATGCCGGCCACCGCCGCCACGCTGTCCTGGAAGTACGGGTCGTACCTGATCTGCCCGGCCAGCTCCGCGTCCGGCCGCGCGTAGACGCCCTCATCGGTGGTGCGCAGCGCCCGCGAGGGAAGCATCGCGGCTTGGGCCTCGGGCAGCGGCCGGGCCATCGCCTCGACCTGGGCCTCGAAGAGGGACTTCAGCTCCGCCAGCAGCGGGGTCAGTTCGTCGGGCTCGATGCCCGCGTAGTGCTCCGGCGCGGTCTCGGCCGAGCGCAGGCCGTCGACGTTGACGATCCCGGGGCCGTCCGGATGGCGCAGCGCCCACCGCACCGCGACCATGCCGCCGAGGGAATGGCCGACCACGAGAGGAGCGGTCAGGCCGAAGTGGTCGACGACCGCCTGCACGTCGTCCAGGACGGCCTCCCACTCCCACGGCCCGTCGCCGGACAGCCCGTGGCCGCGCAGGTCCATCGCGACGACCCGGTGCGCGCCGGTCAGCAGGGGCGCGACGGCGTCCCAGTGCAGGAGGGTGCCGCCCAGGCCGTGGAGCAGCAGCACCGGAGACCCGGCCCCGCCGTGGTCGCGGGCGGCCAGGCGGACCGGACGGTCATCGATGATCACTTCTTGCGGTGCCACGGGTGTTCTCCTGGGGTCGGTCGAGCCGGTCGCGAATGGAGGAGGTGGTGACGCCGCCGCCGGGATCCCTGTCGAGCTTTCCGCGTTTCACCAGGTCGTGGACGCCTTGCCGGGTGATGCCGAGCATCGCCCCGGCCGTGGAGTACGGGACGGCCGCCGCGGGGTGGGCGGTCGTGCGGGCCACGGCCCGTCCCAGCGCGGTGCGCCACCACGCGGCGGGCGGGTCGAAGGGCCCGTCACCGGGGAACAGCACCCCGATGAGCCGTGCCGCGGTCAGCGTGGCCCGCTCCCGATCGGCGCCGAGCAGCTGGGCCGCCCACACCTCGGCCTCCACGCGCAGCCGCGCCCTGATCGGCCCGAGCGGCTCGTCGGAGGCCAGCAGGATCTCCAGGGGATCGAAGATCCGCGTCTCCAGCGTCCGGACCAGCTCGGCGACGAGCTCGATGTGGTCTTGCGTGGTCGTCACTTGACGAACGATAGCAAGTACTTGCTCTCTCGCGTCAAGTAGTGAACGGCGCTAGCGGTCGGCGATGGTGAAGAGCTGGCCGGGCGCGCGTTCGTCGCAGGGCAACTGGAGCACCGGGGCGCGGACCGCGGGCTCGCCCTTCACACCGACGCAGAGATCGCTGCCCTGGGGCCTCAACTGGATGCCGCCGGCCGACGACCGGAGGGTGAACAGGTCAGGTTCCGTGCGGTCGCAGGTGTCGTCGGACATCGGCGAGCCAGGCCCGAACGAGGCGTCCAGGACCCCGCGGGGGAGCCGAAGGCCCGCCGAACTGCCCGCGCTGCGGGAGTCGGTGAAGGGACGGCCCCGCCGCGCGTGGGGGCGAGCGCGCACGGGTCATAAAGGCGTGCGCCCGGAACGCCGATTCGGCGTTCCGGGCGCAGCTCTTCAATGGCCGCCCCTACCTCGGGGCGTGCCGGGTCAGCCGCTGGTGAGGGGCAGGGTCAGGGTGCTGCCGTGCAGGTCGACCTTGACCTTCGTGCCCGCCGGGTAGCGGAGCGTGTAGGCGTGGTCGGTGGCCAGCACCATGAGGCCGATCCGGTGGCCGGGCTTGAAGACGTAGTCGTACGGCTGCATGGGCCAGCTGAACGTGTAGTCCTTGCCGGGCGTCACCGGGCTGCTGCGCCAGATCGACTCGCGGTTGCGCACGTCCGTCCAGCCGCGCGTCACGATCTTGAACGGGCTGACGGCGGTGGTGTACTTCCGGACGGTCCGGCAGCCCTCGTCGCCGGGAATCGAGTCGCCGTAGCACCACCGGTCGGACGTCGGGCCGAAGCCGGAGACGCGCTCGTCGGAGCCGTAGTCGACCAGGAGGGCCGACAGGTACGGCGAGCGGCCGTCGACGGAGGCGCGCAGCTTGATCCGCGCCGTGCCGCTGAGCCGCATGGCCTTGGTCAGCTTCGGCGTGAGGTAGACCAGGCGGTTCGGGTCCGCCGTGTCCGGGTTCGCGGCCAGTTCCTCGGCCTTGCGGGACGGGTCGTCCACCAGCTGCTGGGTGCCGGCGCCGCGCTCGCCGAGGCCCTTGGCCGACAGGCCGAGCGGCACGGGGCGAGCCGAGGCCTCCGGCCAGTCCTTGTGCGTCTCCCACTGGCCGGGGGTGCGCTCCAGGTCGACCTTGGGCTGGCGCATGATGTCGTTGCGGACGTTGTAGAGCTCATGCGCGAACCACAGGTTCAGGGATTCGAGCCACACGCTCTGGCGGACGTCCAGGGGCTCGTCGTGCGCGGCCTGGTGGATCCACAGCTTGCGGTCGACGCCGGCCTTCTTCAGGCCGTCCCACAGCAGGGACATCTGGATCGGCTTGACGTTCCAGTCGGCGAGGCCGCTGGTCATGAACACGCTGGCCTTGAAGCGGGGCGCGGACTTGGCGAAGTTCCGCTCGTCCCAGGTCCGGTTGTAGTCGCCGGTGACCCGGTCCATCTTCTTCTCGAGGTCGTGCATGACGGGCGCGCAGACCTCGGGGTCGCGCCGGGTCAGCACGGCCTTGGCGTGCAGGTCGAGGTCCTCGCCCTCCCAGCCGTCCGGTGCGACGACGCCGCCGTTGGCGCGGTACTCGTCGTACCAGTTCGACACGCCGGAGATGGACACGACCGTCTTGAGGCCGGTCACCCGGGTCGCGGCGGCCGCCAGGGGCAGCGTGCCGTCGTAGGACTTGCCGGCCATGGCGACGTTCCCGGTCGACCATCCCGCGCGGATCCTGTTGCCCTGGGCGTCGTACGCGGTGGCCTTGCCGGTGAGCCACTCGATGACCGACTTCATGCCCTGCGCCTCGTTCGGCCCGACGGCGGTCGGGCAGCCGTCGGAGTCGCCCGTGCCGAGGGTGTCGGCCGCGAGGACGGCGTAGCCGCGGGAGACGAAGTAGTTGTCGTAGTAGACGCGCGAGTAGCTCGTCGGTCCGGGCGGACCGGGCGGCGGCGTCCACGGCGCGAGGCGCGGGTGGTCGGTGACGTCGGCCGGGTGGTACGGCGGGTCCTGGAGGCCCGCGTAATAGGGGCTGCCCTCGAGGATCGAGGCGACCTTGAGGCCGCCGCCGGTCTCCTTCGGGCGGGTGATGTAGACGGAGACGCGGTCACGTTCGCCGTCCCGGTCGCTGTCCACGGTCGTCTCGACGAACACCTTCTCGCGGATGGCGTCCTTGAACGAGAACGTGGGCTGCGTCTTGCCGTCCTTCACCACGATGTGAGGACGTCCCGCGTCGGCGTACGCGGGCACGGTGCCGGCCGCGAGGCCGACCGCGCCCGCGAGCGCCGCGGCGGGGAGGAGTGAGAGTCGCAACGTCCGCTCCTTGGCTGCTGAGAGAAACCTGATCAGCTTCCAGAGCGGACACAACGCCCGTCAACGGTGATTCTTAACAAACCGGCCGGTTCACGCGATCCTGTCGATGACCAGGGGGAGCGCGGGCACGGTGCCGCCTGCCTCGATGTCGAAGGCGCCGTCCAGGGCCTCCAGCGCGCGACCGAACCTGGCCTCGTCGTCGGCGTGCAACGTCAGCAGCGGCCGGCCCGCCTCGACCGTGTCGCCCGGCTTGGCATGGCAGATCACGCCCGCGCCGAACGACACCGGGTCCTCCTTGCGGGCCCGGCCGGCGCCCAGACGCCACGCCGCGACACCCACCCCGTAGGCGTCCAGCCTGGTCAGCACGCCCGAGGACGGGGCGGTGACCACATGGGTCTCGCGGGCGGCCGGCAGCGGCGCGTCCGGATCGCCGCCCTGCGCGGTGATCATGCGGCGCCAGGCGTCCATGGCGGAGCCGTCCTTTAGCGCGTCCGCCGGATCCCTCCCGGAGATCCCGGCGGCGGCGAGCATCTCCCGCGCCAGCGTCAGGGTCAGCTCGACCACGTCGGACGGGCCTCCCCCGGCGAGCACCTCCACCGACTCGGCCACCTCGACGGCGTTGCCGACCGCGTTGCCGAGCGGACGGTCCATCGCGGTCAGCAGCGCGACCGTGCGCAGCCCGTGGTCGGCGCCGATCGCGACCATCGTCTCGGCCAGCTCGCGGGCCCGGTCCGCCGTCTTCATGAACGCGCCCGAGCCGACCTTGACGTCCAGCACCAGCGCGCCCGTGCCCTCGGCGATCTTCTTCGACATGATCGAGGAGGCGATCAGCGGGATCGACTCCACCGTGCCGGTCACGTCCCGCAGCGCGTAGAGCTTGCGGTCGGCGGGCGCGAGGCCGCCGCCCGCCGCGCAGATGACCGCGCCCGCCGAGCGCAGCACGTCCAGCATCTCGGCGTTCGACAGCGACGCCCGCCAGCCCGGAATCGACTCCAGCTTGTCGAGCGTCCCGCCGGTGTGCCCGAGGCCGCGCCCCGACAGCTGCGGGACCGCCGCCCCGCACGCCGCCACCAGCGGCGCCAGCGGCAGAGTGATCTTGTCGCCGACCCCGCCGGTGGAGTGCTTGTCGGTGGTCGGACGGTCCAGCGCCGACCAGTCCATCCGCTCCCCGGACCGGATCATCGCCTCGGTCCACCGGGCCACCTCGGCCCGCGACATGCCGTTCAGCAGGATCGCCATCGCCAGCGCCGACATCTGCTCTTCGGCGATCACGCCCCGCGTGTAGGCGTCCACCGCCCAGTCGATCTGCTCGGGGGTCAGCGTCCCCCCGTCCCGCTTGGCGCGGATGACATCGGTGGCGTCCACGAAATCCTCTCAGAAGGTGAAACCGAGCCGGCCAGGGTGTGCCGGCCAGGGTGCGTCGGTCAGGCCCGGTCCACGAGATCGTCGGGACCGAACGCGTCCGGCAGGACGTCCGACATGGGCAGGATGCCGCGCGTCGTCTCCAGCAGCATCGGGGCGCCGCCGTGCTCCCACAGCAACTGCCGGCAGCGCCCGCACGGCATCAGCGGATTCCCGTGCCGGTCGACCACCGCCATGGCGACCAGCCGCGGCCGCTCGGACTTGCCGGGCCCGTGCAGCGCCGACACGACCGCGCACTCCGCGCACAGCCCGACCCCGTACGAGGCGTTCTCCACGTTGCACCCGGTGATCACCCGGCCGTCGTCCACCAGCGCGGCGGCCCCGACCGGAAACCCGGAGTACGGGCAGTAGGCACGTTCCATAGCCTCCCGCGCCTCAGCGCGCAGAACAGGCCAATCAATCTCCATAAGAGTTATCGTGCCTCACCGCGCCGGTAGCGGAGCCCGTTGGCGGCGGGCATGCGGAGGCGTTGGCTGGCCAGGGCCAGGACGAGCAGCGTCGTCAGGTGCGGTGTGAAGGAGACCAGCTCGCCGGGGACGATGTCGCTCAGCAGGAACCACGTGAGCAGCGCGGCGGCCGTGACCAGGGACAGCGCGGAGCCGACGACGGCGGCCCGCATGTCGCGGCGGTGCGCCGCGTCCAGCGCCGCCTGCGGGAGCAGGCGGTTCGCTCGCACGCCCTGCCAGACCGCGACGCCGATCAGCAGGATCGCCACGAACAGCAGCAGCGCGTGCACCGACTGGCCGCCGCCGCGCACGTTCATCGCGTCGGTGTAGCCGAACAGCAGCGAGCCCGCGGCGAGGCCGCCCGGACGCCAGTTGCCGAAGATCATGGCGGCGAGGCCGATGAACCCGCGGCCGTTGGTCTGGCCGTCCTGGTAGATCGGCGCGGCGACGGTGACGAGGAACGCGCCCGCCAGGCCCGCGAAACCGCCCGAGATCATCACGGCCGCGTACTTCATCCGGTAGACCTGCACGCCGAGCGACTCGGCCGCGTACGCGTCCTCGCCGCACGAGCGGATCCGCAGACCGAACGCCGTCCGCCACAGCACGAAGAAGCTGGCCGGGAGGAGCAGCAGGGCCACGAGCGTCAGCAGCGACATGTCGCTGGTGAGACCGCGGACGATCCCCGCGAGGTCCGACACCAGGAACCAGTGGTGCCTCTCCAGCGAGCCGAGCCAGTCGGGGCTCTGCCAGCCGCCGATCTTGCCTCCGGACAGCACCGGCAGCGTCAGCGTCGGGATCGGATCGACGGGCGGAGACTGCCGGGGGCCGCCGCCGAGCGCCTTCGCCTCCCCCTTGTCGAAGATCAGCCCGGCGAGGAACTGGGTGAGCCCCAGCCCGAGGATGTTGATCGCGACACCGGACACGATGTGGTCGACGCCGAACGACACGGTCGCGATCGCGTGCAGCAGCCCGCCGAGCACGCCGCCGATGATCCCGGCGAGGACGCCGATCCACGGGCCCCACTGGTAGCCGGCCCAGGCGCCCGTCCAGGTGCCGAGGATCATCATGCCCTCGAGGCCGATGTTGATCACGCCGGACCGCTCGGACCACAGCCCGCCGAGCCCGGCCAGGAAGATCGGCACGGCGAGGCGCAGCGCGGCGCTGACCGTCCCGCTGGAGGTCACCGGGTCGGCGTCGTCGATCACCCGGACCAGCGACAGCAGCACCAGCAGGCCGGACGCGATGAGCAGGTAGTGCGGCCAGCGCAGCCGGCGCGCGCCGCTCGCGGCCTTGCGGGCCGGGGCCGTCTCGGTGGCGGTGCTCATGAGGCGCTCCCAGCGGCCTCGCGGGCCAGGTCGTGGCCGGTGGCCAGCTCGGCGGCGACGGCCCGCTGCTGCAGCCGGATCTCCCAGCGCCGGACGAGCTCGTACACGATGACGACGGTCAGCACGACCACGCCCTGCATGACCCCGACGATCTCCTTCGGGACGTCGACCTCCTGGAGGACGTCGGAGGTCTGGTCGAGGAACGCGAACAGCAGCGCGGCCAGCGCGATCCCGGCCGGATGGTTGCGGCCGAGCAGCGCGACCGTGATGCCGGTGAAGCCGAGGCCGGCCGGGAAGTTCAGCGAGTACTCGTAGGACGCGCCGAGCAGCTCCGGCATGCCGATCAGGCCCGCCACCACGCCGGACGCGACCATCGTGTAGACGATCATGCGGCGGGCGTTGACGCCGCTGGCCTGCGCCGCCGACGGCGACAGCCCCGACACCTTCAGGTCGAACCCGAAACGCGTGCGGTTGATGACGACCCAGAACACGACGCCGACCAGGATCGCCAGCGGCAGCAGCCCGTAGACGTCGCCCGGCAGATCGATGCCGATCGAGGACAGGAGGCCGTTCAGGCCGCCGACACGTCCCGACTCGGGGATCTGCGGCGTCGCGACGTTGTTGCTGCCCGGCCGCACCTCGGCGAGCCGCTTGTCGTTCAGCAGGTAGGCGATCAGGCCGGTCGCGATCGCGTTCAGCATGATCGTGGACAGCACCTCGCTGACCCCGCGGGTCACCTTCAGCACGCCCGCGATCGCCGCCCACAGCCCGCCGACCACCATCGCCGCGACGATCGTCAGCATCTGGCCGAGGGGGGCGGGCAGCGCCAGCGCGCCGCCGAGCGCGGCGGCGAGGAACGCGGCGATCCGGTACTGGCCGTCCACGCCGATGTTCAGCAGCGCCATCCGGAACCCGATGGCCACGGCCACGGCCGACAGGTAGTAGCGGGTGGCGCGGTTGACGATGTCGACGATCGAGTTGTCGGTCGTGCCGTAGTCGATCATGCTCTGGATCGAGCTGACCGGGTCGGCGCCGGTGACCCGCAGCAGGATCATCGTGATGCCGAGGGAGATCAGCAGCGCCAGCACCGGCGCGCCGATCTTCAGGCCGAGCCCCCGCGGGCCGAGGCCGCGCAGCATCGCCTTCCACGACGGCACCGTCTCCGGCTCCACCGGGCCGGACGCCTTCTCGGGCCGCTTCCCGGGATCGGGGCTCTCGCCCGGACGCGGCGCGGGGACGTCGGCCGGGGGCGTCGCGCCCGCCGGTTCCCCGCCGCCCGCGGGCTCCTCGCCCGCCGGGTCCAGGTCCTTGCGCTCGTCGCTCATGCGGGCGCTCCGGCACCGGTCATGGCGGAGCCGAGCTCCTCGGGGGTGACGGTCCGCGGATCGACCTCCGCGACCAGCCGCCCCCGCAGGATCACGTGCAGGGTGTCGGACATACCGATGAGTTCCTCAAGATCGGCGCTGATCAGCAGCACGGCCAGCCCGTCCGCGCGGGCCTGCCGCAGGTACTCCCAGATGGCGGCCTGGGCGCCGACGTCGATGCCGCGCGTCGGATGCGCCGCGATCAGCAGCCGCGGGTCGCCGGACATCTCCCGCCCGACGATGAGCTTCTGCTGGTTGCCGCCCGACAGCGCGGCGGCGGGCACGTCGATCCCCGGCGTCCGCACGTCGTAGGCCTGGACGATCCGGGTGGTGTCGCGGCGGGCGCCGCGCCGGTCGATCCACGGACCGCGCACGTTCGGGCGCCGGGTCTGGTGGCCCAGCATGCGGTTCTCCCAGAGCGTCCCCTCCAGGACGAGCCCGTGGCGGTGCCGGTCCTCGGGGATGTAGGCGATGCCGGCCTCGCGGCGCCGCCGCGTCGACCACGAGGTGACGTCCTCGCCGCCGTAGCCGATGGTCCCGGCGTCGGCGCCGCGGATGCCCATGATCGCCTCGATGAGCTCGGTCTGCCCGTTGCCCTCGACACCGGCCAGCCCGACGATCTCGCCGCGGCGGATGCGCAGCGACACGCCGTCCACCACGGGACGGCCCTCGGAGGTCAGCACGGTGAGCCCGGCCACGTCCAGCTGGACGTCCTCGGTGACGGTGGACTCGCGCAGCTCCGGGGTGGGCAGCTCGGACCCGACCATCAGCTCGGCCAGGCGCCGGGACGTCACCTCGCGCGGGTCGAGCCGGGTCGCGACCGTCGTGCCGCGCCGGATCACCGAGATCGTGTCGGCGACGGTCAGCACCTCGTCCAGCTTGTGGGAGATGAACAGGACGGTCAGGCCCTCGGCGCGCAGCTCGCGCAGGTTGCCGAACAGCTCCTCGACCTCCTGCGGGACGAGCACCGCGGTCGGCTCGTCCAGGATGAGCACGCGGGCGCCGCGGTAGAGCACCTTGAGGATCTCCACGCGCTGCCGCTCGCCGACGCCGAGCGTCTCGACCAGCACGTCGGGGTCGACGCGCAGCCCGTACGCCTGCGACATCTCCTTGATCTTGGCGCGCGCGGCGGCGAAGTCGATCCGGCCGCGCCGCCGGCCCTTGGCGCGGGGCTCGGCGCCGAGGATCACGTTCTCCAGGACGGTGAGGTTGTCGGCCAGCTTGAAGTGCTGGTGCACCATGCCGATGCCGCGGGCGATCGCGTCGGCCGGCGTCCGGAAGGCCGCCTGCTCGCCGTCGACCTCGACGGTGCCCTCGTCCGGCCGCTGCATCCCGTAAAGGATCTTCATCAGCGTGGACTTGCCGGCGCCGTTCTCACCGCAGAGCGCGTGCACCTCGCCGCGCTCGATGGTGAGGTTGATGTCGCGGTTGGCCACCACTCCGGGGAACCGCTTGGTGATCGATGTCAGCCGCACGGCCGGCACCTGGTCAGGCACGAGTGCCCCTCCTCCTGCCTAGAACGTGAGAGAGGTCCTGGACGGGGATACGTGCCGCCGCACCGGGCGCCACCACGAGATGGCGCCCGGTGCGCGCGTCGGCCGGCGGACCGGCCGGCACGTCGCCGCGCGGGAGCGTGCTCCCGCGTCCCGGCCGCGGCGTCAGGCCTTGGTCGGAACGGTGATCTTGCCGCTGACGATCTCCGCCTTCAGCTCGTCGAGCTTGGCCTTGATGTCGTCGACGTTGCCGCCGGAGGTGGCGTACCCGATGCCGTCGTTGCTCAGGTTGTACTGCGTGGTGCCGGCCTTGAAGGTGCCCTTGGCGACGCTCTCGACGAAGTCGTACACCGCGACGTCCACGTGCTTCTCCATGGACGTCAGGATCTGGGCCTTCACCCCGGCGACCGCGGGCTGGTTGTACTGGTCGGAGTCGACGCCGATCGCCCACTTCTTGGCCGCGCCGACGGTCTTGATGACGCCGATGCCCGCGCCGCCCGCCGCGTGGTAGATCACGTCGGCGTTCTCGTCGAGCTGGCCCTTGGCCGCCTCGTTGCCGAGACCGGCGTCCTTGAAGCCGTTGAAGTTCGGGGGCTGCGTGAGGTACTTGGCGGGCAGCACCTTGATGCCCGGCTTGGCCTTCTTCGCACCCGCCTGGTACCCGGCGAAGAACTTGTTGATCAGCGGGACGTTGACGCCGCCGATGAACCCGATCGTGCCGGTCTTGGACTTCAGCGCGGCCGCGGCGCCGACCAGGTAGGACCCCTGCTCCTCGGAGAAGCAGGCGCCGCTGACGTTGGCGCCCTCGACCTTGCACTGGTCGGCGTCGACGACGAGGAACTTGGTGTTCGGGAAGTCCTTGGCGACCTTGTTGATCGAGGCCGTGTAGGCGAAGCCGACGCCGATGACCGGGTTGTAGCCCTTGTTGGCCAGCAGACGCAGGCGCGACTCCTTGTCGGAGTCCGGCTCGTCCGGCTTGGCGGAGATCTCCTCGGTCTTGACGTCCAGGTCCTTCTTGGCCTTGTCGAGGCCCGCGGCCGCCGAGTCGTTGAAGGACTGGTCGCCGCGGCCGCCGATGTCGAAGGCCAGACCGATCTTGAGGGTCTTCTTGCCGTCGCCGCCGCCGTCGCCGCTGTCGGCCTTCTTGCCACCGCACGCGGAAGCGCTGAGCGTCAGCGCCGCACCCGTCACGGTGACGAGCGTAATCTTCAGTCCACGGCGCAAGGTAGCGCTCCTTCCGTCCCACCCACGGTCCGGTGACAGATCCGGTCACCGAAATCGTCAGGACGCTACCTCGCGAATGAGGGCAAACCTCTTGCTTGCACGGTTTCGCAACAGGTCCGTTACCAATGCGTAGGCATATCGCCACAGGTCAGCGCCGCCATGGACGGCGCTGACCGGCGCGCGAGGCCCTCGTGCGCGGGCGTCCGAAAGGACGGAAAGCGACAGGCCGGGCGATGACGCCTGGTGATCAAGCCCGGCCGGCGGGGGGAGTCTAGGCCAGCGCGGCGCCCTCGATCGACTCGGCGTCGCCGGGACGTCCGCCGTCCCACAGCGCGGTCAGCGCGGTCGCGCTCAGCACCTTCATGCCGACGGCGATGCACCGCTCGTCGACGTCGAAGTCGCCGCGGTGCAGGTCGTACTCGCCGGGCGAACCGGGAGTGCGGACACCGAGCCGGGCGAGCGCGCCGGGGATCGACTCCAGGTACCAGCCGAAGTCCTCGCCGCCGAGGCTCTGCGGGGTCGGCACGACGCCGTCCTCGTCCATGACCTGGGCGGCCGCGTCGCGGAACATCTGCACGCTGGCCACCTCGTTCACGGTCGGCGGGACGCCCCGCACGTAGTCCAGCGACGCCTCCACGTCGTAGGCGGCGGCGACCGACTGCAGCAGCGCCTTCATCATCTCCGGCGCCCGGTGCCACGCCTCGTCGTCCAGGCAGCGGACGGTGCCCTCGGCGATCCCGTCGTCGGGGATGGCGTTGGCGACGGACCCGGCCGAGACGCGGCCCCACACCAGCGACAGGCTGGAGCGCGGGTCGACGCGCCGCGACAGCGCGGACGGCAGCTCGGTGACGATCTTGGCGAGCGCGTAGACCAGGTCGGCGGTCAGGTGCGGCCGGGCGGTGTGCCCGCCGGGGCCGGTGACCTTCACGTAGACCTTGTCGCAGGCCGCGGTGATCGGGCCGGTGCGCAGCCCGAGCTGGCCGACCTCGATGCGGGGGTCGCAGTGCAGCGCGAAGGCGCGGTCGACGCCCGCGATGCCGCCGGCGGCCATGACGTCCAGCGCTCCGCCGGGCGTCTCCTCGGCGGGCTGGAACAGCAGCCGGACGCGGCCGGGCAGCAGCCCCGCCTCCGCCTGCTGGGCCAGGAACAGGCCCGCGCCCAGCACCATCGCGGTGTGGACGTCGTGACCGCACGCGTGCGCGACGCCGGGGACGGTCGACCGGTAGGCGACGCCCTCCTTCTCGTCCTGGAGCGGGAGCGCGTCGATGTCGGCCCGCAGCGCCACGGTCGTGCCGTCGGCGGGGCCGATGTCGCAGAACAGCCCGGTGCCCTTCGGCAGGATCACGGGTTCGAGCCCGGCCGCGCGGAGCCGCTCGGCGAGCCTGCGGGTGGTGCGGTGCTCGGCGTAGCCGAGCTCGGGGTGCATGTGCAGGTCGCGGCGGAAGGCGATCAGCTCCGCCTCGTGCCCGGCGAGGAACGCGTCGAGCTGCGGCTGCAGCACGGCGCCGCCGAGCACCGCCGGGAGCCCGGACACGACCGGTGCTCCGGCCGCCGCGGCGGACGCGTCCCGCCGCCGCGCCGAGCCCTCGGCGTCGCGCGGTGCGGGCCCGCCGGAGGCCGTCCCGTTCACTCCGCCGGCGCCGGCGGCGGCGCCCCGGTCCTCCCGGCCCTCGGGACTCTCGTGTCCCGGGGCGGCGGGTGGTTCAAGGCCGGGCATCACCCCGGGTCCCGGATATGTCATGTGCGCCCCCTGCGCGACGGCGGAGCCTAGCGGCGCCCGCCGGGTGATGTTCTCGTTGGTGGATGCGGTGCGGTTCTCGGGTCTGCTCGCGGGATCGGTGTTCGCGGGGTTCCCGGCGCCGTCCGGCTGCTCAGGCTCCGGCATGTGCGACCTCCCCCAGTGTGACGAACCTGTCCTCCGCGAGCTCGGCGATCGCCGCGTCGACGATGTTCTCCAGCGTCCCTCCGCCGGCGCGGATCGCGCGCTGGCGCTCGTACGGGGCGCCGTGCTCCAGCACCTCACCGGCGACCTTGAGCTCCTCGGCGCAGCCGAGCCGGTCGGCGACCGGTTCCAGCTCCCTGATCAGCTCGTACAGGTCGTCGCGGAGCGGAGCGGTGTTCCCCGTGTCGTCGGTGATGACGATGGCGTCGAGCCCGTACCTGGTGGCGCGCCACTTGTTGTCGCGCACCACCCAGGCGGCCGGCCGCGGCAGCGTGTAACCGCGGTCCAGCTGCTGCTCGAACAGCGTGACGAGGCTCTGGCACAGCGCGGCGGCCATCCCCACCTCACGCAGGGTGGGAATCCCGTCGAACATCCTGATCTCGACGGTGCCGAAGTCAGGATGCGGCCGGATGTCCCACCAGACCTCCTTGATGCTCCTTATGGTTCCCGAACGCATCAGCGTGTCCATGTAATCCTCGAAGGCCGCCCAGTCGTCTAGGAGATGGGGCGGCCCGGCCGTGGGCAGCTGGCCGAACACGACCGCCCGGCAGGACGCGAGGCCGGTGTCGCTGCCGCTCCAGAACGGGCTGGACGCGGTGAGCGCGAGGAAGTGCGGAAGGTAGGACGAGAGCGCGTTGACGATCGGGATCGCCTTGGCGCCGTCGGAGATGCCGACGTGGACGTGAACGCCGAACGTCTGGATGCGCCGGGCCAGCCACTGCATCTCCTCGACCAGCTTGGCGTAGCGCCCCATGGGCGCCATCACCGCCTCCCGCCAGTCGCTGATCGGGTGGGTGCCCGTGCAGGCGAGGGCGAGGCCGCGGTCCGCGGCGGCGGCGCGCAGGTCGGTGAGGGTGCCGGCCAGGTCGGCCTTGGCCTCCCCCACGGTGTCGCTGATCCCGGTCACCACCTCGATGGTGGACTCCATCAGCTCGTGCCGGACGCGCGGGTTGTCGCCGTCGTCACTGAGCGAAGGCAGGGCGGCGAGCACCTCGCGTGCGTCCTGCCGCAGGTGCCTGGTCTCCGCATCGACGAGCTGGATCTCCCACTCGACGCCGAGCGTCGCCCCGTGCGATGCGTTGAAGTCAATGGCCACGGCCAACCTCCGTCCACAATCCTTGCAGGTCGTTGCGTGGCACGTGGCGCAATTCAGCCAGCGGGTCCCTAAGCCTGGACAAACGCCGGTCCAGGTCACGTGTTCGTTCCATGATGGCGTCCGTGCCCGCCCCCTGCCGGGCGTCCATGCCCTTTGCGGATCAATTGACTCATGCGAGCCGTCGGAAGGGGGGCGGACGTCCTACTTTTCGGTCACGATCTTGGCGTCCGCACCGCTAGATCGAACTAGTCAGTCCGTCCAAAATACCGTCAGCCCGTCTCAAAGTCTCGTCCATGACGGATGGTAACCGATCGGCCTCGCCCCATACGTACCGGGTTATGACCGCTGCACCCTGTCGTCACGTCCGTCGCCTGCGCCCCGCGCTTGCCGGATTCGCGATCGGGTACCTCTTCGCCGGATAGGTCGCCTAGTCTTCGGGGGGAGTCATGGGCGTTGGGCGCCTGCGCGCCGGGAGCGATCGCGCTCCCATGGGACTGAGGAGCGTCGGGAGCTTGCCAGGACAGCGACGAGGGCCGGCCGGCGTCCGCCGCGCCCTGACGTTGATCACCGTGCCGGTCACGGCCGCCTCGCTCGCGGCGGCCCCCGCGCTCGCCGCCGCACCGGCCGGCGCCGCGCGTGCCGGAGCGTCCCCGGGCGGGGGCGCGCGCGCCGAGGCGTCGCCCGTGGCGTCGCCGTCCGCGCAGACGGTCGGCGGGCCCCGGCTCGCGAGCCGCGGCGTCGTCGCGAACACGGCCCCGGGCGTCCCGGCCCCGCCGAAGATCAAGGCGGCCTCGTACCTGATCGCGGACGCCGACACCGGCGAGGTCCTGGCCGCCAAGGACCCGCACGGGCACTACCTGCCCGCCAGCACCCTCAAGACCCTCACCGCGCTGACGCTCGTCCCCAAGCTGGACCCGAACCGGCTCGTCCGGCCGTCCCAGAAGGCGTGCGACACCGAGGGCACCAAGGTCGGGCTGACGCCGAAGATGCAGTACAAGGTCTCCGACCTGTTCCACGCGCTGCTGATGATGTCGGCCAACGACGCGGCGGTGACGCTGGCCGAGGCCGACGGCGGGATGGGCAGGACCCTCGCCGACATGAACGCCGAGGCCCGGCGGATCAACGCGCGCGACACGCTCGCAGGATCCCCGAACGGGCTGGACAAGGACCTCGGGCTGAACGTCCGGACGCAGCACACCTCGGCCTACGACCTCGCGCTCATCCTGCGCGAGGGGATGAAGAACCCCCAGTACCGCGCCTACATGCAGGCGATCGACTTCCCGTTCCCGGCGCCCCCGACCAAGAAGGAGCGCAAGAAGGGCAAGAAGGTCGGCGGGTACCCGATCCACACGCACAACCACATGCTCCCGGGCGAGCGGCTGGCCTACCCCGGGATGCTCGGCGGCAAGAACGGCTACACGATCGCCGCCCAGCAGACCTTCGTCGCCCAGGCGCGCCGCGGCGGGCACACGATCGTGATCTCGCTGATGCGGGCGGACATGCCGCCGTCGGCGTACGCGGCCAAGCTGCTGGACTGGGGCTTCGCCGCGCGCGGCAGGGTCCAGCCGGTGGGCACGCTCGTCCCGCCCGGCGACATCGAGCAGACCCGCAAGAACGGCGGCTCGGGCGTGCTGCCCGACGCACCGCTCGCCTCCGACGACTCGTCCCGCATGTGGCTGCTCGTCGGCGGCGGCGCGGTCGGCGCCCTGCTCGCGATCGCGGTGCTGTACGTGGTGCTGCGCCGCAGGCGGCGGCTGGAGGCGGCCCGCTCCCGCGGCGGCCGGTAAAGCTTCCCCCACCCCTTCTCACGGGCCTGGCACCGCCGCGCCCGGCGGGCTTACGCTCGCGGTGGCGCCGGTGATCGCGTCACCGCCGGGGGGACGGCGGAACGGCGCCGCGGGGAGGAACTGCGCCATGTCCGACTTGTATGTCCCCTTGCCCGGCGCCCTCGCCCTGGCGCCGGAGCCGCCGCCGACGTACGAGCATCCGAACGTGACGCTGCTGAAGGACGGCTACACGGCCTTCGACAAGGGCGACATGGACCTCATCCGCGAGCTGCTCGCCGACGACGTCGTGCACCGCGTCCCCGGACGCGGGCCCGTCTGCGGCGTGTACCGGACGCCCGAGGAGGTCCTGGGCTTCTACGTCCGGCTGTTCGAGCTGTCCGGCGGGACGTTCCACACCGAGCCCTACTCGGTCATGGCCAACGACGAGTACGGCGCCGCCCTCGTCCAGACCTGCGCCGAGCGCCCCGGCCGCATCCTGGACGGCCGCGCCGTCGACCTGTTCCGCTTCCGCGACGGAAAGATCACCGAGATTCGCACCCTGGCCGAGGACCAGTACGCCAACGACGCCTTCTGGACCTGACCGTGTTTCACAGTCCCGGCCCACTTCGCCCGCCTGGCGGCTGTGTTTCAACGTCCCGGCCCACTTCGCCCGCCTGGCGGTTCGCTGCGTGACCGGGCCTGGGCGAACGCGGCATCGCTTCGCGATCTGCCCGGCTCCGCTCGCCTCCGGCTTCGCTCCACCGGCCAGGTCACGCGTTCGCGCGTGCGGCCAGGGCCACTTCGAGACAGGTCCTAGGCCGGTTTCCCGGTTTCGAGCGGCTTTTCGTCGTTGCTCGGCTTCGCGGCCTCTGCGGGCCTCCGGTCTTCCGCCCGGTCGCCGGCCTCGGCCGGTTTCTCGTGGCGGCCGGGCTTCCGGCGGCGGGCCTCGGCCCCGTCCTCGGCCGGGTCCTCGTTCCTCGCGGGCCTCTCGTGCCTGCCGGGCCTCTCCCCGGCGCGCTCCTGGAGCGCCTCGACCTCCGCGCGGTCGACGCTGTTCTCCGGGTTGGCGGCATCCGCGGTGAGGACGACGCGGCGCGTCGCGGTCCAGGCGGCGACGAACAGCGCGAACCGGGTCGCGATGTTGATCCACACCATCAGGCCGACCAGCACCGCGAACGTGCCGTAGACGGGGTTCTGCGTCGTCCGCCCGATCAGGAAGGCCGCGATCTGCTTGAGGATCTCGAAGCCGACCGCGCCGAAGAGCGCGCCCCGGATGATCCGGCGCCAGGGCGCCCGGGTGCCCGACAGCCGGCTGAACAGGGCCAGGAAGACCACGGTGTCGAAGAAGATGGCGCAGGCGAGGGACAGCAGCCGCAGCCCGGTCCCGGCGCCGGGGACGTGCTCCAGGCCGAGCCAGCCGAGGACGGTGTGGGTGGCGGACGTCGTGACCGTCGTGACCGCCATGCCGCAGATCAGGATGAGCCCGAGGAACGCCAGCACGCCCCCGTCCCAGAGCCGCTTCAGGAAGAAGTTGCCGCCGCCGCCCGGCTCGTTGCCCCAGATGTCGCGCAGGGACTCGCGCAGCACCTGCACCCAGCCGATCCCGGTGACCAGCAGCGCGACCAGGCCGAGGACCCCGACGGCGGTCTTGGACTGGGCGATCTGCTCGACGTCCAGCTGGCCCGCGAGCCCCGGCAGCTGCGAGCTGATCGCCCGGACGAAGTAGGCGCGGGCCTCGTCGCTGACCCCGACGAGATAGCCGAGCAGCGCGTACGCCAGCGCCATCAGCGGGAAGAACGACAGGAACGCGTAGCTGGTGAGGGCGGCGGCGAGCCGGTCGCCGCGGCGCTCCTGGTACCGCTCCAACGCGCGCACCTGGTGGTCGAACCACCGTGACCGCTCCCGGGAGCGTTGCAGCAGCGCCTTCCCGTCGCCGAGCAGGGACTCGCTCCGCCGCTGAACCCTGCCGATCACCTGCCGCATGCACGCAACGTACCCAACGCGGGCCGGTCGATGCCGCAGACGGTAATCGAACGGTCAACGCAGCGTCTCGTGCGGCCCGCTCATCCGGGGGCGGGCCCGCCGCGGTCGCCGCCCGGGGACGGCACCGCGCCGTCGCCGAAGATGAAGTCGCACTGCGGGCGCCAGACGCCGTCCCGCCCGTGCTCGTACAGGGAGAACCCCCACGCCTCGAAGTCGGCGCTGTAGCCGGCGAGCTCCTTGAACGCCTGGTCCATGACGCTCTCGGGGAGGTGGTGGGCGATGGTCACGTGCGGGTGGTACGGGAACGGCAGCGGCCGGGCGAGCGGACCCGACAGAACCTTCGCCTGAACCCGCTCGCAACCGCCGATTCCTTCGGCGAGCGCCACGAACACGACCGGTGACACCGGCCGGAACGTTCCGCTGCCTCGCAACTTGATCGGGAACGGGGTCTCGGTCGCCGCGACGGCCCGCAGATGCTCCTGGACGGCGTCGATCCCCGACTCGGGGACCTCGGTCGGCGGCAGCAGCGTGATGTGCGTCGGGATCGCGTGGGCGAGCGGATCCCCGAACGAGGCCCGCCGCGCCTGGAGGAAGGCCCCGAACGGGTCGGGGATGGGGATGGCGACGCCGATGGTGCGCACGCCGCCGTCCCCGCCGGGGGTCACGCCCCCGGCGGCGGAGGGCGCCTTCCCGGGGCCCTCCGCGGCGTCGCGGGCGGGGCCGTCAGCGGCCACGTCCCACGAATCCCACCCGTTCGCGCACGGTCTCCATCGTCGCGGTGGCGACCCTGGAGGCGCGCTCGGCTCCCAGGGCGAGCACCCGGTCGAGCCGCTCCTCGTCCTCCAGCAGCGTGAGGGTGCGCTCCCTGATCGGCGTGAACGTGTCGAGGACGACCTGCGCGAGGTCCTTCTTGAACTGCCCGTAGCCCGAGCCCGCGTAGCGCCTCTCCAGGTCGGGGACGGAGGTGCCCTCCAGCGCGGAGAAGATCCGCAGGAGGTTGGTGACGCCGGCCTTCTTCTCCTCCTCGTAGACGACCTCGGAGCCGGTGTCGGTGACCGCGCGCATGATCTTCTTGCGCATCGGGCCGGGCTCCTCCAGCACGTCGATGATCCCCTGCGGCGAGGACGCCGACTTGCTCATCTTGGCGTCCGGCTCCTGCAGGTCGGTGATCTTCGCGGCGCCCTCGGGGATGTGCGCGTCCGGCGGGACGAACGTGTCGCCGAAGCGGTGGTTGAACCGCTGCGCGAGGGTGCGGGTCAGCTCCAGGTGCTGACGCTGGTCCTCCCCGACGGGGACGCGCAGCGCCCGGCCGCCCTCGGCGGTGGGGTCGGGCGAGTAGAGCAGGATGTCGGCGGCCTGGAGGACCGGGTAGGTGAACAGCCCGACCGTCGTCCCGCCCGTGCCCTGCTTGGACGACTTGTCCTTGAACTGCGTCATCCGCTGGGCCTCGCCGAAGCCGGTGAGGCAGCCGAGGACCCAGGCCAGCTCGGCGTGCTCGGGGACGTGGCTCTGCACGAACACCGTGGCGCGCTCGGGGTCCAGGCCCATCGCGAGGAGCTGGGCGACGGCGACCTTGGTCCGGCGGCGCAGCAGCGCGGGGTCGTGCTCGACGGTGATCGCGTGCAGGTCCACCACGCAGTAGAAGGCGTCGTGGGTGTCCTGCATCGAGACCCACTGCCGGAGCGCCCCCAGGTAGTTGCCGAGGTGGAACGAGTCGGCGGTGGGCTGGATGCCGGACAGCACGCGCGGCGGTGCCGCGGCCGTTCCGGCGGACGCTTCGGGGCTGGGCGCTTCGGGCATGTGCACGGACCGATTCTCTCAGGTGTCGCTTGAGACTTCGCCGCCGGTGGCCTGCCGGGTGCCGGGGCCGGCGGCGGCGTCGCCTGCCACCGCCCGCGGGGTCGCGGACGGCGTGCCGGGCGGCACCGGTGCGGCCTGCGGCGACGCCCGCGGCATGACGCGCACGCGGGCCACCCGCCGGCCCTCCATCCGGGCCACGGCGAGCCGGCGACCGCCGGCGTCCACCGAGTCGCCCTCGGCGGGCACGCGGCGCAGCACCGCCATGATGTGCCCGGCGACCGTCTCGTACGGCCCGGCCGGGAGCCGGATGCCGGTCTCGGCGGCGAAGTCGTCCAGGTTGAGCAGGCCGTCGACCTCGACCACCCCGCCGTGCAGGCGCCGTGCCTGCGCGTCCTGGACATCATATTCGTCGCGGATGTCGCCGATGAGCTCCTCCAGGAGGTCCTCCAGCGTGACGATGCCGGCGACGCCGCCGTACTCGTCCATGACGATCGCCAGGTGGCAGCCCTCGCGGCGCATCTCCGACAGCGCCGGCAGCACCCGCTTGGAGGACGGCAGGAATTTCACCGGCCGCACCAGACCGCCCACCGGGCCGTCGCCGGGGACGCCCGGGGCGGGCCCGTCCGGCAGGACGGGCGCCAGCAGGTCGCGGATGTGCACGAACCCGATCACCTCGTCGTGGGAGTCGCGGCAGACCGGGAACCGCGAGTGCGGGCTGCCGGCGGCGATCCGGGCGGCGGCGGTCAGCGGGAGCGCGGCGTCCAGGAACTCCACCTCGGTGCGCGGGACGAGGACCTCGCGCAGCGGCCGCTCCCCCGCCGCGAACACCTCCCCGATCAGCGCCCGCTCGTCCGGGGTGAGCTGCGTGTTCTGGGCGACCAGCGTGCGCATCCGCTCCGCGGTGATCTCCCCGCGGAGCGTGCCCGGGTCGCCGCCCGACAGCCGCACGACGAGGTGGGTCGAGCTCGACAGCAGCCGCGCCAGGGGGCGGGCGAGCGCTCCCGCGGGCCCCACGAGCGTCCGGGACGGCGTCCGGTCCATGGGTTCAGCCTTCCCCGTTCGGCGTTCCGGATAGCCTGGGCGGACCCCTCGGCCTGGACGGGTCTCGCCGTCCTGATGATCGTGAACCGGCCGAGAGTCTCGTCGTGGAGGTCCGTCAGTGAAGCTGCTCGTCACCGGAGGCGCCGGCTACGTCGGCAGCGTCGTCTCCGCTCTGCTGCTGGAGGCGGGGCACGAGGTCGTCGTGCTCGACGACCTGTCCACCGGGCACGCGGACGCGGTGCCCGAGGGCGCACGGCTGGTGCGCGGCACGCTGCGCGACGCGGCGGCGGAGGTGCTCGGCGGCGCCGGGTTCGGCGCCGTGCTGCACTTCGCGGCCCGCTCGCTCGTCGGGGAGTCCGTCGAGAAGCCCGGCCTGTACTGGGACAAGAACCTCGGCGAGTCCCTCGCCCTGCTGGAGGCGATGCGCGTCGCGGGCGTGCCCCGGATCGTGTTCTCCTCGACGGCCGCGACCTACGGCGAGCCGGAGTCGACGCCGATCCTGGAGACCGACCCGACCCGTCCGACCAACCCCTACGGGGCGTCCAAGCTGGCGATCGACACGGCCCTCGCCGAGTACGCACGGCTGCACGGGATCGGCGGGGTGTCGCTGCGGTACTTCAACGTGGCCGGCGCGTACGGGCGGCTCGGCGAGCGCCACACGGTCGAGACCCACCTGATCCCGAACGTGCTGAGGATCGCGCAGGGCGGTGGCGACGCCGTGAAGATGTTCGGCGACGACTACCCGACCCCGGACGGCACCTGCGTCCGCGACTACATCCACGTGACCGACCTCGGCCGCGCCCACCTGCTCGCGCTGGACGCCTGCGAGCCCGGCCGCCACGAGATCTTCAACCTGGGCAGCGGCACCGGCAACTCGGTCCGCGAGGTCGTCGAGGTCTGCCGCGAGGTGACCGGCCGCGCCATCCCCGCCGAGGTGGCGCCGCGCCGTCCCGGCGACCCGGCCGTGCTGGTCGCCTCCTCGGAGAAGATCCAGGCACGGCTCGGCTGGAAGCCCGAACGCGATCTGCGCACCATGGTCGGCGACGCGTGGACCTTCCTGCGCTCCCGATGAGCGGCGCGCTCAGCGAGGCCTTCGCCGAGGCGTTCGGGCGGGCCCCGGAGGGCGTGTGGCGCGCGCCCGGCCGGGTCAACCTGATCGGCGAGCACACCGACTACAACGACGGCTTCGTCCTGCCGTTCGCGCTCCCGCACGGCGTCTCGGTCGCCGCCGCCCGCCGCGACGACGGCGTGGTGGAGGTCCGCTCGCTGCAGGCCGCCACCACCGTCAGCGCGCCCGTGGACGGCGGGACGGTCGCCGCCGAGAACTGGCCCGCCGACCGCGAGTGGGCCGCGTACCCGGTCGGCGTCGCGCGCGTGCTGCGCGAGCACGGCACGGGCGGCGCGTCCCTGCTGATCGACTCCGACCTCCCGCAGGGCGCGGGCCTCTCCTCGTCCGCCGCCCTGGAGTGCGCGACGGCGCTGGCGCTGTGCGACCTGCACGGCGTGGAGATCGACCGTCCCGCGCTGGCCCGGCTGGCGCAGCGCGCCGAGAACGAGCAGGTCGGCATGCCCTGCGGCCTCATGGACCAGTCGGCGTCCCTGCTGTGCACGCCCGGCCGGGCGCTGATGCTCGACTGCCGCAGCGGTCTGTCGTCGCAGGTCCCGTTCGACCCGGCCGCCTCGGGCATGGTCCTGCTGGTGGTCGACACGCGGGCCTCGCACGCGCTGACGGGCGGCGACTACGGCCGCCGCCGCGCGGAGTGCGAGGAGGCCGCGTCCCTGCTCGGCGTCGAGGCCCTGCGCGACGTCAAGGACCTCGCCGCCGCCCTCGCGGCGCTGCGCGACCCCGTCCTGCGCCGCCGCGTCCAGCACGTCGTCACCGAGAACCACCGGGTCGAGGCCGCCGTCGGGCTGCTGCGCGCCGGCGCCCTCCCCGAGCTCGGCGCCATGCTGAACGCCTCGCACCTGTCCCTGCGGGACCAGTTCGAGGTCTCCTGGCCCGAGGCCGACGCCGCCGTCGACGCCGCGGTGCGCGCGGGCGCCCGGGGCGGCCGCATGGTGGGCGGCGGCTTCGGCGGCTCCGCCATCGTCCTCACCCCGGCCGCCCGGGCCCAGAAGGTGCGGGACGCGATCACGGCCGCCTACGCCGACCGCGGCTGGACGGCCCCGGAGTTCCTGGAGGCGCCCCCCTCCGAGGGCGCCCACCGCGTCAGCTGAGGGCCGACTTGAGGTCGTCGTGCAGGCGGGTGGCCTCTTCCGCGGCGCCGGTCTCGTCCAGGGTGGTGAAGCCGTCGGCGGCGGCCGCGGCGTGCGCGGCCGCCTCGGGGAGGCGGCCGACCTGGCCGAGGACGCGGGCCTGGTCGTAGGAGACGAGGGCCGTCTCCCAGACGCGGGCGGGCTCGTTGTCCGGGGGCAGCCCGGCCAGGGCCGCGCGGGCCGCGTCCATGACGGCGACGGCCTCGTCGGCGTCGCCGCTCCACAGCAGGCTCATCGCGGCGCGGCGGCGGGTGCGGACCACCCCGTAGGGATCGCCCGCCTTCTCGTTGGCCTCGGCGGCCTCGGCGAACCGGGCGGCGGCCTGGGCGTCCCTGTCGAGGGCGGTCAGGACGCCCCCGGCCTCCTCCAGGAAGTGCGCGACGGCGTCGTGCCGGCCGTCCCGCGCGGCGTCCTCGGCGAGGTCGGCGAACGTCGCGGCGGCGTCCTCCTCGCCCATGTCCTTCTGCGCGTGCGCGAGGATCAGGCGGCAGCGCCGGGCGGGGTCGCCGTCCAGTCCGGGCAGCGCCTCCTCGGCGGTCTCGGCGGCCTCCAGGTGGCGGCCCACCGCCAGGTACGCGGCGGCGAGGTCCACGCGGAGGTGGACGGCCTGCTCGTGCATGCCCTCGGCCGTCCAGGCCGCGATGGCCTCGGCGAGGTCGGCGACGGCGTCGGCCGGCCGGTCGGCGGCGAGGAGCGCCAGGCCGCGGTCGCAGTGCGCCACCGCGCGCATCGGCGACGGGGGCAGCGCGGCGATCACCTCGTCGAGCAGGGCGAACACCTCCTCGTCCGGGCCGGTCTCCCCGCGGGCGAGGGTGCGGGCGAGCAGCAGGCCGGGCGAGGCGACCGTCTCCGGCTCGCCGGAGGCGCGCGCCGCGTCGGCGGAGCGCCGCAGCGCCGCCACCGCCTCGCCGGTGTCGCCGGTCCGCAGGAGCGCCTGACCCCGCAGGAACCACAGCTCGCCGGCGCGGTCGGGCGCGTCGCCGGTGTCGACCCGGTCCAGCGCGGCCAGGGCCTCGGCCGGGCGGTCCAGCCCGAGGTGCGCGGTGGCGAGGCGGAGCAGCGCGGCCGTGGCGTCGCCGTCCTCCCCCGGATGCGCGGTGAGGTGCTCGGCGGACGCGACCACCTGCTCCAGGCCGCCCTCGTCGCCGAGGTCGACGCGCATCGCGCCGAGGCGGCCGAGCGCGCGGTACCGGCGCGTCTCCTCGCCCAGCTCCGCGTACAGCCGGGAGGCCTCCTCCCAGCACCGCGCGGCGCCCTGGCCGTCGCCCTCGACGGCCAGCTCGACGCCCCGGCCGTCCAGGCGGCGGGCCTTCTGGAAGGGCGTCGGCCCGGTGGTCTCGGCGACGGCGTCGAACCGCCGGAAGGCCGCGAGCATGCCGGGCAGGTCGCCGTCGGCGCGGCGCCGGTCCACCAGGTCGAGCAGCTCCCCGAGATCGTCCATGGACGCGAGGGCGTCGGCGGAGGCGGCGTCGTCCGCGGAAGGGGTCCGCGGGGCGGGGGCGGGCGCGGGGCGGCGGTGGTGGGGGGCCAGCGGCAGGAAGTCGACGACCGGCTCGGCCTCCAGCGTGGCGCGCACCTTGTCGCCCTGGTGGGACGTGCCGTTGCGGGCGTCGAACCGGGCCGCCAGCGCCGTCGCGCGCTCGGCCAGTGCGCCGCGCTGCTCGGGCAGGGGCACGTCCGCCGCCGGGCGGTCGTCGGCCGCCGGCCGGCGGACGGTCGCCGCGCCGTGCCCGGCCGCCTCGACCGCCCCCAGCAGCAGGGCCGCCGCGGCGGAGAACTCCATGTCGGCGTGCGCGCTCGGGGCCCGGTCGAGCCAGCCGAGGTGCCGCTGCAGGATCTCCAGGCCGCGCGCCCCGTTGCCCGTGACCGCGCAGAACTCCAGGTGCTCGCCGATGTCGCCGAGGTCGGCGAGGCGCGCCCGGTGCACCCGGTAGGCGCGGCGGTGCGCGGCGGCGGCCTCCTCCAGGCGGCCCATGCGCAGGTACACCGGCAGCAGCGCCGTCTGGATCGACTGCGGCTGCTCGTTGCAGGACAGCCGCGCGCTCAGCACCGGCGCGGCGATCTCGAACGCCTCCTCGTGCCGTCCGGCCTCGACCAGGTGGCGGGCCATGCCGGTCGGGTCGCAGCCCTCGCAGTCGGACAGCTCGTCCCGCTCGGCGGCGCGCCACTTCACGAACCACTCGTGCGCCGAAGCGTCGCCGATGTGCCGCGCCACCACGTTGCGGTAGTGGTACACCGCCTGGAGGCTGTGCCCGCCCGCCTTGTAGCGCCGCTCCATGTCGTCGAGGACGGCGTAGGCGCGGTCCAGCGGGATCTCGGGGAACGAGGTCAGGGAGCTGACCACCGCCTTCATCTGCCACAGCAGGCTGTGCGCCTCGTCGAACCGGGCGGGGTCGCGGTCGTGGTCGGCCAGCGTGCGGCTGAACGTCGCGAACGCCTTCACGGGCTCGCCGCCGTACCGGTAGGCGTCGGTCAGCCTGACCCGCACGTGGAACGCGAGGACCTCGTCGCCCGCCGCCTCGGCGCGGCGCAGCGCGTCCTCGATCAGGACGGTGCGGGCCTCCCCGTAGGGCAGCTCCTGCGACCGCGCCATCAGCGCGTAGACGTCATCCATGCTCAACGGGGCCCTCCGGGGAGTGGACGGCCCACTCCAGCAGGCCGATGAAGGAACGGTTCAGGACCGCCGTGTCGACGGGCCGCAGCGGATGGTGGCCGAGCAGCAGCGCCTGCCCGTACAGAGCCTGGACGGCCGCCTCGACCGGCCCGCCGTCGCCGAGCGAGGTGACGCGCCGCGCCAGCGGATTGCGGTAGTTCAGCACCAGCTGGGGGCGGTCGGCGCTCGTGGTCGCGCCGACCGCGCCGAGCACGTCCGCCCACAGCTCGCCCGCCTCCTCCTGCGCGCGGGCCAGCTCCTCGCGGAACTGCGCGTCCCGGCTCGTCAGGTACAGCGCGGGCAGCGACGCGGGGTCGAAGTCGCGGACGACGACCTCGCAGCCGAGCCGCTCCACCGCCCGCTGCGCCGCCGCGAGGAACGGCCGCAGCGCCAGCTCCGCCGCCGGGTCGAGGACGCCGAAGGTGGTGGTCAGCTCGGCCGCGTCCAGCCGCGCGAGCCGGATGTCGGGATCGAGGTCCGGCAGCCGCTCGATGATCTCGGTGTCGTGGACGTAGCCGCCGTTGACCAGGCCCACGCCCTGGGCGCCCGCGACCGCCGCGAGCCGCCGGAACTCGTCCACGTCCGCGGTGAACCGGCCGTCCGGGTGGCGGCGGCGGAACTCGTGCAGGGTCATCGGCCCGGAGGACGTCTCGTACTCCAGCCACCGGTCGACGATCCGCAGCATGTCGTCGTCGTGCAGGGCCATCGCCTTGACGCCGAGCTGGTGCAGCCGCAGGAAGGCCCGCAGCCGCGCCGGGTCGGTCTCGGCGAGCTTCACCAGCCACTGCCGCAGCACCTCGCCGAGGCCGTGCCGGGTCGATTCGAGCAGCTCGTCCTCGTAGAGGGCCTCGCGGCTCGCGGTCGGCCGCAGCTCCCCCGCGTCCACGACGCAGCGCGCGAAGAACGCCCAGTCGGGAAGCAGTCCCTCGACGCTCTCGGCCAGCAGCATCCGCTTCAGGTAGACGCGGTGCGCGGCGCGCGCGGACGGCGACACCGGCTCGGGCAGGACGAACGCGACGCCCGTCAGCCCGGCCTCCGGCACGTCGAGGTCCACGACGTCGAACGGGGTGAACCCGCAGACCTCCTCGCAGTACCGCTCCAGCGCCCGCCTGCGGTCGGCGGGATCGCGGTAGGACGCCCGCCACGGCGGCCCGTCGCCGGTGACGGCCACGCCGTCCACGACCAGCTCGACCGGGAGGAGCGACCCGTAGGTGGCGGCCAGCTCGGCGACGACCGGCGGGCTGAGCAGCTCCCCCGCGCCCGGCCGCGCCCGCAGCGTCACCGTCGTGCCCGGCTCGTCGCGCTCGCCCGGCTCGACCAGGTAGCTGCCCTCGGACCGTCCCGTCCACCGGACGGCCCCGCCGCCGCGCGCGGACCGCGTCACGACCTCGATCTCGTCCGCGACGAGGAACGCCGACAGCAGCCCGATCCCGAACTGGCCGAGGAAGTCGTGCCGCGCGAAGCCCAGTTCGTCCCGCTTGGACGACCGCCCGATGGTCGCCAGCAGCGTGTGCACCTCGTCCTCGGTCAGGCCGACGCCGTCGTCGTGGACGCGCAGCACGCCGCCGCCCGTCTCGATCTCGACGCGGCCGCCGGCGCCGCGCGCGGTGATCGCGTCCACCGCGTTCTGCAGCAGCTCCCGCAGGTAGACGCGCGGGCTCGCGTAGAGATGGCGGCTCAGCAGATCCACCACGCCCCGCAGGTCCACCTGGAACGCCTGTTCGGCCACCGGCACGCCTCCCCCGATCACTTTCCGAGCGATCACACCCTAGCGACCGATACCGACGCATTCAGATCATTTGCCGTCGCCACCGCGTGATCGCCGCCCCGCCGCCGCCCGGAAGCGGCCCCGGACGCGGACGAGCCCCGGACCACGGGGTCCGGGGCTCGTCCGCGCTCAGGTCAGATGAGGCCGAGCTTGCGGACCGCCTCGCGCTCCTCCGACAGCTCCGCGACGGACGCGTCGATCCGGGCGCGGGAGAAGTCGTCGATCTCCAGGCCCTGGACGATCTCCCACTTCCCGTCCGCGGCGGTGACCGGGAAGGAGGAGATCAGGCCCTCGGGGACGCCGTAGGAGCCGTCCGACACGACCGCCATCGACGTCCAGTCGCCGTCGGCGGTGCCGTTCACCCAGGTGTGCACGTGGTCGATCGCGGCGGACGCGGCCGACGCCGCCGACGACGCGCCCCGCGCCTCGATGATCGCGGCGCCGCGCTTGGCGACGGTCGGGATGAAGGTGTTCTCCAGCCAGTCCTGGTCGTTCACCGTCTCGGCGGCGTTCCTGCCGGCGATCTCGGCGTGGAACAGGTCCGGGTACTGCGTGGCGGAGTGGTTGCCCCAGATCGTCATCCTGCGGATGTCGGAGACCGAGGCGCCCGTCTTCTTCGCCAGCTGCGCGAGGGCGCGGTTGTGGTCCAGGCGCGTCATCGCGGTGAACCGCTGGGCCGGGACGTCCGGCGCGTGCTGCTGCGCGATCAGCGCGTTGGTGTTGGCCGGGTTGCCGACCACGAGGACCCTGACGTCGTCGGCGGCGCCGGCGTTGATCGCCTCGCCCTGCGGCTTGAAGATGCCGCCGTTGGCCTCCAGCAGGTCGCCGCGCTCCATGCCCTTCGTGCGCGGGCGCGCGCCGACCAGCAGCGCCACGTTCGTCCCCTCGAACGCCCGGCCGGCGTCGTCGAAGATGTCGATGCCGGACAGCAGCGGGAACGCGCAGTCGTCCAGTTCCATCGCGGTGCCCTCCGCGGCCTTCACCGCCTGCGGGATCTCCAGCAGGCGCAGGCGTACGGGCACGTCCGCGCCGAGGAGGTGCCCGGACGCGATGCGGAACAGCAGCGCGTAGCCGATCTGGCCCGCGGCGCCGGTAACGGTAACGGTGACTGGGGTGCGAGTCATGCGTCCTTCTCCTGCTGTGACCTGACGGGGCTCAGGCGGCCATCCTTGGGAACCCGACCGCCCGAGAGGCCTCCCGCCCGCACTCCGTCGCGCGGGTTCTCTCGCCGTCGAGATAGTTGCGGTGCCAGGCTATCGCGCACGTCCCGCCCGCCACCGCGCAGGTGCGCCTCCCGGCACGCCCCCCGCCCCGAACAGGCGGAAGGCCGCCCCGGACGGATCCGGAACGGCCTTCACCCCGCGTGCGCGGGGGGCGACCGGCGAGACGCTAGCCGCCGATCTTCTTCTGGAGGTTGGTGTCGAGCGCCTCCAGGAAGCCCTGCGTGGTCAGCCAGGGGGTCTCCCCGCCGACGAGCAGGGCGAGGTCCTTGGTCATCTGGCCGCTCTCGACGGTCTCGATGCAGACCTGCTCCAGCTTGCGGGCGAAGTCGATGACCTCGGGCTGGTCGTCGAGCTTGCCGCGGTGCTCCAGCCCGCGCGTCCAGGCGAAGATCGACGCGATCGGGTTGGTCGACGTCGGCTTGCCCTGCTGGTGCTGCCGGTAGTGCCGGGTCACCGTGCCGTGCGCGGCCTCGGCCTCGACGGTCCTGCCGTCGGGGGTCATGAGGACGGAGGTCATCAGGCCGAGGGAGCCGAAGCCCTGCGCGAGGGTGTCGGACTGGACGTCGCCGTCGTAGTTCTTGGCGGCCCAGACGAACCCGCCCTCCCACTTGAGCGCGGCCGCGACCATGTCGTCGATCAGGCGGTGCTCGTAGGTGAGGCCCTTGGCCTCGAACTCGGCCTTGAACTCGGTCTCGTAGATCTCCTGGAAGAGGTCCTTGAACCGGCCGTCGTAGGCCTTGAGGATCGTGTTCTTCGTCGACATGTACAGCGGCATCCCGCGGCTCAGCGCGTACCGCATGCTCGTCCGGGCGAAGTCGCGGATCGAGTCGTCGTAGTTGTACATGCCCATGGCCACGCCGCCGCCGGGGAACGAGGCGACCTCGAACTCCATCGGCTCGTCGCCGTTCTCGGGGGTGTAGGTGATCGTCACCTTGCCCGGGCCCGGCACGACGAAGTCGGTGGCCTTGTACTGGTCGCCGTGGGCGTGGCGGCCGATGATGATCGGCTTCGTCCAGCCGGGGACCAGGCGCGGGATGTTGGAGACAACGATCGGCTCACGGAAGATCACGCCGCCCAGGATGTTGCGGATCGTCCCGTTCGGGGACCGCCACATCTTCTTCAGGCCGAACTCCTCGACGCGCGCCTCGTCGGGGGTGATGGTCGCGCACTTCACACCGACGCCGTGCTCCAGGATGGCCTTGGCGGCGTCGACGGTGACCTGGTCGTCCGTGGCGTCACGGTGCTCGATCCCCAGGTCGTAGTACTTCAGGTCCACATCGAGGTAGGGCAGGATCAACTGGTCCTTGATGAATTTCCAGATGATCCGCGTCATTTCGTCGCCGTCGAGTTCGACGACCGGGCCCGCTACTTTGATCTTGGGCATGCTGTTGCTGTCCCTTTCCTACACCTGGCCAGCAGTCCTTGTAAGGCTCAACTGGCAAGGCTAGCCGAGGCGGTCATGAGGTCTAGACCTGGCCTTGCCCTGGGACCCGCCGCCTCCGGCCTGACCTGCGGCGACGCGCTAGCCCGGGGGCTCCTTGGCCGTCCGGGAGGAGCGCCCGGCGAGGAGCAGCCGCGCCCCGCGCACCATCATCGTGAACGCGATCAGCACGCCGAACGCGCCGGCGAGGACGAGCCCGGTCTTGTTCATCGGCGGGACGCTCAGCGACACGAACGCGACCATCTCGCCGAGGATCACGAGCGTCCAGCAGTCGACCGACCGGCTCCGGACGGCGAGCGGGCCGAGCTGCGACTCGGGCAGCAGAAGCCGGGCCAGCGCGCCGATGAGCAGCGCGGCGGCCATCAGGCCCGAGCCCTTGCGGAAGTAGTTGAAGGCGCACAGCGTGAGCCCCGCGCCGACGCCGCTGAGCACGAGGAGGTACGGCAGCCGCGCGAGCCAGTGCGGGGCGGCGCTCCTCCGACGCGGCGCCTTGCGCCTGCGCCGGTGCACCTGGGTGCTCATGGCCCTCACGGTATAGGCAATCGGGCCCCGGCACGACATCGCGCACCCCTCCGGCGGGAGCGGTCCGCGGGGGGACGCAGATGAGTCGGGGCGGAGACGCAAGCGAGGCGGCGGGGGGAGCGTCCGGTTTGTCACACGCCGCCGAAATGCGGATGGGACCTATGTGCTCAAGGTGATGGCCGAGAGCCCGGAATCCCCTGCGCCATCGGTCCTACTCGCCAGTAGGAGGGTGTGACGGCATGGCACCCGGGTAACCCGGCAGACAGGGGTCGCTAACTAGCTGGGAGGACTGCCGTGGAGGGGCCGTTCATGCGGATCGAGGACAGCGGGCTGGTGGTGCCGCTGCGCCCCGACGTGACGACGGTCGGGAGAGGGAGAGGAGTGGACATCCGCCTCGACGACCCGTCTGTGTCCCGTTTGCACGCAGAGATCGTCCGACGTGGCCCGTACGTCTACGTGGTGGACATGGGCCTGTCCCGCAACGGGACGCGCGTCAACGGCCGGCCGATCGCCCGCCGTGTGCTGGAGGACGGTGACGTCGTGAGCTTCGGCACGGCGCGCTGCCGCTTGGGGGGCATCCCCCGTGAGGAGGTCGACCCGGACGTCGAACTGCGGCGCGCCGTCGCGCCCGAGCTCACCCGCCGGGAGGTCGACGTGCTGACCTCGCTGTGCCGGCCCGCACTGTCCGACGAGGCGTTCGTGGCCCCGGCCACGGCGCGCGACATCGCCGGCGAGCTGGTCGTCACGGAGGCCGCGGTCAAGCAGCACCTGCTGCGCCTCTACCAGAAGTTCCGGATCCCCGAGGGCGCCAACCGGCGCACCCGGCTCGCCAACGAGGTCATCGCGATGGGCCTCGTCCGCCCGCTGCCGCCGGTGCACGTGCCCCAGCAGGGCCGTCCGCCGATGGACGGGCGCGTCCCCGGGGTGCGCGGCACCACCGAGACGCGCCGGCCGGGCGCCACCGGCCACGCGCACGGCCCGGGCCGTCCGGCGCACAGCACGGCCGCGGGACGGAGGGCCAGCTGATGTGAGACCCGCGGTCGCCCTCCCCGGCAGCGCGACAGGAGGGCGATCGCTCAGCCCCCGATGCGGCCGCGTAAGTGACGGCGCGGCCCAGGGACTCGCCGGCGGGGGCCGCCACCCAGGTGCTGGTGGCGGCCCCCGAAGCGTGCCTGTCCGCGGCCCGTGCCCGGCCGGCCCGGCGGGGCCGGCCGGTCGGGCTGGTGGTCAGACGGCCTGCCCTGTGGCCTGCTCGGCGGCCTCGACGACGTTCGCGAGGAGCATGGCGCGGGTCATCGGGCCGACACCGCCGGGGTTGGGCGCGACCCAGCCGGCGACGTCGCGGACGTCGGCGGCGACGTCCCCGGCGAGCTTGCCGTCCACGCGGGACACGCCCACGTCGAGGACGGCGGCGCCGGGCTTGACCATGTCGGCGGTGATGAGGCCGGGCACCCCGGCCGCGGCCACGACGATGTCGGCCTTGCGGGTGTGCTCGGCGAGGTCGCGGGTGGCGGTGTGGCAGAGGGTGACGGTCGCGTTCTCGGTGCGGCGGGTCAGCAGCAGGCCGAGGGAGCGGCCGACGGTGATGCCGCGGCCGACGACGGTGACCTCGGCCCCCTTCAGCGGGACGTCGAAGCGTCGCAGCAGCTCGACGATGCCCTTCGGCGTGCACGGCAGCGGGCCCGGCTGCATCAGGACGAGCCGGCCGAGGTTGACCGGATGCAGGCCGTCGGCGTCCTTGACGGGGTCGATGCGCTCCAGCACGCGCTGCTCGTCGAGGCCCTTCGGGAGCGGCAGCTGGACGATGTAGCCGGTGCAGGCGGGGTCGGCGTTCAGCTCGGCGACGGCGCGCTCCACCTCGTCCTGCGAGGCGGTGGCGGGCAGGTCGCGGCGGATGCTCTCGATGCCGACCTCGGCGCAGTCGCGGTGCTTCATGTTCACGTACGAGTGGCTGCCGGGGTCGTCGCCGACCAGGACGGTGCCGAGCCCGACGGAGACGCCGCGCTCGCGCAGCGCCTCGACGCGGACCTTGAGGTTCGAGCGGATCTCGGCGGCCGTGGCCTTGCCGTCCAGAATCTGTGCCGTCATGCGTTCCTCCGCGTGGATCTCGGCGGGACCGGGCCCCGGGCGCACAGCCCGGCCGGATGGGTCCCGTCCACCCAGGCGCGCGGTGTCCGGACTGTCGTTCGCTCCCCGGTGGTGATCCACCTTGACCGCGCCAGTCGCGTAGGCCCCCATGCTAACCGGCCGCCCGGAGACGGCGGGCCCCGCGGCTCCGTGGAGGAGGCCCCCCGCGAGTGGCTTGCGGAAAAGGGCGCCGAGTGGCTCTGCCGGAGGCCGCCCCCGGGGTCCTAGCGTGCTCCGCATGAACGAGGAATGGTTCGAGCGGCCCGTCCTGACCGGGCGGTACGTGCGGCTGGAGCCGCTGTCCGCCGAGCACGCCCCGGGCCTGTTCGAGGCGTCCAAGGACCCGGACCTGTGGACGTGGATGAGCCAGCGCCGGCCGGAGAGCGTCGCCGACATGCGCGCGCAGGTCGACCAGGCGCTGGCGGCCTGCGAGCGCGGGCTGCGCCTGCCCTGGGTCCAGATCGACGCGGTGACCGGGGAGGTCGCCGGGACGACGTCGTACTACGAGATCTCCCCGTCCGACCGCGGCCTGTGCATCGGCCACACGTGGATCGGGGCGCGGTGGCACCGGACGGGGCTCAACACCGAGGCGAAGCTGCTGCTCATGGGCCGCGCGTTCGCCGACCTGGGGGCGATCCGGGTCGGCTGGCACACGCACGTCAGCAACGAGCGGTCGCGCGCGGCGATCGAGCGGCTCGGGGCGGCGTTCGAGGGCGTCCACCGGAAGCACCGGATCCGCGCGGACGGCTCGATCCGCGACACCGCCGTCTACGCGATGACGGACGACGACTGGCCCGCCGCCGAACGCGCCCTGCGCGCGAGACTGCGCTGACGGCCGGTGGGCGGGGCGCTCAGTCCTCGGAGCGCTGGCGCCAGCCGATGAGGCGGTCGGTGCCGTGCCAGCCGAGCTGGGCGGCGAGCACCGCGGCCAGGAACGCGGCGACCAGCCCGATCACCTGGCGCGACTCCATCAGCAGCAAGTCGGCCTGGTAGACGACGCCGAGCATGAGGGACATCAGCAGATTCATCCTGCCTCCACCACGGAACGCCCGCGCCGGGGTCAAGGGAGGGTCACAGGGGGGCGCGGCAGCCTGAGGGTACCTGCCCGGCGGCCGTGTGTGGTCCCGCGCCGCGGAACGGGTCGCGCGAGGGCGCCGGGCGGGCCGCCGTCAGTGAATGATCGCGATGAAGATCAGACAGCAGATGATGTTGACCATCCAGCTGTTGTTCGTCATCCACTCCCGCGCGCGTGGCATGGCGCGCTCGGCGCGCCGGTGGAAGAGCAGCACGGCGAGCAGCGGCAGCGCCGCGACCAGGAGGGTGGCCCCGACGAAGACGGCGGCCTCCGCCGCGCCCTCGTGGTGCTGCTCCAGGTTGGCCCCCACCGTGAGCATAACGATGATGTCGGAGGGCATCAGGATGATCAGCAGCAGCCCGGTCTTGAACGCCCGGCCCGGCCCGGCGTTCATCAGCGAGCCGAGCCACTTGGGCGGTTCGATCGTGGCCCGTTTCACGTAGTTGCGCACGATGGCGGCCAGCAGCAGCGCGATCAGCACATACTGGACGATCTTGCCGACCGAGCTGTCGTCGGACGGCTTGCCGATGTCCACGCTGTTGCCCACCAGCGCGAAGATGCCCCGCGCGGCGGCGACGCCCGCGCTCGCCGAGATGGCCACGCCCGCCAGGAACGCCAGGGAGACCCGCACGGGCCTCGGGGTCGTCACCAGGATGATCGCCGACATGATCTGGGGACCCGCCATCATCGTGATGGCCAGCGGGAGCACCTGAAAGCTCATGGCCCCTCCCCGCCGTGGCTCCCGCCGCACGGGAGACGCCCCTCGTCAGGGCTCACGCTAGAGGAGCGACCGGGGCTCGGTCCGCCGGCCGACGCGTTCTTGACCGGGAGCCGATCCTTTTTTCTGCCCCGCGGTCCGCCCGATGGCCCGCGCCAGGGACGCGGCTGACCCGCGTCTGGGGAGCGCGGACGCGACGCCCCGCGGCAGCACGGGCCGGGAAGCGCGCAGGCGCGCCGGCGGGACGTTCCCCGCCGGCGCGCCCGGCGGACGGCGCGCCTCGCGGCCCCTCAGTGGAAGAAGTGCCGGACGCCGGTGAAGTAGAGGGTGATGCCGGCCTTCTCCGCCGCGGCGATCACCTTGTCGTCGTTGACGGACCCGCCCGGCTCGACGATCGCGCGGACGCCCGCCTCGGCCAGCACCTCCAGGCCGTCCGGGAACGGGAAGAACGCGTCGGACGCGCCCACCGACGCCGCGGCCCGCTCCTGCCCGGCCCGCGCGACGGCGAGCTTGGCGGAGTCGACCCGGTTGACCTGGCCCATGCCGACGCCGACGGTGGCGCCGTCCGCGGCCAGCAGGATCGCGTTGGACTTCACCGAGCGGATCGCCCGCCACGCGAACGCCAGGTCGCGCAGCGTCGCCTCGTCCGCGGCGGCGCCGGTCTTGAGCTCCCAGGAGGACGGGTCGTCGCCGGGGGCGTCCACGCGGTCCACGTCCTGCAGGAGCACGCCGCCGTCGACGCGCCGGTACTCGACGCCGCTTGCCGGGGCGTCCGGGCAGACCAGCAGGCGGATGTTCTTGAAGCGGTCCTTCAGGACCGTCACGGCCTCGTCCTCGAAGGACGGGGCGACCAGCACCTCGGCGAAGCTCTCGGTGACCTGGCGGGCCATCGCGGCGGTGACCGGCCGGTTCGCCGCGATCACGCCGCCGTACGCCGACACCGGGTCGCAGGCGTGCGCCCTGCGGTGCGCCTCGGCGATGTCCGCACCGACCGCGATGCCGCACGGGTTGGCGTGCTTGATGATCGCGACGCACGGCTCGGTGAAGTCGTAGGCGGCGCGGCGCGCGGCGTCGGTGTCGACGTAGTTGTTGTAGGACATCTCCTTGCCGTAGAGCTGCTCTGCCCCGGCCAGGCCGCTCTCGCCCGGCGAGCGGTACAGGGCGGCCCGCTGGTGCGGGTTCTCGCCGTACCGCAGGGTGTTCGAGCGCTCCCAGGTGGCGCCGAGGAAGTCGGGCCACCGCGTCTCGGCGGCGGTCTCGTCGGGCGCGTAGTCGCCGGCGAACCAGGACGCGACGGCCACGTCGTAGGACGCGGTGTGCGCGAACGCCCGCGCGGCGAGCCGGCGGCGCTCGTCCAGGGTGAAACCGCCGGCGTTCACGGCGTCCAGGACCGTCCCGTAGGCGGACGGGTCCACCACGACGGAGACGCTCGCGTGGTTCTTCGCGGCGGCGCGGACCATCGTGGGCCCGCCGATGTCGATCTGCTCGACGCACTCGTCCGGCGTCGCGCCCGAGGCCACCGTGTCGGCGAACGGGTACAGGTTCGCGACCACGAGGTCGAACGGCTCGACGGCCAGGTCGTCGAGCTGCTGGAGGTGGTCCTCCTTGCGCCGGTCGGCGAGCAGGCCCGCGTGCACCTTCGGGTGCAGGGTCTTGACCCGTCCGTCCAGGCACTCGGGGAACCCGGTGAGCTTCTCCACCCTCATCACCGGGACGCCGGCCGCGGAGATCCGGCCCGCCGTCGACCCGGTCGAGACGATCTCCACTCCCGCCTCGTGCAGGCCGCGGGCCAGCTCCTCCAGCCCGGACTTGTCGTACACGCTGATCAGCGCGCGCTTAATCGCCACCCGACTCACCGGTCGAGCTCCCCTCTTGATCGGACGAACCCCTGCCAGACGAACCGCTGTCGGACGGACCCGGGGCGGAGGTCTCGCCGCCGGGCGAGTCCGCGCAGGTCCGGCACTTCATCGAGACCCGTCTGCCGCGCACGGTCCACCCGTCGCGGGCCAGCCGTCCGACGACGTCGACCAGGAGCCGGCGCTCCACCTGCTTGATCCGCTCGTGCAGGGAGTCTTCGTCGTCATGCCAGCCCACGGGGACGGTCTCCTGGGCGATGACGGGTCCGGTGTCCACGCCTTCGTCGACGAAGTGAACCGTACAGCCCGTGACCTTCACTCCGTACGCCAGGGCGTCCCGTACGGCGTGCGCGCCGGGGAAGGACGGCAGCAGCGCGGGGTGGGTGTTGACCGTCCGGCCGCCGAAGCGCGCCAGGAACCGCGGGCCGAGGATCTTCATGAAGCCGGCGGACACCACGAGGTCGGGCTCGTGCTCGGCGACCGTCTCGGCGAGCGCCGCGTCCCAGTCGTCCCGGGACGGAAAATCCGGTATGCAGAGAGTGAAAGTCGGCAATCCCGCCCGTTCGGCGCGTTCGGTTCCGCCGATATCGGGGCGGTCCGCCCCCACGGCCACCACTTCCGCCCCGTAGGCTGGATCCGCGCACGCGTCGAGCAGCGCTTGTAGGTTGGTCCCCGCGCCGGAGACGAGGACGACGAGCCGGGCGGACACCTTTTCTCCCCGGTGGACGTTGCTGGGACGACACGAAGCCTATCGGGCGACCTCGGCGCGGCCTCACCCCAGACCGCCCGAACCGGAAGCCCGCCCGAACAAGAGCCCGCCCAAACCCAGACCCGTACGAACGCAGACCGTACGCACACCCCGCATGGAACCGAGATGCGCACGCCCCAGGAGGAGAAGAACGTGAGCGACCAGCCGGACCGTCCGGCCCAGCCCGAAGACCGCCCCGACGGGCGGCCGGCGGGAGAGCCGCCCGCGGGACCGCGCCAGGGCGGGCGAGGCACCGGCTGGCGGGCCCTGTGGCTCGGCGGCATCGCCCTGCTGACCGCGTTCTTCTTCTACCCGCTCGGCCTGGTGCTCGGCATCGCCGCGCTCGTCGTCGGCGTCAAGGCCCGCCGCAGCGCCCGCCGCACGCACGACGCCGCACCCGGCGCCGTCCCCGGCATCGTGCTCGGGACGATCGGGCTGGTGTTCTCGCTGCTGTCGGTCTCCCTGACGGCGTTCCTGTGGACGGAGCTGAGCGGCTACCAGAGCTGCGTCAGCGCGTCCAACACCACCACCGACAAGCAGGCGTGCCGCGCCGAGTACTACCCGAAGATCGAGAAGAAGCTCGACCTGCCCGCCGGCAGCATGGACAAGTACGGCGACCTGCTCTGACCCACCGGCTCCGCCCCGCCGCGGGTCGGGGCGGAGCGGACTATGCGTCCTGGTCGGGGTCGTCCCGGAGGACGTAGATGGCGCCGCCCCGGTTCTCGGTGCGTCCCGAGTCCTCGCGGGGCGGCGGGACGGGGCGCCGCTCCTCCGCGGGCTCCCGCTCGCCGGGCTCGTGGTGCACGCCGAGATCTCGGTGCCCGCCGGGCTCCTCGGGCTCCAGGTGCCCCTCGACGACGATCGTGCCGTCGCTCGGCGGCTGGGGCTCGTCCTCGGCGAGATCGGGCGCCGGGTCCGTCCGGCGGCGGGGCCGCCGGGGCGCGAGGACGGGCTCGGCCTCCTCGAACTCCAGCGGGTCAGGGGCGTGCGGGGCCTTCGGCGCCGGCTCGGGCGGGCCCTCGGGGCGCAGGTCGTAATCCCCGGGGACGGGCGCCGACAACGGCACGGCGGGCTCCGGGACGGTCCGCACCGGCTTCTTCGGCTTGCCGGGCTTCTTCGCCGCCTTCTTGGAGGGCGCCTTCGCGGCAGAGGCCTTCTTGGCCGCCCGCTTCTTGGACGGGGCGCGCGCCGGACGCCGCAGCACCATCCAGTTCGCCACCCACGCCGCGATCGCCGCCGAGATCCCCACCTCCAGGGCCGCCAGCAGCCCCACCTGCCACGCCGACGGACCCACGGTCGCCATCCGTCCGCCGCCCAGCGGCCCTCCCGCCAGCGCGCTCAGCAGCGCCGCGACGGCCCCGGTCAGGGCGCCGGACACGAAGCCCCACAGCGGCGCGCCCTCCGACACCGGGCTCGGCAGGGACCGGATCGTCAGGACGCCGCCCACCGCGCCGGCGACGAAGGGCGCGGCCAGCGCCAGCAGTGAGATCGCGGGGGCCGGGCCCGGCTGGGGAAGGGCCGCGAGCGGCGGGAACGCGGGCACGGCGTTCAGGAACACCCCGGTCGGGGAGACGCTCGTCCCGGCGCCGACGGAGAAGCCCGGCCCGACCGCGTACGCCATGCCCCAGATCGCCGCGTTCGGAAGGAAAGCCAGCTCGACCAGCAGCAGGAGGACGCCGCCGACGGCGCCGGGGGCGAGCATGTCGTAGAGGTCGCCGGCGTCCGACAGGTGCGCGGCGAGGGACCCGCCGACGAGCAGCGCGCCGGACGCGAGCAGCACGCTCAGCGACCCCGCCACACCGATCACCAGGGAGCGCGGCCGCTCGGGCAGCAGCCGCAGCAGCGCGCCCAGCCCGGACCGGACCCGCCGCCCGCGGGCCTCCGCCGCCACGACCGCCCGCGCCGCCCCGAGCCCGCCCGCGACGGCGGCGACGAGGAAGCAGCCGACGAGCGCCTGCCACGCCGACGGCCGCACCTCCTCGGACGACGCCGCGAGCGCGAGCAGCCCGGCCAGCGCCGCGTACGGGGCGGCCAGCGCGACGCTCACGTGCAGGACCGCGGTGCGCTGCCGGTGCGGCAGCCCGGCCACCCGGATCATCCACCCGCCGCCCCGGTACAGCAGGACCCCGGGCAGGACGAGCACGCCGAGCGGAAGGAGCCCGAACCGCCCCTGCCCGTAGGAGAAGCCCGCGTGGTGCGAGACCAGCCAGAAGTTCACGGCCGTGCGGAACACCCCGGCCAGGCCGTGGCCGAGCGCGGTCTTCGGCGCGGCGATCCAGCCGATCAGCGTGATCGTGGTGAGCACCGCGAGCCCGATGCCGATGCACCACAGCGCCGCGACGAGCCCCGTCACGTACAGCGGCCTCGCGGGGACGGCCGGCGGGCGCCCGCGACCGGAGTCCGCGCCCGGCGGCGCGTCGGCCCGGCCCGCCTCGCCCGGCGGCGGCGCGGCCTTCGGCGTGCCCGTCGCTCCCGCCCCCCTCGCCCCTGCGCCCTTCGACGGCGCGCTCTTCGACGGTGCCGCTTTGGTCGGTGCCGCTTTGGTCGGTGCCGCCTTGGTCGGTGCCGCCTTCGACGGCTGCCGCTTCGCGCGGTGCCCGGGGGTCTTGTCGCTCACCGGTCCATGCTGGCACCGCGCCCGCCCCCGCAAGGCCCGCCCGCCCGGCGTGTCGCCTTTGCGATCACGCCTGGCCGGGCGCCGCCACCCCGCCCGGCCGGCTGGCGCCACCGCGCGCCGCGGCGCCTGCCGGGACGCGAAAGACGCCCGGGCCGACGGGCGGCTCGGGCGTCTTTCGGGTGGTCCGGGGGGATCAGCGGTTCTGCATGATCTCCCGCATGAGGACGGCGGTCTCGCTCGGGGTCTTGCCGACCCGGACGCCGACCTTCTCCAGGGCCTCCTTCTTCGCCTGCGCGGTGCCGGCGGAGCCGGACACGATGGCGCCGGCGTGGCCCATGGTCTTGCCCTCGGGGGCGGTGAACCCGGCGACGTAGCCGACGACCGGCTTGGTCACGTGCTGCTCGATGTAGGCGGCGGCGCGTTCCTCGGCGTCGCCCCCGATCTCACCGATCATCACGATGGCGTCGGTCTCCGGGTCGTCCTGGAACGCCTGGAGCGCGTCGATGTGGGTCGTCCCGATGACGGGGTCGCCGCCGATGCCGACGCAGGTGGAGAAGCCGATGTCGCGCAGCTCGTACATCATCTGGTAGGTCAGCGTGCCCGACTTGGACACCAGGCCGATGCGGCCGGGCGTCGTGATGTCGGCCGGGATGATGCCCGCGTTCGACTTGCCGGGGGACGCGATGCCGGGGCAGTTCGGCCCGATGATGCGGGTCTTGTCGCCCTTGGACTCCGCGTACGCCCAGAAGTAGGCGGTGTCGTGCACCGGGATGCCCTCGGTGATGACGACGCAGAGCGGGATCTCGGCGTCGATCGCCTCGACCACGGCGTCCTTGGTGAACTTCGGCGGGACGAACACGACGGAGACGTCAGCGCCGGTCTCCTGCATGGCCTCCCTGACGGTGCCGAACACCGGGAGGGTCGTGCCGTCGAAGTCGACCGTCTGCCCGGCCTTGCGGGCGTTCACGCCGCCGACGACCTGGGCGCCGGAGGCGAGCATCCGGCGGCCGTGCTTGGTGCCCTCGGAGCCCGTGATGCCCTGGACGATGATCTTGCTGTTCTCGGTGAGCCAGATGGCCATTGTCATGCACCTGCCGCTGCGAGTTCGGCGGCGCGCCTGGCCGCGTCGTCCATGGTGTCGACCTGCTGGACGCCGGGAAGCGCCGCGTCGTTGAGGATCCTGCGCCCGAGCTCGGCGTTGTTGCCGTCCAGCCGGACGACGAGCGGGCGGTTGACGGTCTCGCCGCGGTCGGCCAGCAGCTTGTAGGCCGACACGATGCCGTTGGCGACGGCGTCGCAGGCGGTGATGCCGCCGAAGACGTTGACGAAGACGGACTTGACGTCGGCGTCGGACAGGACGATCTCCAGCCCGTTCGCCATCACCTCGGCGGACGCGCCGCCGCCGATGTCGAGGAAGTTCGCGGGCTTCTGGCCGTTGAACTGCTCGCCGGCGTAGGCGACCACGTCGAGCGTGGACATGACGAGCCCGGCGCCGTTGCCGATGATGCCGACGCTGCCGTCCAGCTTGACGTAGTTGAGGTCCTTGGCCTTCGCCGCCGCCTCCAGGGGGTCGGCCGCGGCCTTGTCCTCGAGCTTCTCGTGGTCGTCCTGGCGGAACGAGGCGTTGTCGTCCAGGGAGACCTTGCCGTCGAGGGCCTTCACCTGGCCGTCGGCGGTGAGGATCATCGGGTTCACCTCGACGAGGGTGGCGTCCTCGTCGGTGAACACGGCCCACAGCCGCTCGATCAGCTCGGCGGCACCCTCGAGGGCCTCCTGCGGGAGGCGGCCCTTCTCGGCGATCTCGCGGGCCCGGGCGCGGTCGACGCCCTCCAGCGGCGAGACCGGCACCATCGCCAGCCGGTCGTGCGGCACCTCCTCGATCTCCACGCCGCCCTCGACGGAGCAGATGGACAGGAAGGTGCGGTTGGCGCGGTCGAGCAGGAAGGAGAAGTAGTACTCCTGCGCGATCGCGCTGCCCTCCTCGACGAGGACCTTGTGGACCGTGTGGCCCTTGATGTCCATGCCGAGGATCTGGGTGGCGAGCTGCTCGGCCTCGTCGGCGGAGTCGGCCAGCTTCACGCCCCCGGCCTTGCCGCGGCCGCCGGTCTTCACCTGGGCCTTGACGACGACTTTCGAGCTTCCCGCGGCGAACAGCTCCGCCGCGATGGCCCGGGCTTCCTGGGGAGTATGGGCGACCTTGCCGGTGGGCACCGGTACCCCGTACTCGGCGAAGAGTTCCTTCGCCTGATGTTCGAACAGGTCCACGAGGGCGTCCTTTTACGGATCGACAGCCGAATGTGCGACCACACGAGTGGGCGTTACACGGGTGTCCGTGCGGCCGGCACTCTGCGGTCCGCTCCGTCGATGCAGCCTAGTCAACCCGCCTCGGTGGTGACGCCGCCGGGTCCACAAGTAACGCGGACTTCTCTTGTACGGGAGCGCCCCGGGCGGTAGGTGTGCTCATCCTCAGGGGAGGGCACGAGTGGCTCGTGAGGAGGATGAACCGATTGACGTAGTTTGATGTACTAATTCGGCGAGACGGCCAGGCGGACAGGGGGCGAACGCATGGCGATGGCGGAGAGACGGAACAGGTCCGTCGCGGAACCCGTCCCCGTCGCGTCCGTCATCTCCGTCCCGCCGCCCGCGGGCGGGCCGGCCACGCCGCGCCGGCGGGCCGCGCCGCGCGGCCGCTCGGGCGCCCGCAAGGTGCGGCGCACCGCGGGCCTGCTCATCGTGGCGGCGCTCGTCGCGACCGGCGGCGCCACCGTCCCCGAGCCGCCCGAGGCCGGCTGGGCGAGCCCCGGGCTCGTCGGCGGCGGCGGGTGGCCGTTCGCGGGCGTCCCGCTCTCCCCCGACCAGGCCGAGGGGGCCTCCTACCTGCCGGGAAGCTCGGTCGTCAGGCTCGCGGACGGGCGGGTCCGGCTCGTCCCGTCGGGCGGCGAGGCGCCGATCACCGTGGACGCCTCCGACCCGCGGGTGGACCGGGCGGTCCGGTCCGACGGCGCGTGGCTGGCGCAGGGGACCGTCCCGGGCGGCGCGACGAACGACGCCTACCGCGACATGGCGACGCGCGCCCTGCTCGACCTCCGGCTCCTCACCCGCCCGAACGGCGCGTCCCTCGCGTCCTGGTACTCGAAGTGGCGGTACTGCTGGCCCCGCGACTCGGCGTTCACCGTGGCAGCGTTCACCGCCACCGGGCATCCGGCCGAGGCGCGCCGCGTCCTGTACTTCCTCGCCCGGGCGCAGCACGACAACGGCATGTGGGCCGCGCGGTACAACGCCGACGGGACGGCCGTCGCCGATGGCCGCGCCCCGCAACTCGACTCGCTCGGCTGGGTGTTGTGGGCGACGTGGTTCTACGGCGTCCGGACCGCGGACCAGGACGACCTGCCCACGCTGTGGCCGATGGTGCGGCGCGCCGCCGACCACCTGGCGCGCTCCCTCGACGCCGAGGGGCTGCCGCCCGCCTCGTCCGACTACTGGGAACGCGACCACCGGCGCGAGCAGGACCCGCGCCGCCCGACGCTCGGCGTGGTCGGCCCCGCGCTGGCGGGGCTGCGCGCGGCGGCCGACCTCGCGCGGATGCGCGGCGAGGGCGCCAAGGCGACGCAGTGGCGGCACGCCGCGCGGCGGCTCTCGGACGCGGTGGCCAGGCAGTTCGCCCCCTACGGCTACCCGCGCTCCCCCGTCCCCGGCGGGCTGATGGACACCTCGGTGACATTTCTCGCACCGCCGTTCGCGCCGGCCGATCAGGGCGTGACCACCGCGATCGCGGACGCCGCGCGCAAGCAGGCGCTGCCGAACGGGGGCGTCCTGCCGGGCGAGCGCTGGTCGGGCGACCCCGACGTCGCCTGGACGCCGGAGACCGCGCTGTTCGGGCTGAACGCGGCCGCGTCGGGCCGGAGGGACGAGGCGCTGCGGCGGCTCGACTGGCTCTCGGCGCACCGCACGTCCCTGGGCGTCCTGCCGGAGAAGGTCGGCGTGACGGGCAGGCCCGCGGGCCCGGCTCCCCTGGGCTGGACGGCGTCGCTGGTCCTGCTGAGCCTTTCCGCGCTGGACCGGCCGCTCCCCGTCCCGTGAGGTGAGGCCCTAGCCGAACTGCTCGTACCCGAGCTTCAGCACGAGGGCTGAGACGACGCAGAGCAGGACGGCCCGAACGAATCCGGCACCGCGGTTGATCGCCATGTGGGCGCCGAGTTGCGCGCCGACGATGTTGCAGACCCCCATGGCCAGCCCGATGGCCCACAGCACGTGGCCCTGGGCCGCGAACACCGCGAGGGCGCCCAGGTTCGTGCCGGTGTTGATGATCTTCGAGGTGGCGGAGGCGTCGACGAAGTCCATGCCGAGCAGCACGGTGAAGGCGATCACCAGGAACGTCCCGGTGCCCGGCCCGAGGAGCCCGTCGTAGAAGGCGATCGCGACGCCCGGGACGAGGACGGCGGCGGCGACCCGGCGGCGCGTCCGCAGCACCGGCCGCGGGAGCCGGCCGAGGTTCGGCCTGAGCACCACGATCGCGGCCACCGCCAGCAGGACGACCATGATGACGGGTTTCAGCACGTCCGAGGAGATCGCCGCCGCGCAGAGGGCGCCGCCGGCGGCGCAGCAGACCGCGAGCAGGCCCGCCGGGAGGGCCACCCTGACGTCCGGCTTGGCCTTGCGCGCGTAGGCGACGGCGGCGGACGCGGTGCCCGCGATCGAGCCCAGCTTGTTGGTGGCGAGCGCGGTCGCGACCGGCTGCCCGGGGTTGAGCAGCAGCAGCGCGGGCAACTGGATCAGCCCGCCGCCTCCCACCACGGCGTCGACCCAGCCCGCCGCGACGGCGGCGGCCAGCAGCAAGACGACCTGCTCGGCGTGCACGGGGGCTCCCGGGGGTAAGGAGTGAAACTGAGATCACCGATTACCCTAGCGGGCCGCCTCCTCCGGCCGGCGGCCGCCTCCTCCGGCCGGCGGCCGCCTCCCCCGCCCCCCGGCACGCCGCTCCCTTCAGGAGGTCGGCCACTCGCTGGCGAGCACCGCCCAGACCTGGACGTCGCGACGGTCGCCGTCGAGGACGAACGCCTGCCGCAGGACGCCCTCGCACGTCATCCCGAGGCGCTCCGCCACGGCCGCGCTCGCGGTGTTGCGCGGGTCGCACAGCCACTCCACCCGATGCATCCCCCGCACGCCGAACGCCCAGTCGATCATGATGCGGACGGCCTTGGTGATCAGCCCGCGCCCCCGGACCTCGGCCGCGAGCCACACGCCCGCCTCGCAGACGCCCTGCGCGGCGTCGAACGTCCGGAAGACCGTGCCGCCCTGGAGGACCCCGTCCACCCAGATGCCGTAGAGGCGGCCCTCGTCCCTGGCCTGCCTGTGGGCGTAGGCCTGGAGGAGCTCGCGGGCGCTCGCCTCGTCCACCACGGTCCGGGCCCAGGGGATGTACTGGTCGATCTCTCCGCGGATCCGGTCGGCGTGCTCGGCGAACTCGGCCGCCTGCCAGGGCTCGAACGGGCGCAGCTCGGCGCCCTCGGCGAGCGTGCGAGCGAACATGGGGGACCTCCCGGGGAGTACGTACCGAACGTTTGTTATGTATTCTACGGGCATGCCCGCCCGAGGTGATCACGACGCCCGCCGCCAGGACGTGTCCGAGGCCGTCTGGCGCGTCCTGGCCGGTCGCGGCTTCGGCGGCCTGACCCTGCGCGCGGTCGCGGCGGAGATGGGCGCCTCCACCGGACTGCTCACGCACTACTTCCCGAACAAGAGGGCCCTCGTCGCCTACGCCCTCGACCTCGCCGAGGAGCGCACCGCGAACCGCCCCCTCCGCGAGGCCCCGCCCGGCCTGGCGTCCCTGCGCGCCGCGCTCCTGGACGTCCTGCCGCTGACCCCCGCCGCGTCGGCCATGAACCGGATCTGGGTGAGCTCCTGGGACGTCGCGCTGGCCGATCCCGAACTCGGCGAGCGCCAGCGGCTCCGCTACGAGAACTGGCGCGCGCGGCTCCGCCCCCACGTCGCCGCCGCCGTCGAGCGCGGCGAACTGCCCGCGGGGCCCGGCCCGGACGACACCGTCGCGGCCGCCGCCGCGTTCACGCACGGCCTGGTCGTCCATGCCCTGTTCGCCCCGGACGCCTACCCGCCCGCCCGCCAGGCCGCGATGCTGGACGCCTTCCTGGCCGTACTGGCCGCGCCGGCCGGCCTCCCCGCGGCTCCCGGCGGGGAGGGATGATGTCCCGATGACCGAGCCGCGCACGCTGCGCTGCCCCCGCCACCTCGGCATGATCCTCGCCGGGGTCGCCATCGCCGCCCTCTTCGGCGTCGTGGCGGTCCAGAAGGCCCTCGACGGCGCCGGCGCCCCGGCATGGGCCGCCGCAACCGCCTGCTTCGCCCTCGCGGCCGGAGCCGTCCCCCTGCTGCGGACGCGCATGATCCTGGACGCGGAGGCCCTCACCCTCGTCACGGGTTACGGCCGCCGCCGGTTCGCGTGGACGGAGATCACCGAGATCAGCGCGGACGCCTACCAGGGCTTCTGGCTGCTCCAGGTCCGGTCCGAGGAACGCGAGCGCCAGGCCGCCTTCTTCCCCGTCCGGCCGGCGTCGATGCCCGTGGACCAGGGCACCCGCTTCCGTGAGCCGTCCGGCGACACCCCCTACGGCCTCTACCGGCTGCACGCCGAGCTCAGCGAGGAATGGCGGCGCCTCGCCCCGCCCCGCGCGCGGAGCCGCGGCGGCCCGGGCTCCGCTGGGCCATCCTGGTCCCATGACGATCAGGACCCGCGCCCTCGGTGACGACTTCGCCGCCCCCATCGACGACCGCTATCTCGAGGACTACACCGCCGGCACGACCTACGAGTACGGCCACGTCACCGTGGACGAGGCGGAGATCGTCGAGTTCGCCCGCCGCTTCGACCCGCAGCCCATCCACGTGGACCCGCAGTTCGCCGCCTCCGGCCCGTTCGGGGGCATCATCGCCAGCGGCTGGCACACCGGCTCGATCATGATGCGGCTGTTCGCCGACCACTTCCTGTCCCGGGTCGCCAGCCTCGCCTCCCCCGGCGTGGACGAGCTGCGCTGGCCCGCTCCCGTCCGTCCCGGCGGCACCCTGCGCCTGCGCGTCGCCGTCCTGGAGGTCCGCCCGTCGCGTTCCAAGCCGGACCGGGGCGTCGTCAGCACCCGCGCCGAGCTTCTCAACCAGGACGACCAGGTCGTCCTGCACACCCTGCCGGCGAACCTCCTGGGCCGCCGCACGGCCTGATCACCGCGCGCCCTCCCGCACCGGCGGCGGCGCGGCGGCGGGCGCCGGGACCGCGGGCTCGGGCAGCGTCCGGAACAGCAGCCAGGCCAGCGCGGGCAGCGCGATGAGCGGCGCGAGGGCGACGCGCAGCGACGCGGCGTCGGCGACGGCTCCGAGGACGGGGCTCGCGAGTCCGCCGACGCTGACGGTCAGGCCGAGGGTGACGCCGCCGGCGGTGCCGACGCGCGTGGGCAGGTAGTCCTGCCCGAGGGTGACCTGCAGCGAGAACGGGACGTAGAGGCCGGCGGAGGTCAGCGCGACGAACAGGTAGAGCGCCGGGCCGGGCACGAGCACGATGCCCGCCACGGCGACCACGGTCAGCAGGTACGACCAGCGCACGACGGTGACCCGGTCCCAGCGGGCGGCCAGGGAACCGCCCGCCACGGTGCCCACGGCGCCCCCGACGTACAGGACGAACAGCGCCGCCGTGCCCGCCGCCACTCCCCCTCCAGTGCGCTGCCGCGCGTAGAACGAGATGAACGTGCTCAGGCCCACGAACACGATCGACCGGCAGACCACGGCGAGCGACAACTTGATGAAGGAGCGTGGGTCGTCCACACCGACCGTTGTTACCGCGCGCGCGCCGGAGGCCGTCCCCTCAAGGGCGCGCAGGACGGGCAGGCACACGACGCTGCCCACGAGCGCCGGCACCACGAGGAACGGCGTGCAGCGCAGGCCGCCGGTCGCGACGACCGCCGCGACCAGAAGCGGCGCGAGCGCGAACCCGACGTTGCCGCCGACGGAGAACCAGCTCATCGCCGTGTGGCTCCCCCTGCTCGCCTTCCGCGCGACCCGGGCGGACTCGGGGTGGTACGCCGCGACCCCGATCCCGGAGATCGCCACGAAGGCCAGGGTGAGGGCGTAATCGCCGCTGAGGCCGCTCAGAGCGATCCCCGCTCCCCCCAGAAGCGTGCTCAGCGGAAGCAGCCAGGGCATCGCCCACCGGTCGGTGAGCGCCCCGAACAGCGGCTGCGCCACCGAGGACAGCAGCGACGCGGCGAGCACGATGCCCGAGGCGGCCGCGTAGGTGTAGGCGCGCTCGGCCACGAAGAACGGGACGAGCGCCGTCACGGACCCCTGGTAGACGTCCACGCACGCATGTCCGGCGGACAGCAGGAAGACCGGCCGCCCGTCCCGCCGACGGGTCGCTTCTCTTGGACTCGATGACACGTCCCTCATGCTCGCGCCGGAGACCGGTGTCGGACTTCCGATAATCTGCCAACCAATGCAGGAAAGCCGCCATCAACCGATCGCGCCGACCCGAGCGCGCTCGCTGGCGCCGGGCGCCGCCATCGACGCCCACCGCCACGACGACCACCAGATCGCCTACGCCGGACGGGGCGTGGTCGCCGTCACCACCGGCGCGGGCTCCTGGGTGGCGCCCGCCGACCGCGCCATCTGGATCCCCGCCGGGGCCGTCCACGCCCACCAGGCCCACGGCGAGCTCGAACTCCACCTGGTCGGGCTGCCCGCGACCCACAACCCGCTCGGGCTGGACGAGCCGGCGGTGCTCGGGGTCAGCCCCCTGCTGCGCGAACTGATCCTCGCCTACACCCGCGACCCGGACGGCGACACCCCCGCCCGGGTCCGGCTGCGCGCCGTCCTGCTGGACCGGCTGCGCGTCTCGTCCCAGCAGCCGCTGCACCTGCCCGCCCCGTCCGTCCCGCAGCTCAGGGCGCTGTGCGGCATCCTGCACGCCGACCCCGCCGACAACCGCACGCTCGCCGAACTGGGCAGGGAGGTCGGCGCAAGCGACCGCACCCTCTCCCGGCTCTTCCGGAGCGACCTCGGGATGACGTTCCCGCAGTGGCGCACCCAGCTGCGCCTCTACCACGCCCTGATACTCCTGGCCGAGAACACCCCGGTGACCACCGTGGCCCACCAGTGCGGCTGGTCGTCCGCCAGCAGCTTCATCGACGTCTTCCGCCGTGCCTTCGGCCACACCCCGGGCGCCCACCACCCCGCGTGAGCGGCTCCGGGGACGGGGTCAGCCCTTCAGGAAGTCCAGCAGGTCGGCGTTGAACCTCTCCTTGTCGCCGGGCACGAGCGCGATCCCGTGCGAGGACCCCTCGTACACCTTCAGGTCGGCATTCGGAATGATCTCGACGGCCTTGCGGGCGGTCGCGTCGATCGGGACGATCTGGTCGTCGTCGCCGTGCACGATCAGCGTCGGGACGTCGAACTTGCGCAGATCCTCGTGGAAGTCGGTGAAGCCGAAGGCGTCGACGCACTTCACGCCGGCCTGGAGGCTCTCCTGCATGCCCATGAACCAGAACGCGTCCCGGTTGCCCTGGGTGACCTTGTTGCCCGGCCGGTTCGCGGAGAAGAACGCCTCCGAGGCGTCCTTCCAGTACTGCGAGCGCTCGCGCAGGATGCCGTTCTTGATGTCTTCGAACGCCTGCTCGGGCACGCCCTCGGGGTTGTCGCCGGTCTTGAGCATGGACGGCGTGATCGCCGACAGCAGGACGGCCTTGCGGACCCGCCCGGTGCCGTGCCGCCCGATGTAGCGGGCCAGCTCGCCGCCGCCCATCGAGTGCGCGACCAGCGTGACGTCCCGCAGGTCGAGCCGGTTGATCAGGTCGTTGAGGTCGTCGGCGAAGGTGTCGAAGTCGTAGCCGTCGAACGGCTGGCTGGAGCGCCCGTGCCCCCGGCGGTCGTGGGCGATGCCGCGGTAGCCGGCGTCGGCCACCGCCTTCATCTGGTCCTCCCACGCGTCGGCGTTCAGCGGCCAGCCGTGGATGAAGAGCACGGGCTGCCCGCTGCCCCAGTCCTTGTAGAAGATCTCGTTGCCGTCGCGCGTGGTGACGAATGCCATGCTCGAACCCCCGTAGCGTCTCGTGGACACGTCGGCCGGACCGACCGCGCCCCCAGCGACGAAACGGCCGTCCAGCAACCAGCCGCACCGATACCCTCACGACCGCCCAGAACGCCCAATGAGCAGTCGAAGTGTCTTTACCTCCAAGCCCAGCCTTGGGGAGATCGAACGGAATCCATGGATTGACGAGGGTCGTCCTCGGCGCGCAGCCTGTCGAGGGGGCCTTCGACCAGGGAGCGGCCGTGACGGCAGAACAGGACGCCGGCCTGAACCGCGAGGCCGATGCCGCCGACCTCCTGCGCGCCGAACGCGCCGACCTGATCCAGCACCCCGGCGGCACCCTGCTTGAGCATCTCCAACGGGTGCACGCTCTGCTGGAAGCCTGGGGTGCGCGGCCCGCCCTTCGTCTTGCTGGACTGTGCCACGCCTTCTACGGAACCGACGGTTTCCCCGTCGCGCTCGGCTCCGTTCACCGGCGCCAGGAACTGAGCGAGGTCATCGGCACCGAAGCCGAGGACCTCGTCCACCTCTACGCCGGCTGCGACCGTGCCCGCACGTACCCGTCCCTGCACCAGCCCGACGGCGCCTTCACCGACCGCTTCACCGGGTCGGTGTCTCGTCCCTCACCACGGCAGCGCCGGGACTTCGCCGAACTCACCGTCGCCAACGAACTGGACGTCATCCGCACGGCCGCCCTGGACGGATCCCAGATCACGAAGCTTCTCGACCTGTTCGCCGCCTGGCGGCCCCTGCTGAGCGCCGCGGCTTCCCTGGCAGTCGAGGAGACCGCGCGGCGCCGGGTACCCCCGCCGGCATGATCGCTCGCGGCACCGCGAGCGGCCGGCGGCTCTCGTTCAGGCGCACAGCTGGGCGGCCAGGGTGGCGTGGACCCATTCCTCCCAGGCGTCCGGCGCCCAGCCGCGGTCCTGGACGAAGAGCAGGTACAGCTGCGGGCTGAGCAGGCCGAACAGCAGGTCGGCGGCCAGCTCGGCGGACACGCCGGGGCGCGCGTCGGGCTTGCCGACCAGCGCCTCGGCCGCGGCGCGCTGAACGGTGTAGCGGGGGTCCGGCCCGTCGGGCCACTGCGCGGCGATCTGCGGGTCGGCGGCGCCGGCGGCCGCGATCATCGACATGATCGGGGCGACCCGGCCGAGGATCTCGACGGTGCCGCGCACGTGCTCGCGCAGCTGGACGGCCGCGGTGGGCGCGGCGCACGCGGCGCGGAACCACTCCCGCTCCAGGGTGGCGACCGGCTCGGCGTCCCCCGCGATGGACACGTCCACGACGTCCTTGAACAGCGCGCGCTTGGTGCCGAAGACGAAGTACACCGTCTGGACGGCCACCCCCGCGCGGTCGGCGACCTCCTGAAGGCTCGTCGCCCCGTAGCCCTGCGCGACGAAGAGCTCCCGCGCCGCCTCGATGACCTTCGCCCGGGTGCGGCGGGAGCGCTCGGCCCGCTTGTCCGGCCGCTTGACGGTGTCCATGGCGGGAGTATATCTCTAGAGTTCATCACTAGAGTTAACCTCTAAAGAGTTCGGACCCCCAGCGAAGGAGACAGGATGCACACCGTCGTCAACGTCCAGCAGGCCGAGGCGTGGAACGGGTGGGAGGGGGCGGCCTGGGCCGACGACGCCCCGCGGTACGACGCGATGATGGGCGGCTTCAACCGGCCCCTTCTGGACCGGGCCGCGATCGCCGAGGACGAGACCGTCCTGGACATCGGGTGCGGCACCGGGCAGCTCACCCTGCTCGCCGCGCGACGGGCGGCGCGGGCGCGGGCGGTCGGCGTCGACATCTCCGGCCCCATGCTGGCCCGCGCCCGCGCCGACGCGGCGGAGCAGGGCATCGCCAACGTGCGGTTCGACCAGGCCGACGCGCAGGCCCACCCCTTCGACGAGGAGGGCTTCGACGTCGTCGTCAGCCGCGGCGGCGTCATGTTCTTCGCCGATCCCGCCGCCGCGTTCGCCAACATCGCCCGCGCGCTGCGGCCCGGCGGCCGGATGGCGTTCATCGTGCCGCAGGCCGGCGGCCCCGACAGCGAGTACGCCACGGCCACCGCCGCTCTCGCGCCGCTGATGCGCCGCCCCTCGCCCGCGGCCCGCGGCATGGGCTCCCTGTCCGACCCCGACCGCATCCGCCAGGTACTGCACCAGGCGGGGCTGACGGACGTGGACACGAGCCCCGTCCAGGCGCCGATGGACTACGGCCGCGACCCCGGCGACGCCGCGGACTTCATCCTCAGCCAGGGCCCGGTCCGCTACAACCTCCAGGACGCGGACCAGACCGCTGTCGCGCACGTCCGCCAGGAGCTCCAGGAAGCACTCGCGGCCTACGAGACTCCGGGCGGCATCCGCATCCGCGGCTCCGTATGGCTGGTGAGCGCCACCCGCCCCTGACGTCGATCGCGGCCTGGTCAGCCTTCCGGATAGAAGAGGAAAAGGGTGCAGCCGGTCGACGTCTGCGGGACGTGGGAAGAACCCGCGGGGGCATGGATGAACGAGCCGGCCGGGTAGTCCCGGTCGCCGTCGTTGAAGGTGCCGGAGACCACGAAGACCTCCTCAGGACCCGGTTCGTGGACGTCGACCCCCTCCCAGCACGTGTTCGGATCCATCTGCAGGACGAAGGCCTTCGCGCCGTCGTCGCCCTGCCACAGCGGCCGCAGCCGGATGCCCGGGAAGAGTTCGCGGACCGGGGCGTCCTGAACGCTCGCCCACACATAGCCGGGCATGCTCTGTTCCGTCGTCATGGGGCCAGCATGGCGACCGGCGCCGCGTCCGGCCGAGTGTCAGGAAAGACATCTTGCGGTACTTTCATGCCATGCATCGCGTGGCGGCGCTCGTCCACCCACCCCAGTCGACCTTCGAGCTCGGCTGCGCGGCCCAGATGTTCGGCGTCGAGCGCGCCGGGCTTCCGGTCCGGTACACCTTCGGCGTGTGCACGGAGCACCCCGGCCCCGTCGCGACACTGGCCGGGTTCGACATGCTCGTGACCGACGGGCTGGACGCGCTCGACGCGGCCGACACCGTGGTCGTCCCGGGCTGGCTGCCCGCCGGCAGGCCGCCGTCCCCTGCGGTCGTGCACGCCCTGCGCCGCGCGCACTCCCGCGGCGCGCGAGTGGTCAGCATCTGCTCCGGCGCCTTCGCCCTGGCGCACGCGGGCCTCCTGGACGGGCGGAAGGCGACCACCCACTGGGCCCTGGCCGGCGAGTTCGCCGCCCGCTTCCCGCACGTCCAGGTCGACCCGGACGTTCTCTACGTCGACCACGGCGACGTCGCCACCAGCGCCGGAGCCGGAGCCGGCATCGACCTGTGCATGCATCTGATCCGCTCCGACCAGGGCGCCCGGTACGCCGCCCACGTCGCGAGGACCATGGTGATGCCGCCCCACCGCGAGGGCGGCCAGCTCCAGTACTCGGCGCCGCCGCGCCCCGCGCAGATCGACGGCACGCTGGCGCCGCTCCTGGACTGGATCGCCGAGCGGCTCGGCGAACCCGTGACCATCGAGACCATGGCCGCGCACGCGGGCGTCTCCACCCGCACCCTCGCCCGCCGGTTCGCCGAGCAGCTCGGCACCAGCCCCGGGCACTGGCTGCTCACCCGGCGCATCGCCGCGGCCCAGGACCTGCTGGAGTCCTCCGACCTTCCCCTGGACGCCATCGCCCGCCGCGCCGGCCTCTCCTCGGCCACCAACCTGCGCAGGCGCTTCCTCGCCGCCCTGGGCACGACACCGGGCGCCTACCGCCGCACCTTCCGCACTCAAGCGGATTCCGCAGGCGCCCCGGCGTCGTCCAGCACGCAGCCGCCGGAGAGCTAGGCGTCGTCGGACTGGGGAAGGCTCGCCTTGGCCGTCTCGTAGTCGCCGCTCGGGGCCTCGTCGTCCAGGCGGTAGACGAGGTGGACCACGCCGGTGCCGAAGGTCTCGGAGGAGACGAGCTTCAGCGGCAGCGGCGCGTCGGCGTCCTCGAACAGCCGCATCCCCTTGCGCACGGCGATCGGGTGGACCAGCAGGTGCAGCTCGTCGAGCAGGCCCGCTTCCAGAAGCGCGCGGACGACCGAGACCGAACCGCTCATCGCGATGTCCGACGTGCCCGGTTCCTTCTTCAGCGCGGTCACGGCCTCGATGAGGTCGCCCCGGAGCAGCTCGGAGTTGCGCCAGGTGAAGTCGAGGTCCTGGCCGGACACCACGATCTTGCGGGCGTCTCCGAGCTTCCTGGCGAAGTCGGCGTCCTCACCTCCGGCCTTCTCCCGGTCCGGCCACGCGCCCGCGAAGCTGTCGTAGGTCCTGCGGCCGAGCAGGAGGGTGTCGGCCGACCCCAGCTGGGCGTCGACGGCCTGGCCCATCTCCTCGTTGAAGTACGGGAAATGCCAGTCCTGCGGGTCTTCGACGACTCCGTCGAGCGAGATGAACAACCCTGCTGTGATCTTCCGCATCCTGCGACTCCTTCGACAGCCCGGTGGAAAAGGTGCTCACAGGATCTGACCACCGCCGCCCCCGGAACTCATCGGTTCCGGCTGCATCCGGCCGTACGCACTGCCGCCCCGGCGCGGCGGCCTCACCTGAGCGAACGGCTGAAGAGCCGGACGTCCTCCACCAGCAGCTCCGGCACCTCCATGGCCGCGAAATGGCCGCCCCGGTCATACTCCGACCAGTGCCCGACAGAGCCGTCCGGGTCCATCAGGGAGCGGATGGTGGTGTCCGCGGCGAAGACCGCGACCCCCACCGGCACATCCGGCTTCGGGGCGGGCCCGCTCTGCTGCGCCGCGAAGGCCTTCCATGCCCGCATGCCGTCGTAGACGGCGTGCGCGGAGGACGCGCCGGAGCCCGTGAACCAGTAGAGGCTCACGTTGGCGAGAAGCTGGTCCCGGTCCACCGCCGCGTCGGGGAGGTCGATCGCCGGGTCCGTCCACTCGCGCACCTTCTCCACGATCCAGGCCAGCTGGCCGACCGGCGAATCGTTCAGGGAGTACGCCAGCGTCTGCGGTCGCGTCGACTGCAGGGCCAGGTAACCGGTCCCCTCCTCCCTGAACTCGTTGAACTTCCGCGCCCGGGCCCGGTCCGCTCCCGAGAACCGCTCCGGCTCAAGGGCGGGCCCGAACGGCGGGGCAGCGCCCGTCCCGGACAGGTGGACGCCGGCGACCTGCCCCGGAGCGACCAGGGGGAGCATCCCCGCCACCCCCGAGCCGACGTCCGTTCCCTGCGCGACGTACCGCTCGTATCCGAGGCGGCGCATCAGTTCCGCCCACATCCGCGCGACGCCGAAGAGGTTGAAGCCCGCCTCGCCGATCGGGTTGGAGTATCCGTAGCCCGGAAGCGAGGGCAGGACGACGTGGAAGGCGTCGCGGGGATCGCCGCCGTGGGAGCGGGGATCGGTCAGCGGCCCGACGGCCTTCATGAACTCGACCGGCGAACTGGGCCAGCCGTGCGTGAGCACGATCGGGAGCGCGCCCGGCTCCGGCGACCGCGCGTGGAAGAAGTGGATCGTCTGGCCGTCGATCTCGGTCGTGAACTGCGGGATCTCGTTCAGCGCCGCCTCCTGCGCCCGCCAGTCGAACCCGGCGGCCCAGTACTCGGCGAGTTCCCGCAGGTATCCGGCCGGCACGCCGCGGCTCCAGTCGTCCACCCCCACGGCCGCCGGCCAGCGCGTCGCGGAGATCCGGGCTCGCAGGTCCTCGATCTCGGCGGCCGGGACGTCGATGCGGAAAGGACGGATGTCGTTCGTCATGGGAAACACGCTACGGGCCAATGCGGAACAGATCGTTCCGCGATTCGCGGCATCATGGAGCGATGATGCGAACCTCGGTCCGGCTGCTCCGGCTGCTGTCCCTCCTCCAGGCCCGGCGCGACTGGACCGGGCCCGAGCTGGCGGAACGCCTCGACGTCACCACCCGGACCGTCCGCAACGACATCGAGCGCCTGCGGGAGCTCGGGTATCCGGTGGACGCGGCCCCGGGGGTCGGAGGCGGCTACAGCCTCGGCACGGCCGCCGTGCTGCCGCCGCTGCTGTTCGACGACGACGAGGCGGTCGCGGTGGCGATCGGGCTCCGGACGGCGGCGACCGGCGCGGTCTCCGGCATCGAGGAGAGCTCGGTCCGCGCGCTCGCCAAGCTGGAGCGCCTCCTGCCGTCGCGGCTGCGCCGCCGCGTCGGCGCGCTCGCCTCGGCGACGGTCGCGCTGCCCGGCTCGCAGCCGCCGGTGGACGCGGCCGTCCTGACCGCGATCGCCGCCGCCTGCCGGGACCACGAGCGCCTGCGCTTCGACTACCGCACGCACGGCGGCGCGACCGGGCCCCGCGTGACCGAACCGCACCGCCTGGTCGCCTCCGGCCGCCGCTGGTACCTCCTCGCCTGGGACCTGGAGCGGGACGACTGGCGCACCTTCCGCGTCGACCGCGTCGTCCTGCGTCCGCCCGCCGGCCCCCGGTTCACGCCCCGGGACATGCCGGACGAGGACGTCACGACCCGCCTCGCCTCCGGCCTCGCGCAGGCCACGTGGGCCTACAGAGCGCGGGTCGTGGTCAACGCGCCGGCCACCGAGATCGCGGCTCGGCTGCCCGCCGGCATCACGGTCGAACCCGGCGAAGACGACACCTGCGTCGTGGAGGTCGGCTCCGACGACCCGTCCATGCTCACCGTCTACCTGGGCATGCTGGGCGCCGACTTCCGGATCGACGAGACCGCGAACCCCGAACTCGCCGACCATCTGCGCGCCCTCGCCGCCCGCTACACCCGCGCCACCGCCCCCGGCCCCAGCGCGGGCACACCGGGAACGTCACCGGCGTAGGCGCCCTGCCTCGCGCCGCCGGAAGCTGGGGTCAGAGCTTCTCGATGGTGGCGAAGCGAAGGACCAGGGTGCGGACGCCGTAGTCGCCGCCGAAGTCAACGCTGGCCTTCTCGCCCTTGTCGTAGACGGAGACGACGGTGCCCAGCCCGAAAGCGTCGTGGGTGACCTTGTCGCCTGGCGACAGGGACGGGACCGGACGGTTTCCCGGTGAGCGGGTTCCCGGGCGTTCCGCCATCCGCGACATGGCGGAACCGGACGTGGAGGACGCCTCGCGTTCCCATTCGACGAGGGATTTCGGGACCTCGCCGAGGAAGCGGGACGGCGGGTTGACCTGAGGCGCTCCCCACGAACTGCGCATCGTGGCCCGGGAGACGTAGAGGCGCTGCCGGGCGCGGGTGATGCCGACGTAGGCGAGACGGCGTTCCTCTTCGAGCTCCTTGGGGTTGCTCATGGCGCGCAGGTGCGGGAAGACCCCGTCCTCCATGCCGGTGAGGAAGACGACCGGGAATTCGAGGCCCTTCGCGGTGTGCAGCGTCATCAGGGTGACGACGCCGTGCTCACTTTCTTCGGGCTGCTCTCCCGGCGGCACGGGCCCGCCCTTCGCGCCCCCGGGAATGGAGTCGGCGTCGGCGACGAGGGCGACCTGCTCCAGGAACTCGGGAAGGCGGCCCTCGGCGGACTCCCCGTCGAGGCGCTCTTCGAACTCGCGGGCGACGGCTTCGAGCTCCTGGAGGTTCTCGATGCGGGTCTCGTCCTGCGGGTCCTTGGACGCCTGGAGCTCGGCCAGGTAGCCGCTGGCCTTCAGCACCTCGGCGATCAGGTCGGCGGGGGCGAGCGACTCGGCGGCGGCGCGCAGCTCGTCCAGCAGGGCGACGAAGTCGCGGACGGCGTTGAGCGAGCGGGTCGCCATGCCGGGGACGTCCTCGGGCGTCCGGAGGGCCTGCCAGAACGAGATGCGCTCGCGGGACGCGTACGCCTCGACGCAGGCCTCGGCGCGGTCGCCGATGCCCCGCTTGGGGACGTTCAGGATGCGGCGCAGGGAGACGGTGTCCTCGGGGTTGGCGAGGCAGCGCAGGTAGGCGAGCGCGTCGCGGATCTCCTTGCGCTCGTAGAACCGGACGCCGCCGACGACCTTGTACGGCAGCCCGACCCGGATGAAGACCTCTTCGAAGACACGGGACTGCGCGTTGGTGCGGTAGAAGATGGCGACGTCGCCGGGACGGGCCTCGCCGTCATCGGTGAGCCGGTCGACCTCGCGGGCGACGAACGCGGCCTCGTCGTGCTCGTTGTCGGCCACATAACCGGTGATCTTGTGGCCCTCGCCCTGGTCGGACCAGAGCTTCTTGGGCTTGCGGTCGGCGTTGCGCTCGATGACGGCGTTGGCGGCGGACAGGATCGTCTGCGTGGAGCGGTAGTTCTGCTCCAGCAGGATCGTGGTGGCGTCGGTGTAGTCGCGCTCGAACTCGAGGATGTTGCGGATGGTCGCGCCGCGGAAGGCGTAGATCGACTGGTCGGCGTCGCCGACGACGCACAGCTCGGCGGCCCCGACGCCCTCCACCGGCGCGGTCAGCTCGCGGACGAGCTCGTACTGCGCGTGGTTGGTGTCCTGGTACTCGTCCACCAGGACGTGCCGGAAGCGGCGCCGGTAGTGCTCGGCGGCCTCCGGGAACACCTGCAGCAGGTTGACCGTCATCATGATCAGGTCGTCGAAGTCCATGGCGCCGGCCTGCTGGAGCCGCGCCTGGTACATCTCGTAGGCCTCGGCGAGCGTCTGCTCCATGTGCGTGGACGCCCGCGCCTTGAACGTCTCGTAGTCGATCAGCTCGTTCTTCAGGTTGGAGACCTGGGCGCTGAACGACTTCGGCGGGTAGCGCTTGGGATCGAGGTCGAGCTCCCGGCAGACGAGCGCCATCAGCCGGTTCGCGTCGGCCTGGTCGTAGATCGAGAAGCTCGTGGGGAAGCCGAGGCGCTTGGCCTCGCGGCGCAGGATCCGGACGCACGCGGAGTGGAACGTCATCACCCACATGGCCCGCGAGCGCGGCCCGACGAGGGCGTCGACCCGCTCCTTCATCTCGGCGGCGGCCTTGTTGGTGAAGGTGATCGCCAGGATCTGGCCGGGGTGCACCTCCCGCTCGCCGAGCAGGTGGGCGATGCGGTGGGTGAGCACCCGGGTCTTGCCCGAGCCTGCGCCGGCGACGATCAGCAGGGGGCTGCCGGAGTGCACGACGGCGGCGCGCTGCTGCGGGTTGAGGCCGTCCAGCAAGGGGTGAGCTTCGGTCTTCGACATCACGTGCGAGTCTACGGCGCTGCGCGGACGTTTTCGGCGCGTCCGCCGAGCCGGGGTGTCCGGCCGGGCCGTACCACCTCCGCACCTCTTCCGAACTCGCCCGGGGGCCCGGCGGCAGCATGTGGACAGATGGGATGCCTTTTGGACACGGTGGGTTGACTCGATCTCACGTTCCGGCGGACGTTGAAGATGAGGCGGACACCGATCGGGCTCCGGCCCGTACTCGGAGTGCAAGGCCCTTATTTGCATCCCCGCATGTCCGCGCACAGCGGCGCAGAGTCAGCAGGGACTCGCGCACTGTCACAGGGGAGGTGGCTTCGATGACCCACCAGCAGGAACTCCAGACGCAACTCGACGCCGAGATCGTCGTACCCGCGCAGTGGACGGGACGCGCGTCCCAGGCGGCGGCTCCGCCGGTTCCGCGTTCCGTCCCGCGCCCGGTGCCGGTTCCCGTGCCGGCGCAGCCCGGCCACAGGTTCCTGATCTACAAGCAGGACCCGTCGGTCACCGAGCTCGGCGCGCGGCTGACCTACATCCCGACCGTGGTGCTGAACGGCCCGATGGACGTGCGCGTCCAGACCGAGTTGCCGGGCGTCACCCCGGTCGCCCGCAACATCGACGGCGACTTCGTGTTCACTCCCGGGACCCCGCAGTTCGACTGCGCGCACACGTTCGCGGTGGTCCGGGAGACGATCGCCATGTACGAGCGCCACAACGGCGGGGTCCCGATCCCGTTCGCGTGGAACGTCGGGGGCAACACCGAGCGCATCACCGTCTTTCCGCATGCCGCCGAGGGCGCGAACGCGTTCTACACGCGGACGGCCAAGGCGTTGAAGTTCCTCTTCTTCACGCCGAAGGGACAGCCTCCGCAGAACGTGCTCTACACGTGCCAGTCCCTCGACATCGTCGCGCACGAGACGGGCCACGCGGTCCTGGACGGCCTCAAGCCCGGCTGGCTGTCGGCGGACGCGCCGCCGCAGACCGGCGGGCTGCACGAGTCGTTCGGCGACATCACGGCGATCTTCCTGGCCCTGGCGCAGCCGGACCAGGCGGACGCGCTCGTCGCGCTCACCAAGGCGAACCTGCACGACAGGTCGTTCCTGGCGGAGCTGGCCGAGCAGTTCGGCCAGGCGCTCGGCATGCCGTCCGGGCTCCGCAACGCCGACAACGACCTCAAGCTCAGCGAGGTCGGCAACGAGGTGCACGCGATCTCGCAGGTGTTCACCGGCGCGATCTACGACATCCTCGCCGACGTCTACACCTTCGAGATGAGCCGGCAGCAGCGCACGAAGGACGCGACGATCGTGCTGATCGAGACCGCGTCCGCGCTGTGCAAGCTCGTGTTCGACGCGATCGTCGCGTCCCCCGCGACCGGCGCCCGGTACGTGGACGTGGCGAACAGGATGCTCCAGGCCTCGGCGAGCCGCGGCGACCCGGCCGTCTACCGGACGTTCATCCGCAACCGGTTCGCCGTCCGGGAGATCACGACGGCGGCGACGCCGCTGCGCGACCTGATGAGCGGGCAGATGGCGATGACCGAGGCCGCGTACACCGGGGACGGCCAGGACGTCACCGAGGTCGAGCCGCACGACGAGAACTCGGCGAGCCTGCTGGCCGCCCAGGACCGGTCGCGCTGCTGCGGCACCATGCAGATGCCCGAGTACCGGCTCGTCCCTGAGGAGAAGCTGGCCCAGGGCGGTCCGCTGGACAACGACGACATCCTCCGGAGCCAGCTGGACGAGCTGCGCAGCACGTTCGGCTAGCGGCACCGGCCAGGCGGTCGCCGGGCGGCACCGTTCGGGAGGTAGCGACCCGCGGCGAGCGGGTAGCGAGCAAGGAGCAGGCCAGTCGACGGGGAGGTGCGCGGGATGCGCGTGACGATCGAGAGCACCGGCGGTTTCACCGGCCAGAGCGCCGTCGTCGCGCAGTACGACACCGCGACCCTCCCCGCCGGACAGGCCGGCCGCGTCCGCGACGCCGTGGACGCGCTGGCCGCCGCGCACGCCCGGGGCGAGTCCGGCGAGATCGGCGCCGACCTTCCCGCTTACCGGATCACGGTGTCCGGGGACGGAGCCGAGGAGTACGGGGCGGAGGGGGAGCCGCGCGTCTACGAGGTGCGGGGCGACCCGACCGCCGGGGTCGCCTCCGTCCTGGGCACCCTCCTCGAAGGCCCCGACGCCACCCCTTGACGAACCCGCTGCACGTCCCGGCCGCGCGGCGCCGCGGTGAGGCCGGGGCGTCGCCGGCCCGGCACGGACGCGGGGTCAGCTCGTCTTGCGGTGGTCGCGGGCGGATTCGGCCGCGGCGTGGACCGCGGCGAGGTCCGCGCCGGTCGCGGCCATGGACGCGGCGGCGACGGCGCCCTCGACCAGCGGGGCGTCCGCGAGCAGGACGTCGTCGCCCTCGGCGTCCTCGATGAGCATCTTGGCGGTCAGCACGGAACTGCCGAGGTCGGCGAGCAGCACGACGCCGTCGCCCCCGTTCGCGGCGGCGACCGCCTGCTCGACGAGGTCGATGCTCGTCCCGAGACGCCCTTCGGAATCTCCCCCGGCGGGTTCGACGACGGCCTTGCCGACGCCCATGGCGCGGGCGACCTCGGCGACGCCCTCGGCGAGCGTCCGGCTGTGGGAGATGATGACGATGCCGACCATGTCACGCCACCCCCGCGGATTCCGCGACGTCGGCGAGGGCTTCGAGCACCAGGGCGGTGGACGACGCGCCGGGGTCCATGTGCCCCTCGCTGCGCTCGCCCAGGTAGCTCGCCCGGCCCTTGCGCGCCCGCATCGGGACGGTGCCGTCCGCGCCCTTCGCGGCGGCCTCGGCGGCGGCCCGCGCGCATCCGGCGAGGCCGGAGCCGTCCGCCAGGGCCGCCTCGTACGCGGCGACGGCCGGAGCCAGCGCGTCGACCATCGTCTTGTCGCCCTCGGCGGCCTTCCCGAGATCCTGGACGCCCTCCAGGGCGGCCCGGAGCGCGGCGCCGAGCGCGGCGGCGTCCACGTCGGCGGCGTCGCCGAACGCCTTGCCCGCGCGGCGCAGCGCCGTCCCGTAGAGGGGGCCGGACGCGCCGCCGGTCTTCGACACGATGGCCCGGCCGGCCGCGATCAGCACCTTCCCCGGCGGGGCGTCCCCGGGCAGCGCCTCCACGGCGGCGCGGAAGCCGCGGTCGAGGTTGAGGCCGTGGTCGCCGTCGCCGATCGCCGCGTCCAGCCGCGTCAGCCGCTCGGCGTCGGCGGACACCCGCTCGGCCGTCCGCCTGATCCAGGCCGCGAAGTCCCCCGCGTCCATCGAGTCCGCGCTCATCGGCCCCACCGCAGCCCCGGCGTCTCGACGGGCGCGTCCCACAGGCGGACCAGCTCGGGCGTCACCCGGCACACGCTGATCATGCAGCCCGCCATCTCCAGGCTGGTCACGTACGGCCCGACCAGGCGGCGGACGACGGTCGCGCCGTGCCCCTCCAGCCATTCGGCGGCCGCCGCGTAGGCGACGTACTGCTCGATCAGCGGGGTGCCGCCCATCCCGTTGACCAGCACGAGCACCTCGGAACCCGACAGCGGCATGTCCGCGTCGATCGCGCCGAGCGCGGCGTCCACGATCTGCGCGGCGGTGCCGATCCTGACGCGTTCGCGGCCGGGCTCGCCGTGGATGCCGATGCCGAGCTCCATCTCGTCCTCGCCCAGCTCGAACGTCGGCGTCCCGGCCGCCGGGACCGTGCAGGACGACAGCGCCACGCCGAAGGACCTGCTGCGCTCGTTCACCTCCCGGGCCGCGGCCGCCACGTCCGCGAGCGGGGCCCCCTCCTCGGCGAGCGCCCCGGCGATCTTCTCGGCGAACAGCGTGGCGCCGGTGCCGCGCCGCCCGGCGGTGAACGTGCTGTCCTCCACCGCGACGTCGTCGTCGACGATGACGGACACGACCTCGATGTCCTCGTCCTCGGCGAGTTCGGCGGCCATCTGGAAGTTCATGACGTCGCCGGTGTAGTTCTTCACCAGGTGCAGCACGCCGGCGCCGCCGTCCACCGCCATCGTCGCGGCGATGATCTGGTCGGGGACGGGAGAGGTGAAGACCTCCCCGCAGCAGGCCGCGTCCAGCATCCCGTGGCCGACGAATCCGGCGTGGAGCGGTTCGTGCCCGGATCCGCCGCCCGAGACCAGGGCGACCTTCCCGGTGCGCGGGGCGTCCCCCCGGATGACGGTCCCGGTCCCCGGGTCGACCTTCAGCGACGGGTGCGCGGCGGCCAGCCCGCGCAGGGCGTCGGACACCACGTCCGCCGGGGCGTTGATGAGTTTGCGCATGTCTCAGGCTTACCCCGGCGAAGCGCCCCCTCCCAGGCCCAATCGCCGATCTTGCGAACCGGGGGTGCCCGAAGGTCCGCGCCCGCATAGGTTGCACCCGTGACGAAGGCACCGAAGATCCTTTATGACTGCGACACCGGCATCGACGACGCGATGACGCTGCTGTACCTCGCCTCGCTGGTGCGGGCGGGGAAGGCGGAGCTGGCGGCGGTCGGCACGGTGCACGGCAACATCGACCCGACGACCGGCGCGCTGAACACGCTGCGCGTCCTGGAGGCCGCCGGCGTCCCCGCGGGCGAGCCCGGGCCGGGAGGGCCCGTGGTGCCGGTCGCGGTCGGCGCCGCCCGGCCGATGGCGCAGGACGTCCACTACGCGCTCGACTGGCACGGCACCGACGGCCTCGGCGACACGCACCTCCCCGAGCCCGCGGGGCGCCCGGTCGCCGAGCCCGCCGCCGCGCAGATCGTCCGGCTGGCCCGCGCGATGCCCGGCGAGCTGACCCTGCTCGCGACCGGCCCGCTGACCAACCTCGGCTCGGCGCTGCTGCTGGACGGCGAGCTGCCGTCGCTGATCCGCGAGGTCGTGGTGATGGGCGGCGCGTTCGACCACCCCGGCAACATCACCACGCACGCCGAGGCGAACATCTGGCACGATCCCGAGGCCGCCGACCTGGTGTTCGCGGCGGACTGGCCGATCGTCCTGGTGCCGCTGGACGCGACGCACCCGACCGCCGTCCACGACGACTGGCTGGACAGGCTGGCCGCGCACGACACCCCCGTCGCCCGGTTCGCCGCGAACATCCTGGAGTTCTACGCGGACGCCTACACCCCCACCCTGAGGCGCCGGGGCGCCGTCATCCACGACGCCCTCGCCGCGATGCTGGTCGTCGACCCGGACCTCGGCGAGTACGTCCAGCGTCCGGTGCGGGTGGAGCTGCGGGGCGAGCTGACGCGCGGCACGACCGTGTGGGACGCCCGCTCGCTGCCCGCCGAGGACACCCGCCGTCCGGTGAAGGTGGCCGTGGGCAGCGACGTCGCGCGGTTCCAGGAGCGCCTGCTGTCGGCCCTGCTCACCTTCTGAGCGGGAGCCGCCTCCCGGCCGCCTCGGATCCGGTCACCCGGCGCACCCGGAACGTTCGCCGAAAGCACGGCGTCCGGGTATGCCGGGACCGTTGGCCGACCTTATTGTTGAAGATGTGACCAACGTTCTGGACGACAGCGAAGTGCAGCGGATCCTGGCCGTGATGGCGCACCCCGACGACGTCGACTTCGGCGCGGCCGGGACGGTGGCGCACTGGACGGACCGCGGGATCGAGGTCGTCTACCTCATGATCACCGACGGCGACGCGGGAGGCTTCGACGACGGCGTCACCCGCGAGGAGATGGCCGCCCTGCGCCGCGAGGAGCAGCGCGCCGCGGCCAAGTGCGTCGGGGTCGGCGACGTCCGGTTCCTCGGCTACCCGGACGGGCGGGTCGAGGTGGGCTTCGGCCTGCGCCGCGACATCGCGCGCGTGATCCGGCAGGTGCGCCCGGACCGGGTGCTGATGCCGAGCCCCGAGCGCAACTACGAGCGGATCTACCCCAGCCACCCCGACCACCGGGCCGTCGGCGCGGCCGCGCTCGACGCCGTCTACCCCGACGCCCGCAACCCCTACGCCTATCCGGAGCTGCTTGCCGACGAGGGCCTGGAGGCGTGGACGGCGCGGGAGGTGTGGCTGTCCGGCGGCCCCGTGGTGAACCACTACGTCGACATCACCGACCAGTTCGACCGGAAGGTGAACGCGCTGCGGGCCCACGCGAGCCAGACCGCCCACATGGGGGACGGCCTGCCGGAGATGCTGCGCGGCTGGCTCGCGGCCAACGCCGCCGCCGCGGGGCTGCCCGAGGGACGTCTCGCCGAGTCGTTCCAGGTCGTCGACACCGCCTGAGCCCCGCCACGACTCCCGGGGAACGCGCCCCCAGGTAATGCGCCGCTCTCGCAAAGGCTCCCCGAAGCGGTCAGGTCACTCAAGTCTCGGTCACTTAGCAAATACAGTCTCTTACAAGCCGTAATCAGCCTCCGAGCGGGCATGTACCCCCATGTGACAGAACTCGGGGGGTCGTCATGCCGCGTGAGATCGAGGCCACCGCCACATCCGCCGCCGCGCCTGAGGTGATCTTCAAGCACGTCTGCGTGCCGGAGGCATGGGACGAGTGGGGCGGTTTCTGGACCAGGGTGCGGCGGGAGTCCGCCGGTGAGGAGCACCCGAACGGGCTCGGCGCCGTCCGGTACGTCCGGTCGTGGCGGGAGGAGGTCGTGGCCTGGGACCCGCCGCGGCACTACGGCTACATCGCGCTGGCCGGCCACCCGGAGCGGCGCCTTCGCGCCGACATCACCCTGGAGCCGCACTTCGCGGGCACGCTGATCCGCTGGCGCGGCGAGGTGGACGGCTTCCCGGGCACCGGACCGCTCACCAGCGCCGTCCTGCGTCGCCGCCTCGACGCGTACGCGCGCCGGTTGGCGCGGCATTCCGAGCGCTGCGAGCCGGGCTGCCCGGCCCGCCTGCCAGGCGCCCTCTAGGCCCACACGCCACCCAGGCGCGCACCCCGGGGCGGCACCTGCCCACGGGGACGCGCGCCCGCGAGCGCCTGCCCCTGAAGAGCCCCGCAGAGCCCGTCCGGCCACGCACGACCAAGAACTCGTGCGCGGCCGATGAGTCGCGCACGGCTAGAGGGCTCACACGCAGCCGGTAGGCCACGCGTTCATTTTTGGTTGGGTCGCATGAGTTTCGGGGGAATCGATGCGGCGTCAGTTGGTTGTGCTCGCTCTCTTGGCGGGTGGCGGGGCGGGTTCGGCCGCCTACTGGTTCATGGCGGACGGGGCGCCGCACGGGGGCCGTGTCGTCGCGAACGCGGGCGAGTCCTCATCGACGGGGCGGGACGTGTCCACGGTCCGGCTGGCGAGTCGCCCGTTCGACTCGGGGGCGCTCCGCCAGGCGGTGCGCGCCTATGTCAGGAACCGTCCGGGCAGGGCCGGGGTGATGGTGAAGGACCTCAGGACGGGGGCGTCGTTCGGCGAGAACCAGGACGGGCGGTTCGTCTCCGCCAGCATCATGAAGGTCGACATCCTGGCGAGCCTCCTGCTGCAGCGGCAGGCCGGCGGGCGAGGGCTGAGCGGCACGGAGCGGGCGCTGGCCCGAACGATGATCAGGGAGAGCGACAACGCGGCGGCGGACGCCCTGTACTCCGCGGCCGGTCGCGGCCCCGGAGTCGCGAGGACGAACCTGGCCTTCGGGCTGAAGGACACGAAGCCGTTCCCCACCTCATGGGGGTCGTCCTGGACGAGCCCGGCCGACCAGGTGCGCCTCCTGACGAACCTGGCGTCGGACGAGAGCCCGTTGGAGGCGCGCGGGCGCCGGTACGTCCTCGGTCTGATGGGGTCCGTGCTGGACGAGCAGGCGTGGGGCGTCAGCGCGGCGGCGCGTCCGGGAGAGAGGGTGGCGCTGAAGAACGGCTGGGTGCCGCTCCGCTTCCAGGGGCACGGCTGGTCGATCAACAGCATCGGCCGCGTCAGCGGGCCCGGCCACGACTTCCTCATCGCGGTGTGCAGCGGGGGCAACCCGACGATGGAGACGGGGGTGTCCACCGTCGAACACGTCGCCGACATGGTGGTCGACGGCTTGCGCGGGTCGGGAGGGTGAGGGGGTTCGCGCGGAGGGAAGTCCTCTGGTCCGGAGAAACCGGTACGGAAAGAGGCTGGCGCAGAACCGGGGGAGCCGCGGTTCCGGACCGGGCGGCGGGCCGGCCGCCCAGCGTACGCCGGGAACGTCAGCGGTGCAGAGGTCGCGTGAGCTTCTTGCCGTCGGCGGCGGCCACGGCGACGCAGGTGACGGTGCGGTCGCCGGACTTCCACGAGTCGGCGGTCGGGTAGTAGTAGGAGTTCGCGATGCCCCGCGCGGCCGGGTCGCGGTTGATCCGCGCCTGCGTGCGGAGCTTGCACCCGGTCAGGGCGAGCTGCTGGAGCCGCGCCTCGGGCGGCATGACGTAGCCCTTCAGCCGGAAGACGGCCGTCACCTCGCCGTCGTGCGGCCCCGTGCAGGGCACGATCTTGACGCTCTCCACCTCGACCGGCGCCTCGGTCGCGGTGCTGGTGGCGCCCGAGTTGTCGTTGATGCAGTCGCCGAGCTTCATCTTCTCGGCGTCGACCTCCTTGGGCTTGGTCGGGGTCACCTTGGGCGCGGCCCCGGCGTCGTCGGACGAGCCGTCTCCGCTGAGCGCGAAGGCGGCGATGCCGCCCACGAGCCACAGGCAGGACAGGACAATCCCGGCGATCGCGAGGCCGCGGCCCTTGCCGCCCTTCTTCGCGATCTGGCTGAGCGCGACGGCGCCGAGGACGAGGCCGACGACGCCGAGGCATCCGAGGAGGCCGGTCACGAAGGCGGCGATCGCCAGCCCGTTGGTCTTGTCGGAGTCGGATCCGTACGGGGAGCCGGGACCATGGTCGCCCGGCATCGGCGGGGGCGGGGGCTGGGGCGGATAGGGGGCCTGCGGGCCCGGCTGCGCGGGCCCGGGTGGTGGATAGGTCATGACGAGCGACTGTTCCACACCGGAGGGTGTTCGTGATCATGATGCGCGGCAACCGGGGATTACGATTCGCTCACAACCGCAGTGAAAACGTTTACTTCCTGGCCCGCCCGGGCAGGGTGTTCCCCCTCTAGACGAGGCGGCGGGCGGCGGCCCAGCGCGACAGCTCGTGCCGGTTCGACAGCTGGAGTTTCCGCAGGACGCTGCTGACGTGCGTCTCCACCGTCTTCACCGAGATGAACAGCTCCTTGGCGATCTCCTTGTAGGCGTAGCCGCGCGCGATCAGCCGCAGCACCTCGCGCTCCCGCTGGGTGATCTGGTCCAGCTCAGGGTCCACGGACGGGGCGTCCGTGGCGGCGAACGCGTCCAGGACGAATCCGGCGAGCCGCGGCGAGAACACGGCGTCCCCGTCGGCGACCCGGCCGATCGCGTCCGTCAGCTCGGGCCCGGAGATCGTCTTGGTCACGTAGCCGCGGGCTCCGCCGCGCACGACGCCGATGACGTCCTCCGCCGCGTCCGACACCGACAGCGCGAGGAACTTGGACGAGACGGCGCCGTGCAGCCGCCGCAGCACCTCGATGCCCCCGCCGCCGGGCAGGTGGACGTCCAGCAGGACCACGTCCGGCCGCGTCTCCCGGATCACCGCGACCGCCTCGTCGACGTCGCCGGCCTCCCCGACGATCTCGACGCCCCCGCCCAGCTCCGCCTTCACGCCGGTCCGGAACATCTGGTGGTCGTCGACCAGCACGACCCTCTTCAACGACCCGCTCATGCCCACGTCCCGCTCCACCTCACCCCGCGCTGCCGCCCCGGCGGCCGCGCTCACGACTTCCTGATCTCCAGGCGCACCTCGGTGCCCTCGCCCGGCGCGGTGCGGACGGTGGCCTTGCCGCCGTTGCGCTCCATACGTCCGATGATGGACCCTCGGACGCCCATCCGGTCCTCCGGGACCTGGTCGAGAACGAATCCCCTGCCCCGGTCGCGGACGAAGATGGCGATCTCGTCGCCCTCCACCTCCGCGTACACCGACACCGAGGGCGCCTCGGCGTACTTGGCGGCGTTCACCATCGCCTCCCGCGCGGCCTGCAGCGCGGCGCCGAGCCGGTCGTCCAGCGCCGTGTCGCCCACGCAGACGACCTCGATCGGGACGTTGTGGTCGTCCTCGACCTCTCCGGCCGCCTCCCGGATCGCGGCGGCGAACGTCTGGTCGGGGTCGGCGCGCGGCTGGTAGAGCCAGCTCCGCAGCGTCCGCTCCTGGGACCGGGCGAGCCGCTGCACCTCGCGGGTGTCGTGCGCGTTCCGCTGGATGAGGGTCAGCGTGTGCAGCACCGAGTCGTGGATGTGGGCGGCCAGCTCCGCGCGCTCCTGGGACCGGATCCGCTCGTGCCGTTCGGCGTCGAGGTCCTGCCAGAGCCGCACGACCCACGGCGTCACGATCACAGCGACCCCGGTCAGGATGATCAGCATGGCGATGAGGACGGACCGCGCCTGGTCGGCCTCCACCTTCTGCGCCACGAAACCGCCGATGCCGCCGACGACGAGGAGCAGGCCGAGCAGGCTGCGCAGCCACCTCTGGCGCAGCGGCAGCGTCCAGCGCTGCCGCTGGTCGCGGTCGGCCTGCTGCCACAGGATCGCGGCGCCGACGCCGCCGACGATGAACGGCCACAGCGCCCACCGGACGACCCCGGCCGCGCCCCACGGCAGCGCCGCCAGCCCGAACGCCACGGCCGCGTAGGCGAGCAGCTGGCCCCAGTCCCGGCCGCGCCGCCGCCCGGCCGCCTCGGCCGAGGACCTCTCCCGGACGGGGAGGAGGATCCAGAACGCGGCATAGGCGGCGAACCCGAGCCCGCTCGCCATCGTGAGCAGGACGAAGGCGCCTCGGACGAGGAACACGTCCACGCCGAGGTGCACGGCCAGCCCCCGGCCCACCCCGGCGACGAGCCGCCCCTCGGCCGCCCGTTCCAGCCGGGCCGGCCCGAGGGGGCTCGCGCCCGCCGGCCCCGGCGGCGCCGCCGGCCGTTCCGCCGTCTCCTGGCTCACCGCCGTCCTTCCCCAGGTTCTCCCACGTCACCGATCGTCACACGCCCGGACATGTTTCGCATCAGGGAACCACCCCGGGCCGGTCTCAGGGTCGGAATCAGGGACGACCCCGATACCGCGCGCCGCGCGGGGCAGGCGACCATGGCTGCCATGGGCGAGAAAGAGGGCCAGAACGAGGACCTGCACGGGCGCACCGGCGACGGGCCCGCCACTGGTGACCGCGGCGCGGCCGGTTACCGGCGGCTCTCGCGGGACGCCGAGCGGAAGGTGCTCGCCGGCGTGTGCACGGGGCTCGGCCGCTACACCGGCATCGACCCGGTCGTGTTCCGCGTCGGGTTGGCGGTCCTCGCGCTCGCGCACGGGCAGGGGATCTTCCTCTACATCGTGGCGGCGCTGCTGATGCCGGCGAGCCCGGGCGAGTCGTCGCTCGCCGAGCAGTGGCTCAAGCGGTGGTTCGACGGGCAGGCCGTCCTGACGATCCTCGGCGCGCTGCTGTGCGTGGGCGTCGCGTTCAGCCTCTTCGGCGGGGTCCCCACCGACGCCATCGCGCCTCTGGTGGTGGTCGGGCTGGTGCTGCTGGTCGCGCACTCCCGGGGCGTCGACCTGATCTCCGTGGCGCGGACCGTCCCCGAACGGATCACCGGGCACACGCCCGAGCCCTCCGCGAAGTGGGCGCGGGCCGAGACCGCGTCCGTCGGCGGCGTCTCGCTCGACAAGGACGTTCCTCCCCGCGAGCACGGCCCCCTCGGCGAGCACGGCCCCCTCGGCGAGCACGGGCCGCTCGGCGGGCCCGGGGCCTCCGGGCGGGGCGGGCTGCCCGAGGGCATGATCGATCTCGCCGCGTACTCGGCCGCGTGGACGGACGCGCCCGGCGCCGCGCCCGCGGCGCCGGCCCGGGAAGGCTGCGGCGGCCGGACGTCGCCGGTGGCGGCGATCACGCTACTCGCGGCCATGGGCGCCGGCGCGGCGCTGATCCCGATGGCCAAGGACCACCCCGCCCCGGACTCCTGGCTGATCGTCATGGCGCCCGCGCTCGCCGTCCTCGGGCTCGGCCTCGTCGTCGGCGGCTGGTTCCGGACGGGCGGCCTCGCCGCGGCCGGGACCGCCCTGACCCTCGCCATGCTGACCACCACGGTCGCGGGCGACGTCCCGCGCAACGCCGAGTACGGGGAGGTCGACTGGCGCCCGACCGACACCTCCCAGATCGGCCGGGTGTACAAGGTGGGCGTCGGGCAGGGCGACCTCGACCTCACCGCGCTGCCGGTCGCGGCCGGCCAGCGGGTCACGATCGACGCCGAGGTCGGGCTCGGCGGCCTGGAGGTCACGGTGCCGCCCACCGCCCGGGTGCTGGTGGACGCGCGGATCGGCCTCGGCGACGTGCGGATCGACCACCGGACGACGAGCGGGCCCGCCGCCAAGGTCATGCGGACCCTGGAGCCGGAGGTCGCGCACGCCGCGAACCCGCCGGTGATCGTCCTGCGGATCCGCGGCAAGCTCGGAGACGTGGACGTGCACCGTGTCTGAGATCCCGCGCGCCCGTGGGACGGGTTCCGGCGAGACAGGTCACAGCGAGTGAAGGCGGGCAGGGAGATGGCCGGTAAGAAGGCGGCGGGCGAGAAGCGGTTCCGGTTCGATCCGGCGGGGCCCGTGACGGGGCTGTTCTTCCTCGCCCTGGCGGGGCTGTTCCTCGCGGACGGCCTGACGGACGGGGACGTCCTGCCCGTGACGGCGATGGTCCCGGTCGTGCTGATCGGCCTGGGGCTGGTCGGGACCGTCCGGGTGCTGACCCGCTCGCGGCGCCGCCACCTGCGCTGACGCGCCGGCGCCGCGGCGCCGCTGTGACCCGTGCCGCACGGCCCGGGGCTTCCCCCCGGACGGCGAACGCCGAGTAATGTGACCTCGACGGCAGGTGACGGATCGAGGGCCGATGGCGGGGAAGGCCGGGACACCGGAGACGGGGTGCGCCGAGGCGCTGCCCGGATCCCGGTCCGCGCTGGACCCGCGCCGCGCCATCAAGCCGGGCCGCCACGGCCTCTCCCCCGAGACCGTCGCCGGGATCCAGCGGGAGCGGCTGATCGACGCGCTCGTCCACGTCGTCTCGGAGCGGGGCTTCGCGCACACGACGATCAGCGGGGTCACCGAGGGCGCGGGCGTCACGAAGAAGACGTTCTACGCGCACTTCTCCGACCTCGACGCGTGCTTCCTCGCCGCCTACCAGCGCGGCATGGACATCCTGCTCCGCCGGATGACCGAGGCCTACGAGGCCGCGCCGTCCTGGCCGGACGGCATCCACGCGGCGCTTCGCGCGCTCCTCGCCGCCCTCGCCCGCGAACCGCGGTTCGCGCGGGCGTCGCTGGTGGAGGTGAACGCGGCGGGGCCGCAGGTCAGGCAGGCGCGCCTCGACAATCTCACCCGGTTCCGCGCCTTCTTCACCGATCCGTCCCTGGCGCCCGTTCCGACCCCGGTGGTGGACGCGATCGTGGGCGGCATCTACAGCGCGATCCACGTCCAGATGGAGACGGGCGAGGCGGAGGAGCTTCCGTCGCTGCTGCCGTCCCTCACCTATTTCGCGCTGCTCCCCCTCGTCGGCCGCGAGGCCGCCTCCCCCTACCTGACCGGCGACCCCGGCTGACCTGGCCTGACCGGCGCCGTACGGGTTCCTGGCCGCCCCGGGCCCGGCGCGCCCCCTCCCCGGCCGGCCGCTGACCGGAAGCGGCCGGAGGCCCCCGTCCCCCTTGACGTGAAAAACCCACGGGTTTCTATTGGTGTGGATCTTGCGTGGGACCTCCGGGCGGTCCGGGCCGTCCCGCGCCGACCCCCGGTGCACGCGCGGCGGGCCTAATCCCCCGGGGCCCGCCGCGCGCTCTCTTTCCCTGGAGGACCCATGCGGCCGGCCGTGGCCACGCTGTGCCTGTCCCTCGCCGCGCTGCTCACCGCCTCGCTGGCCGGCTGCAGCGACTCGGGAGAGCCGGAGCCGGCGCGGTCCTCGCCGGCCGCGCCGGCGGCTCGTCCGACGCCGCCGGTGCTGAACGGGGTCCGGCCCGGCGCGGAGAAGAAGTCGCCGCTGGACGGCACCTGGACGGCGGGATCCGGTTCGCGGCGCGTGGCGCTCTTCCTCTACCGGGGCGCCGCCGCGCTGAACGCGCCGGGCTTCTGCACCGGCACCGTGGACGCGCAGGGCCGGATCAAGCTGAGCTGCGCGAACGGCTCCCGTGACCGGCTCGACGGGCGGGCCGCCCTGCGCTCGGGCGAGCTGGTGGTCACGTGGGCGGGAGGTCCCAAGGACGTCCTGCACCGGCGTGCAGGCTGACCGCGAACGCCGGACCCGGATTCGTCAGCGCGGGCGGGCCGCCGTGGACGCGGACCCGGTTGGCCCGGAGCGGACGCTCGGTGACGCCGCGCGCGGTGATCGTCACCTCGGCCAGCTCGCCCGCGATCAGGGTGCTGACCCGGGTGGGGATCGTCCCGCCGTGGCCGGGCGGCCAGGTCGTCAGCCAGGTCCGGCCGTCCAGCGGGACGTGCACCGGCCCGGCGGCGTCGAACCGGACGAGGCGCCACCACTCGCCGGGACGTCCGGCGAGGTCGCCGACGCGGGCGGCGAGCTGCCCGACGGTCGCGGGACGGACGGCGGTGGCGCGGCCGTGCGGATCGTCCTGGCCGCGCATGGCGAGGTCGGGAACCACGGAAAGGTCCATGGGAAGTCCTTCGTGCAGGTGTGCCGGCTGGGAAGGGGACCGTCAGCGAGAGCGACGATCACCCGGAAGGGGGATCAGCGACAACACGAAGGACACAGCGCGCTGGCCACGCGACCCAGGGCCACGGGGCTGTCGGTCTGCACGCGCTTCGTCACGCACACAAGGAGACACTCGGTAACCGAAGCTTGTCAAGCTGATCACTCGGAGTCGACCGGAATCTTCCCGGCGAGGGCCCTCGCGGCGCCTCGACGGGCCTCGCCCCGCGCCGCCGGCTCAGCGGCTGAGGAACACGTAAACGACCCACGTGAGCACCAGGGTCACGAGCAGCGACCCCAGGCAACCCAGGCGGGAAGAGAAAAAGAAGAACATAGGCGGCCCCTACCCCGGAAACGCCAAATATCCCCTGCTCAGAACGGTGACGCCCGCCCCGAACGGCGTCCGCGCGGCCGAGGCCCGGGCTGCCTCCCGCTCCTGAGGGACGGGTCGTGAATGGCTCCGGCCGATCGACCGTCGTCGCTGGTGAACGGCAGAAATCCAGCAATCACGTGTTTTCGCCCAAAAACCGGAGAAAGTGGGGTTGTTCCCATTACGGTCGGCCCGGAGCCGCTGACGGAACGGATCAGGCTCCCGACCGATCGGACACTCCGACGCTGCGGAGAAGCAACGTGACCCCCCAGACCGAAACAGACACCGCGGAAGCGACTCACATGGACGAGGTGGACGTCAATCCCGACGTCCACCGGGCCACCGAACCCGACGAGGAGCAGATCCTCCGGGAGCTGTACGGCGAGCCCGACGCCGACGGCATCTTCCGCGGACAGGGCGCGGCCCTCCTGGACGAGACCCAGCAGGACGGGACCGAGCAGGAGGACCCGTCATGAGCGCCGCGGGAATGATCGCCGAGGCCCGCAAGTCGCTCGGGATGGCGGGACGCCCGAACACCATCACCCGGGAGTACGCCTCCAGGCACGGAAGCGAGTTCCTCAAGGCGTCCTGGTGCGACATGGCCATCACCTACTGGGCGCGGCACAGCGGCAACGCGGGCGCCGTCCTGCCCGGCGGGGACCGCGCCTACACCGTGTGGCACGCGCAGGACTTCCAGAAGGCCGGGCGCTGGCACAGCGGGACCACCGCGAGCGTCAACCAGGCCAAGCCCGGCGACATCGTGTTCTTCGACTGGGGCGCCACCAACAGCATCGGCGCGATCGACCATGTCGGCGTCGTCGAGAAAGTCCTCGGCGGCGGGCGGCTGCAGACGATCGAGGGCAACACGAGCGACTCGGTGAGGCGCCGCGTCAGGGACTCCAGTGTCATCGCTGGTTATGGACGGCCCGCCTACGGCGGGGGCAACTGGACGGAGGACATGGTGAAGAAGCTGCCGCAGCTGAACAAGGGCGACTCCGGCGAGCACGTGGAGACCCTGCAGGGGCTGCTGCTGGCGCGCAGCCACCCCGAGGTGAGCATGACCGGCAAGTTCGACGACGAGACCGAGAAGGCCGTGAAGGCCGTGCAGCGGTGGGGCGGCGTCGACGACGACGGGGTCGTCGGGCCGAAGACCTGGCCGGTTCTGCTCCGCGTGCACTAGCGGCCATGAGAACCCCAGACGTCGGTAAATAAGCGACGCCGGGGACTAGTACGGCATTCAACCCCGGCATAGGTTCGGAGGGTCGCCTTCCACGGAGGTGGCCCCGATGACGTGGCCGGATCAGCGCGCTCCTCCCAGGGACGTCTCTCTCGCTGTCCACCCCGAGACGTCCCTGGGAGAAACCGCATGCCACGTATCCGTGTGGAGGTCGACGGAGCGACGTACGAAGACGACGTCGAGCCGCGCCTCCTTCTCGTCCAATATCTGCGCGAACGGCTGGGAAAGGTCGGGACCCCGGTCGGGTGCGACACCAGCAACTGCGGAGCCTGCACCGTCCTGATGGACGGGATGAGCGTGAAGAGCTGCTCCGTGCTCGCCGTCCAGGCGGACGGCCATGACGTGACGACCGTCGAGGGGCTCGGCGTCGACGGCGAGACGCACCCGATGCAGCGGGCCTTCCACGAGGAGCACGCGCTGCAGTGCGGCTACTGCACGCCCGGCATGATCATGGCGTCGCTCGACCTGCTGAGGGAGAATCCCGACCCGTCCGAGGACGAGGTGCGGGAGGGGCTCGAAGGGAACCTGTGCAGGTGCACCGGTTACCAGAACATCGTCAAGGCCGTGCGGCGGGCGGCGAGCGACATGCGCGAGCCCGGCCGGCAGGAGGTGACGCCGTGACCGTGCAGGAGGTCGGCTCCCCGCGCAAACGGTCGGAGGACGCGCGGCTCATCACGGGCCGGACGCGGTGGACCGACAACATGACCCCGGCGGGGACGCTGCACGTGGCGTTCCTGCGCAGCCCGTTCGCGCACGCCCGGATCACCGGGGTCGACACCGCGCCCGCGAAGGAGCGTCCCGGCGTCGTCGCCGTGTTCAGCGGCCGGGATTTCGCCGCGGAACAGGGTTCGCTGCCCTGCGCGTGGGTCGTGACCGAGGACATGAAGCATCCGGCCCACCCGCCCATGGCGGTGGACGAGGTCCGCTACGTCGGCGAGCCCGTCGCATGCGTCGTGGCCCGCGACAAGGCCGCGGCCATCGACGCCCTGGAGGAGATAGACGTCGACTACGAGCCGCTGTCCGCCGTCGTGGACATGGAGGCGGCCCTAGCCGACGGCGCCGATCTGGTGCACGAGGACCTCGGCACGAACAAGTCCTACACGTGGGTGTTCGAGAACGGGGATCTCGACGCGGCGATGCGGGACGCGCCGGTCGTGCTGGAGCGCCGCTTCGTCCAGCAGAGGCTCATCCCGACGGCCATGGAGCCGCGGTCGGTGCTGTGCGTCCCCGAGGGGGACGAGTTCACGCTGTACTCGGCCACGCAGATCCCGCACATCCTGCGGTTGATGCTGGCCACGGTCACCGAGATCCCCGAGCACCGGATCCGGGTCGTCGCGCCGGACGTCGGCGGCGGCTTCGGCTCCAAGCTGCAGGTGTACGGGGAGGAGGTCCTCGCGCTCCTGCTCGCCCGCAGGCTGGGCCGTCCGGTCAAGTGGACGGAGACCCGCAGCGAGGGCAACATGACCGTCCACCACGGCCGCGACCAGATCCAGCGGCTCACGCTCGCCGCCGAGCGCGACGGCCGGATCCGCGGTCTGAAGGTCGAACTGCTGGCCGACATGGGCGCGTACCTGATGCTGGTCACCCCCGGCATCCCGCTGCTGGGCGCGTTCATGTTCAACGGCATCTACAAGATGGACGCGCTGTCGTTCACCTGCACGGGGGTCTTCACCACCAAGACGCCCACGGACGCCTACCGGGGTGCGGGCCGCCCGGAGGCCACCTTCGGCATCGAGCGGATGATGGACGAGCTGGCCCACGAACTGGGCATCGACCCCATCGAGGTACGGCGCCGCAACTGGATCGCGCACGAGGAGTTCCCGTACGAGACGATCGCGGGCCTCACGTACGACACGGGCAACTACGAGGCGGCGACCGACAAGGCGCTGGAGCTGTTCGAGTACGACAAGCTCCGTGCGGAGCAGGCGGACAGGCGGGAACGGCGCGATCCGGTGCAGCTGGGCATCGGGGTCTCGACGTTCACGGAGATGTGCGGTCTCGCCCCGTCCCGGGTCCTCGGGTCGCTGTCGTACGGTGCCGGCGGCTGGGAGCACGCGTCGGTGCGGGTGCTGCCGTCCGGCAAGGTCGAGGTGGTCACCGGCTCGTCCCCGCACGGGCAGGGCCACGCGACGGCGTGGGCGCAGATCACCGCCGACCGGCTCGGCGTGCCGTTCGAGGACGTGAAGGTCCTGCACGGCGACACCGCCATCTCGCCCAAGGGAATGGACACCTACGGGTCCCGTTCCCTGGCCGTGGGAGGGGTCGCGCTGTTCTCCGCCTGCGAGAAGGTGGTGGACAAGGCCCGCAAGGTGGCCGCGCATCTGCTGGAGGCGTCCGAGCAGGATCTGGAGTTCTCCGGTGGGCGGTTCAGCGTCCGCGGCGTCCAGGAGGAGGGCAGGACGATCCAGGAGGTGGCGCTGGCCGCGTTCGCCGCGCACGACCTGCCGGACGGCATCGAACCGTCTCTGGACTCCGACGCCACGTTCGACCCGGAGAACTTCTCCTTCCCGCACGGCACGCACCTGTGCGCGGCCGAGGTCGACACCGAGACCGGGATGGTGAAGCTCCGCAAGTACGTGGCGGTGGACGACGTGGGCAAGGTCGTGAATCCGCTCATCGTGGAGGGGCAGGTCCACGGCGGGCTCGCGCAGGGCATCGCCCAGGCGCTCTACGAGGAGGCCGTGTACGACGCGGACGGCAACCTGACGACGACCACGATGGCCGACTACCTGGTCCCGTCCGCCGCGGACCTGCCGACGTTCACGACGGACCGCACCGAGACGCCAGCGACGTCCAACCCGATGGGGGTGAAGGGCGTCGGCGAGGCCGGAACGATCGCCTCGACCCCCGCGGTCGTCAACGCGATCGTGGACGCGCTGCGCCCCTACGGGGTGCACGACGTGCGGATGCCGTGCACGCCGGAACGCGTGTGGCGCGCGATGCGCGCGGAGGAGAAGCCGGCGGCCGCGGAACCGGGCGCGGGCGGCGGACTCGGCTCGGCCGGAGGTGACCAGTGATACCCGCGACGTTCGACTACGTCCGTCCCGCGTCGGTGGACGACGCCGTCCAGGTGCTGGCCGACGCGGGCGAGGACGCCAAGGTGCTGGCGGGAGGGCAGAGCCTGATGCCGCTGCTGCGGCTGCGGCTCGCCTACCCCGACGCGCTGATCGACCTGGGCCGGCTCGGCGCGCTCCGGGAGATCCGCGACGAGGGGGACTCGCTGTTCATCGGCGCCATGGCGACGCACCACCAGGTGATCCGCGATCCGCTGGTGCGCGAGCACGTCCCGCTGATCGTGCAGGCGACGGAGACCGTCGCCGACCCGGCGGTCCGGCACCGCGGCACCTTCGGCGGGTCGCTCGCCCACGCGGACCCGGCGGGCGACCTGCCCGCCGTGGCGCTCGCGCTGGACGCGGTGTTCCTCGTCCGGTCCTCGCGCGGCGAGAGGGAGATCCCCGCGTCGGAGTTCTTCGTCGACTGGATGACGTCGGCGATGGAGCCGGACGAGCTGCTCGTGGGCGTGCGCGTGCCGAAACTGGGTGCGGGCTGGGGCGTGCACTACGAGAAGTTCCACCGGACCGCGCAGGCATGGGCGATCGTCGCGGTGGCGTGCGCCGTCCACCGCAACGGTGACGGCATCGAGGAGGCGCGCGTCGCGCTGACGAACATGGGCCCGGCGCCGGTCAGGGCGAGCGCGGTGGAGACCGCCGTGAGAGGGGGGCCGGCGTCGGAGGACGCGTTCCGGACCGCCGCGGCGCAGGCCGCGGCGGGCACGGAGCCGCCCACCGACCTGCACGGGTCGTCGGAGTACCGGGCCCACCTGGCGACGGTGCTGACGGCGCGCGCGCTGGCGGCCGCCGCGGGCTGACCCGCCCGCGCGGCGGGAGCACGCGGCCGGGCGCCGTCGCCCCGGCGTCCGGCCGCGTGCGTTCCGGCGCCCCGGGTTCCCCGTGCCGCATGATCACTGCTGGGCGGGGTACACCGGGGTGCCTGAGGCGTACCGAGGTGCCCGGGGCCCCACTGGCGACGCGACGGGCGGCCGCCGTAGGGTCGGGGCGAGGACTCCGGACGATAAGGACACTGATCATGGAGCTCGACCACGATTTCACCGTCCCCGTGCCGGTGGATCAGGCCTGGTCGGTGCTGCTCGACGTGGAGCGCGTCGCGGCCTGCATGCCGGGCGCGACGCTCGACTCGATCGACGGCGAGGAGTACTCGGGCCGGATGAAGGTGAAGGTCGGCGCGATGACCATCACCTACCGCGGCACCGCGCGGATCGTCTCGGCGGACGAGTCGTCCCGCGTCGTCACGATGGAGGCGTCCGCCAAGGAGGCCCGCGGGTCGGGGACGGCGGCGGCGACCGTGCAGGCGCGGCTGCACGGGGAGGACGGCGCCACCCGCGTGAGCGTCCACACCAAGCTGAACGTGACGGGCCGCCCGGCGCAGTTCGGCCGCAACATCCTGTCCGAGGTCGGCTCCAAGATCATCGCCCGGTTCGCGAAGCAGCTGGCCGCCGAGCTGGAGGCCCCCGGGGAGGCCGCCGCCGAGACCCCGGCCGCCCCGTCCGCTCCTGCGGAGAAGCCGGCCGAGGCCACCGCCGACACGCCGGCCACCGCTGCCGTGGCGCCCACGGACGCGCCCTCCGCCACCCCGGAGAGCACTGAGAAGGCCGCCGAACCGGAGCTGGAGGCGGAGACGGGCGTGGCCCCCGCGACGCCGGAGCAGCCCGCCGCCGAGCCCGCGCCCGTCCGGGCGGAGCCCAAGGAGCCTCTGTCGCCGCCCGCCGCGGCCGGAGGAGACGAGGGCGGGCGCGTGCGGCGCCTGGAGGACAGGCGGCAGGCGGAGGAGGACGACGCGATCGACCTGCTGGAGTTCGCGGGCCCGTCGATCGCCAAGCGGGCCGTTCCCGCGGTCGGCGCCCTGGTCGCCGTCCTCCTGATCGTCCGCTTCCTCGTGCGGCGCCGCCGGAAGCGCTGATCGCGGGAGGCGCTCGCCGGCGCGCACGTCCGGGGCGGGGTCAAACCGGCGTCAACGATCCGTGCGCGGGCGGCGGCGTCGATGGAACGCGCCGCCGCCGGTGCGGTCGGCTTGTCCGGTGGACACCACCGAGCTCCAGCGGATCGCGCGGATCGAGAACGACAACTGGTGGTACCGCGAGCGCCGCGAGATCCTGTCCGCGGAACTGCTGCGGTTCAGCGTGCCCGGGACGGCCGTCGACATCGGCGCCGCGTCCGGGGCGGCCTGCCGCGTCCTGGCCGACCACGGCTGGAGCGCCACCGCGATCGATCTGAGCCCGGACGCCGTCGCGCTGGCCCGCGCCTACGGCGTCGAGGCCTACGAGGGCGACGCGCGTTACCTGCCGCTGCCGCCATGCGGGTTCGACCTGGCGCTGGCTCTCGACGTGCTCGAACATGTCGAGGACGACGGGCGAGCGGCCGCGGAGGTCGTGCGGGTGCTGCGGCCGGGTGGGACGGCATTGGTGTCCGTGCCCTGCGACATGGCTCTGTGGTCGGCGCAGGACGTGGCTCTCGGACGTGTCCGCCGCTACTCTCGCCGCACTCTGGCCGAACTGCTGGAGGGCGCCGGGCTCGTGCTGGAACGCGTGTGGAGCAGGGGCGTTCTGCACCGCCCGCTCCTGCGTCTGCTGAGGAACCGGACGGTGCGGCGCGAGGACCTGGCTCCGCTGCATCCGCTGGCCAACGAGGCGCTGCGCCTGTCCGCCTCGCTGGAGCGGCGCCTGCCGGTCGCCTCGTGGCCCGGCGTCTGGCTGTTCGCACGGGCCCGCCGTCCGGGCTGAACGGCGGGCCCCTCCCTGCCGTCAGGCCTTGCCGAAGACGCGGTCCACCACCCTGGACGCGGCCTGGCCGTCGTCGTGCGGGCAGTACTTCACGAAGAAGCGGTCGTAGGCGTCGGCGTAGCGCTGCTCGCTCGCGGACGCCGCCCTGACCGCCTCGGCGACCTCCGCCGACGTCCGTACGACCGGGCCGGGCGCTTCGGCCTCCAGGTCGAAGTAGAAGCCGCGCACGTGGTCGCGGTACCAGTCCAGGTCGTAGGTGTAGAGGACGATGGGGCGGCCCAGGATGGCGTAGTCGAACATGGCGGACGAGTAGTCCGTGACGAGCACGTCAGCGGCCATGTACAGCTCGGCGATGTCGGGATACCGGGACACATCGATGACGAAGGGGCCAGCGTCGCCGCCGGCGAGCCGGCCCGCAGCGATCCGGTCCCGGTCGGTGATGAAGTGGTGCGTCCGCAGGAGGAGGACGTGGTCGTCGCCCAGGGCCTGGCGCATGGTCTCAACGTCCAGCTCCAGCGAGAAACCCTGCTTGCCTTCTGCGTGATGCCGGTCGTCCCGCCATGTCGGCGCGTAGAGGACGACTTTCTTGCCCTGCGGGATCCCCAGGCGCTTCCGGACGCGGGTTCCGATGCGTTCCCACTCGGGCGTGCTGAGGATGTCGTTGCGCGGGAACCCCGTCTCCAGGACCTCGCCCTCGTACCGGAAGGCCCGCCGCATGACCTGGGTGGCGTACGGGCTGGAGGACAGCAGGAGATCCCATCGCGGCACCTCCTCCTCCATCCAGTCCAGCCGCTCGGTGCGCTGGTACGGCATGTCCTGGAGGTCGTAGGCGAGGCGCTTCAACGGGGTGCCGTGCCACGTCTGGAGGTAGACCTGACCTGTCCGCTTGAAGAACCAGGGCGGCATCGCGTGGTTGGCGACGACGTACCGGGCGTGCGCGAGGACGCGGTAGTGCTCGCGGCTCCCCGCCAGGACGGTCGTGGCCTTTCCGTCCACCGCGAACTGGCCGTCCTGGGAGACCCACACGCATTCCAGGTCGGCGTCACGGCGGATGAGCTCCTCATAGACGGCCCTCGGGCTGCAGCTGTACTGGGAGCCGTTGTAGCTGCTGAACAGCACCATGTCGGCCAGAGGGTTCCGCAGGTAGACGGTGTAGTCCCTCTGCTGGAGAAGGGTCTGCGCGTGTCCGCCGCGCTCGTCGTCCTCCAGGGAGACGCGGCTGTGCAGTATCAGCGCGTCGATCTGGTGGACGCCGAGCTCGAATTCGTGCGTGCCCGCGCGATGACGGTCGGGCAGGTCGGGGATGGCCTCGCGTTCGACGACGACGGCCACCTCTCCCGATCGCGTGGGCGCCACCAGGTCCCAGGTACCGCTGCTCAGCGGCAGGTCCGTCCCGAACACCGACACCGTCGCGGGGAGGAACGCGGCGGTGAACCGGTCTCCCTCCCAGGTGACGGGGACGCGGTGCTCGTCGCCGGACCGGCGCCGCCGGAGGACGAAGCGGTCGGGGCGGTGTTCCGGGTCGGCGAAGTCGCCTCTCAGCGTGAGCAGTCCGTTGGCGTCCCATGCGGCGCCCGTGACGACCGGGCGGAAGCTGCGCTCGACTCCGCGCAGGTTGCCGAACGCGGTGCGGCTGACGGCGAACTCCCGGCCGCGCCCCACGCTCTCCGGCAGGGCGAAGCGGGCGGGCTTGACGTTGCTCGCGACGGTGAGCCGCAGCGGGCCGCCTTCGCCCGTCAACCGAATGTCCCAGTCGATGACGTCGCGCAGGTGCGTGCCGTACGGGACGGTGTTCGGCGCGCTGTTCGGCGCGCTGTTCGGCACGGACGCCAGGTACTTCAGGGGCAGCCTCGCCGTGAAGTCGAACCCGGTGCCCTCCGCCATCCGCAGGACGGCCGCCTGCCGCAGCGTCACCTCCCCGCGGACCTCGGCTCCCCCGTGCCGCCGGACCGCGACCATCGCGGCTCCGGCACCGAGCGCGCGCCGCGTCCAGCCGGACAGCACCAGCGCGTCGCCGTCGAGGCCGAGCCTGGTGAGGACGGCCTTGGCCCGCTTCACGTGAACGACGAACACGTCGTCGTCGCCCGCCGCCGGTTGGACGGCCACGTGCTCGTCCACCTGCCGCGGCGACGTCCACCTGACGGCGGGAGCCATCGCGGTCAGCCGCTGCACCGCCCTGCGCCCGGCCGTCGTCACCTCGGCGAACAGCTCGTAGGTGGCCGTCCGCCACTCGTCGTTGTCCAGCAGGTACTCGGGCTCCACCCGTACCGTGAAGCCCGACCAGTCGAGGGAGACGTTCGCCTGCCCTGAGCGCGCCGTGACCTCCGGGACGTAGCGGCGCTCCACCGGCAGCCGGATCTCCTTGCCGGTCCGCACGTCGCGCATCCACACGCGGATCCGGGAATCGGTCACCGACGCCACGGCGAACCGGTCGAAGCAGGCGTGCCCCTCGACGATGAGGGTGTCGACGTCCCACTCCACACGGTCGACGTCCGCCCACAGCGCCAGCTCGTCGGTGACGTCGTACACGTCCTCCGGGACGCCCCGCTCGGCGTCGTCGAAGAAGGGGTAGCGGGCGTACCAGCGCTGCCGGAGACGGCCGCGCGACACCAGCGGGACGCCCCGCAGGCCGCCCTCCTCGAAGCGCAGCACCTCCAGCAGTTCGGGCAGCATGCGCTCGCCGAGCAGGTACGTCTCCAGCCGCCTGATCGCCTCAAGCCCGGCCGTGGCGCGGCGCCCGGCGACGGCGACGACCTCCGCGCCCAGTTCGACCAGGTGTTCGCGCTCCTCCCAGGTGGCCGCGGGCAGGGCGAGCATCAGTTCGCGCACGTCCAGGTCGAGCGCGTACATGTCGTGGACGGTCAGAAGGTCCGGCGCTTGCGTACGGACGAATTCCCGCGTCTTCGCGAGGGTCGCCATGCGCGCGGTGATGTCGGCTGGGTCGGGGCGCGTGCGCAAGCCCGTTCCGGGACGGTCCCGCCAGAAATAGACGGTCGCGTCCAGCACGTCCACGGCGGAGGCCAGCACGTGGCTCTGCACGGCGATGAGGAGGTCACCGCTGGTTCCGAACTCGAAGCCGTACGCGTCCCAGAACGAGCGCCGGTAGACCTTGTTCCACACAGTCCTGTCTTGCAGGAGGGCGGGATGGCGGGTCACGTGCGTGGACAACACGGTCTCCGCGTAGGGGTCGCTGTGGAGCGGCGACTGCCACGCCTGTTCCTCGTCCAGGCACATGACGTTTCCGCCCGCGAGGTCCGAACCGGTGTTGTCCAGGGTCCCGACCAGCAGTTCGTAGGCGTAGGGCGGCACTGTGTCCTCACCGTCGGCGAAGGTGAGGTAGCGGCCTTTCGCCTGCTCGACGCCCGCGTCGGCCGCCGCCGTGCCGGGGGCGGGCTGCAGCAGGGCGAAACGGTCGTCGCGGCCCGCGAACTCCTTGGCGACGGCAGCGTCGTCGGCCGCGGCGTCCTTCGCGGCACTGCCGTAGTCCGGACCGTCCTCCACCATGAGCACCTGGATGTCGCGCAGCGTCTGCCCCGCGATCGACTCCAGGCACTCCGCCAGGCGGCCGCCGGTGCTGCGGATGGGGACGACGATGCTGATCTGCGGGGACACGAGCGGCTCCGTACTGGGCTTTCGGGGATTCGTGGGCTTGCGGGGCTTCAGCGGAGGACCCGGTCGAGCACGCGGGCGCCCGCGTGGCCGTCGTCGTGCGGGCAGTACCGGGCGGCGAAGGCGGCGCGCGCGTCCCGGAACCCGGTCTCCAGCGCGGCGGGCTCGCGGAGGGCCTCGACGACGTCCTGCGTGGTGGCGAGCAGCGGCCCCGGCGCCTCCGCGTCGAAGTCGAAGTAAAAGCCGCGCACGTGGTCGCGGTAGCGCTCCAGGTCGTAGGTGAAGAACACCATCGGGCGGCCGGTGACGGCGAAGTCGAACATGGACGACGAGTAGTCGGTCACGAGCACGTCGCTGATGAGGAACAGCTCCGAGATGTCGGGGTAGACCGAGACGTCCATGACGCAGTCGCCCGGCCGCAGCCTCGGGCGGTCGGTGACGAGGTAGTGCGTCCGCAGGAGCAGGACGTGGTCGCGGCCCAGCGCGGCCCGGAACCTGTCGATCTCGAATTCGAGGCGGAACGCGCGCTTGCCGATCGCGTGGTGGAAATCGTCCCGCCAGGTCGGTGCGTACAGGACGACCCGCTTGCCCTCCGGGATGCCGAGCCGCCGCCGCACCGCCGCGGCGATCTCGTCGCGGTGCGGGCTGCTCAGCACGTCGTTGCGGGGGTAGCCGCTTTCGAGGACGTCCCCGGTGTAGCCGAACGCGCGCCGGAACAGCGGCACGGAGAACGCGTTCTGGGCGAGCAGGAGGTCCCACTGAGGGACGTCGTGCTCCATCCAGTCCACGCCCTCGGTGCGCTTGAAGGGCATCTGCTTGACGTCGTACCCGAGCTTCTTCAGGGGCGTCCCGTGCCAGCACTGCACGTAGGTCTGGTCCTCGCGTTTGGTGAACCATTCCTGCTGCGACCAGTTGCCGAAGATGTAGCGCGCGCGGGCGAGCGCCTCGTAGTGCTCCCGCGTCCCGGCCAGAACGGTGCGGGCGCCGGAAGGCTTGCCGAACTGTCCGTTCTCGGTGACCCACACGCATTCCAGGTCGGTCTCGCGGCGCCGCAGCGCGTCATAGATGCCGCGCGGGTTGCACGAGTACTGGCGCCCCTTGTACGCGTCGAACACGGCGAGTTCACGGACGGGCAGGTTCAGGTGGCGCCGGTAGTGCCCGGACCGGATGCGGCTCTGCGCGTAGGCTCCGCGCTCGTCGTCGTCCAAGGCCGTCTCGACGCGCAACTGCAACTGGTCGGTCTTCTGGGCCCGGACGGTGATCCGGTGCAGGCCCGCTTCGAACGGCTCCGGCAGGTCGCGGAGGCTGTGGCGGCGGACGACCACCGGCCGCTCCTCCCCGCCGACGGTGGCGAGGGCGTCCCAGCGGCCGGAGACCAGCGGGCGCGACAGCCCGAGCACCGGCATGCGCGCGGGCGAGAACACTGCGGTGAACCGGTCGTCCTCCCAGTGCAGCCTGACGGCGTGCTCCTCGCTCGACCGCCGCCGCCGCAGGACCAGCGAGTCGGGCCGCCCGATCCGCTCCGAGCACGTGCCCGCCAGGCGCAGGGCGCCCTCGGGCGACCACGACACCTCCTCGACGGCGAGGACGCGCCCGCGGGAGACGATCCTCAGCGTGCCGCGCCGCGTCCTGGCGATCTCCAGTTCCCCGCCGGGGACGGAGAAGGCGGCGCCCGCGGCGTCCTCGTCCAGGTACGGGCGGATCCCCTCCGACAGGGCGATCTCCCAGTCGCCCTGCCGCCGGGCCAGCCCGGCGACCGGCAGCCGCGCCCGGAACCCGTCGGCGCCGACCGGCTCGACCGGGCCGAGCACCGTGGCCCGCCCCGTCCTCGGGGTGGCGGTGACGCGCGGCTCGTCCCCGAGCGGGACGCGGCTCCAGCCGTCCAGCCACAGCTCGCCGCCCTCCAGGTGGCAGCCGACGACCGCCGCCGGCGTGCGGCGCACCTGGATCACGAAGCGGTTCCGGCCCGCGACGCCCTGGACGAGCACGCCCGGCGCGCACTCCCTGTCCCGCGGCCACTGCCGCCCGGTGAGCCGCGGGCCGGTGAACGTCGACCGGCGCCGCAGCCCCCGGTTGACGATCTCGACGCACGGCACCCAGTCGACGTCCCGCCAGCGCCCGAACATCCGCAGCGCGGACGGGTCGATCTCCGCGACGAAGCCGGACCAGTCGTAGGAGACGTTCGACTGCCGCGACCCGGCGGTCACGTCCGGCCTGCGGACCCTCCGGACCGGGACGCGCACGAGGCCCCGCTTGTTGGCCGCCACCAGCCAGAGCCGGATCCGGGACCCGTCCTCGCTGGAGGCGTCCAGATGCCGGACGTAGGCGTGGCCCTCCAGGCGCAGCAGCCCGTCCGCCCAGGTGGCCCGGTCGATCGCCGCGACCGGCCTGAGCTCGTCGGTCACGTCGTACACGTGCGCGGGGACGCCCCGGTCCTCGTCCTCGAAGAACGGGTACTCGGCGTACCAGCGGTGCCGCAGGCCGCGCCGCACGCGCGGCGCGTCCGCCGCCTTGCGCAGCTGGACGAAGCGCAGCACCTCCAGGAGTTCCGGCAGCATCCGCCGGCACAGCAGGTGCAGTTGCAGACGCGTCATCGCGGGCTGCCGCTTGAGGACGCGCGCGTTCACCCGCCGTGCCAGGGCCGCCCCCATGGCCACGAGTTCCCCGCGGTTCTCGTCCTGCGTCCTCGGGAGGGCCTCGAACAGGACGCGAAGCTCGATCGGGATCAGCACGTGCTCGTCGTAGGCGTTCAGGAGCTGCGGGGCGTAGTCGGCCAGACCGTCCCGGACGACCCGGGCGGAGCGCATGCGCTGGCTGAAGTTGTCCCAGTCGTAGCGGTCCTCTGTGATGGACCCGGGACGTCTGCGCCAGAAGTAGACCGTCTCGCTGAGGATGTCGACGGAACGGGCCAGGGCGTGCGCGCGCGCCGTGACAGGCGGGTCCTCGTAGTAGCCCGGGGGGAACTCCAGACCGGTCCGGTTCCAGAACGCCCGCCGGTACACCTTGTTCCACGGCGTCCGGTCGCGCATGAGCATCGGCATGGACGACACATGCGTCTTCGAACGGGACTGCGTGAACAGGCCGTCGTGCAGGTGCGACTGCCAGGTCCGGTCGTCGTCCATCCGCTGGACGTTGCCGGACGCCAGGTCCGACCCGGTCCGCTCAAGGGACGCGACCAGCCGCGCGTACGCCTCGCGCTCCACGACGTCGTCGGCGTCGGCGAACGCCAGGTACTCGCCCCTCGCCTGCCGCACCCCCGCGTTGCGGGCGGGCCCCGGCCCCTCGTTCTCCCGGGTGAGGAGCCGGAACCGCGGGTCGCGGCCGCACATGTCCTTGGCGATCACGGCGCCGTTGTCAGTGGACCCGTCGTCCACCATGATCACTTCAAGGTCGCCCAGCGTCTGGCCCGCCAGCGATTCCAGGCACTCCTGGAGGTACTCCTCGGTGTTGTGGAACGGCACGACCACGCTGAGCTTCGGGGACATGGGGCCTCCTCCTCGCCCCCGAGCATGGTGACGTCACGCCGCCGCACGAACGCGCATCGCGATTGCGAGGCCGTCCCCTGACGCAGACTTGACCTCGCCTGGCCGCGGCTTGACCTGGGCGTTAACCCGAAGGATCAGAGCCGGGGATCAGGCGGGGCGGATGCCGGGGGCCGCGCCCGGCCCCGCCGTGCCCGACTCCGCCGCGGCCGACTCGGAGAGGGCGGCGCGGACGCTCGCGGCGAGCGCCTCGAACTCGTCCGCGCGCGGCGACGTCGACCGGAAGCCCAGGCCGACGCGGCGGAACGGCGCCGGGGCCGCGAACCGGTGCAGGCCGAGGTTCGGCGCCCGGCGGGTCTCCACGGGCAGCGCCGTCTCGGGGACGAGCGTCACCCCGAGGCCGCCCGACACGAGCTGGACCAGCGTCGCCAGGCTCGTGGCGTACGTCGCCGCGGCGGCGCGCGCCCCCACCTCCCGGCAGACGTCCAGCGCCTGGTCGCGCAGGCAGTGGCCCTCGTTCAGCAGGAGGACGTCGAGGTCGTTGAGCGCCTCCCGCGCGACCCCGGTCGCTCCCAGCTCGAACCCGGCGGGCGCGACGAGCACGAAGTCCTCGTCGTACAGCGGCAGCTCCGTCACGCCCGACGCGGGCACGGGAAGCGCCAGCAGCACCACGTCCAGGCGTCCCGCGAGCAGTTCCGCGACGATGTGGCCGGTCTGCTCCTCGTGGACGGACAGTTCCAGGTCGGGGAACTCCTTGGCGAGCCGAGGAAGGACGACCGGCAGCAGGTACGGCGCGACGGTCGGGATGACGCCCACCCTGAGCGGCCCGACGAGCATCCCCCGGACGGCCTGGACCTCCTCGACCAGCCGGTCGAGTTCCGCCAGGACGGTCTCGGCCCGCCGCGCGACCCGCTCCCCCGCGGGAGTCAGCAGGACCTTGCGCGTCGTCCGCTCGACGAGCTGCGTCCCGAGGCCCTCCTCCAGCGCCGCCACGGCCCCGGACAGGGCGGGCTGGCTCATGCGGAGAGCGGCGGCGGCGTCGCGGAAATGCAGGTACTCCGCCAATGCCAGGAACGCCCGCAACTGGGCCACCGTCGGTCTGCTGATCCCCATCCTGCCGCAGACATTACCCAAGGCCGATCACGCACCGTGACTTGTCCCAGGTGGAGGCGGGGTGGTGTTCACCACAGCGGGCAGGCGCTCAGCGGACGGGCAGGCGGTCGGGATGGGGAATGGGCGCGTCGGGGTCGGCGACGCGCGGGGTGAAGGTGCCGTGGAAGCCGAACGGGATGTGATGCGGCAGGTGGAGGTCCGCGACGGAGGTGAGGTCCCTGGCGTCCAGGACGGTGAGCCGCGAGCGGTGCTCCGCCGCGAGATACACGACCGCCAGGAGCCACCCGTCGTCCTCGGCGGAGTCCGGCGCGCGGGGCACGAAGACGGGCTCGCCCACGTAGGTGTGCGGGCCGGCCTCGTGCGCCTGCGTGCGGCCGGTGTCGTTGTCGACCTTCAGGACGGTGTCGTACTCACCGCTCGGGCCCGTCCGTCCCGTCATGTAGGTGTAGCGGTGCCTGCGCGTGGAGCGGCGCCAGTCGTACTGGGGGAACTCGCCGGGCAGGTCGGAGAGCGGCGTCTCGATCACCCGTCCCGCCGGGGTGATCCGGCAGCGCGTCAGCCTGCTGGACGGCAGGTCGGTGAAGCGGGCGCGGAAGTCGGACAGGTCACGCCTGATCGCCTCGAAGTCGTCGAAGAGCACCAGGTCGACGACGGTGTCGGCGCCGTCCTCGAAGGCGTTCGCCACGTGGACGTGCACGAGCGCCTCGTGCTCCACGACCCGCGCCGGACCGCCGTCGCGCGGCACCAGCACGAACCGCGTCCCCTTCTCGGGACGGTGCCGGATCGCGTCGAACACCGACGCGCCGCCGCCGAACATCGTGCGCAGGTCGACCATGTACGGGTCCAGGACGAACACCATGTGGTCGGTCGTCAGCGCCACATCGTGGTTCCACGGCATGTTCGCCATCCGGACCCGGGCGAGCCGCCGCAGCCGGCCGCGCCGGTCGACCTTCCAGCAGTTCAGGGACGGCAGCGGACTGAAGTCCTGTCCGAAGTTGAACATCTCGCCCGTCACCGGATCCCACTTCGGGTGGGCGGAGAACGCCTTGAGCGCGCCGCGCAGCCGCCCGTCGAAGTCGTGGACGCCGAGCGTCTCCAGCGTGTCGGGGTCGAGCCGGTGCGGCGGACCGCCCTCCCACAGGGCCAGCAGCCGGTCGGCGTGCAGGGCGATCCCGGTGTTGGCGGGGTTCGCCGGCCCCTTCCCCTTCACGAAGTTGGCCCAGAAGCCGCCGGGAAGCGGGGTTCCGACCCCCGGCCGGACGGGCCCGTCGGCGACCATGCCCTGCCTGAACTGCGGCGTCCGGACGTACCGGTTGCGGAACCGCACGGACCGCCCGTCGAAGGCGAACTGCGAGACCATCCCGTCGCCGTCGAAGAGGTGGTGCATCAGCGTCCGCCCGACCTCCCACTTGCCGGGGCCGATCCGGTACAGCGTCCCGGTCAGGCCGGGCGGGAGCTTCCCGTCGATCTGGTCGATGACGTAGTCGTGCTCGCGCAGGAGCGGCGCGAAGACGCGCGCCATGTCCGGCTCGCCGGGCCGGGGCGCTGCGGTGTCCGTCGTCAGGGGGTCTGTGTCGCTGGAGCGGGGCACGGGGGCCTCCCCATCTGGCTACGCATGTTGCCAGAAAAGTAGGTTCTGGCAACGGCTGTGTCAAGATTGCGGGGTGAGTCCTCGCCCGTACGGCGGCGTGACCGCCGACCGCCGCCGCGCCGACCGCCGCGCCGCCCTCCTGGACGCGGCCCTCGACCTGCTGGCGGCGGAGGGCGTCCGGGGGACGTCCCTGCGCGCGGTCTGCGCGCGCGCCGGCCTCAACCCGCGCTACTTCTACGAGAGCTTCACCGACCTCGACGCCCTGCTCACCGAGGTCCACGACCGGATCGTCGCGGAGATCGCCGAGGCCGCCGCCCGGGGAGTGGCCGCCGCCGGACCGGACGCCGACCTGCGCACGACCGTCCGCTCCGCCGCCCTGGCCGCGCTGGACACGGGCCGCACCGACCCCCGCAAGATCCGCGTGGTGCTGGTCGAGGCGGCGGCCAGCCCCGTCCTGCGGGCGCGCCAGCACGCCGCCCGCCGCGACTACGCCCGCCTGGTCATCGAGTACGCCCGCACGTTCTACGACATCCCGCCGGACGCCGACGCGCGCATGCGCTTCACCGCCACGATGCTGGTCGCCGGGTGGAACGAGAACCTCGTCGCCTGGCTGGACGGCGAGATCCCGACCTCCCTGTCCGGCCTGGCCGACATGTTCGCCGACGCCGCCGAAGCCCTCGCCGTCCACGCCGCCGCCCGGCCCCGCTGAGCCGGCCCCTCGCGCCGTCGAGGGCCGCCCTCAGGCGAGGGTCAGCCAGAGTGGTCGGTGATGCGGTCGAGCCATTCCCGCATCAGGCCCCGCTCCGGTTCGGTCAGGGCGACGGCCTGGGGAAGGGCGGCGCGCAAGGCGATGGCGGCGCCGACCGGGCCGGGCGCCGCCGGCACGGGAGCGTCCGTCGTGATCGCCGTGATGACCGCCTCACGCGCCATGACGGACAGCCCCGGGTCGCGGTCGCCCTCGGGCATCGCGATCAGTGCGAGGGTCGTGCCGGAGCCGGCCGCGTGGACGAGCCGGACGGCACGCTCCTCACCGGCGCGCAGCCGCCCGGCCTCGGCGATCCGCCGGATGCGGGCGGAGAGGATCTCGAACCCGGCGACCGCCGCCGGCGCCGGCGCCCTCCCGGGACGGGGCTCGCACATGAGCATGTAGAGGGCCGGATTGGCCAGGCCGAACTCGACGTGCTCGTCCCATCCGGCGCGCAGGTCGTCCACCGGGTCGGCGTCGGGTCGCGGGCCGGCCTTGGCGGCCAGGTAGGCCGCGAAGCCCTCGGCGGCGACCGCGTCGAGCAGGCCGCCCTTGTCCCCGAAGAGCCGGTAGATGGTCGGCGCCTGGACCCCGGCCGCGACCCCCACCGCGCGCGTGGAGACGGCCTCGCGCCCGCCCTCGGCCAGGAGCTCGGCGGTGGCGGCGAGGATGCGCTCCCGCGGTCCGTCACCGGAATGCCCTTCCTGCATGCTAACGACGATAACAGACTTGGGTTAGCACTGTTCAAGTATCGGTGTTACCGTGATTTCGTTAGCACTGATTCGGCGAAGGGGCGGAAGCAATGATCATCATCACCGGGGCCACCGGGCGACTCGGCCGGATGACCGTCGAGCGCCTGCTCGGACGCGTCCCCGCCGAGGAGATCGGGGTCAGCGTCCGGAATCCGGAGAAGGCGGGAGACCTCCGTGAACGCGGCGTCCGCGTCCGCCGGGGCGACTTCGCCGATCCCGAGAGCCTCGCCCGCGCGTTCGAGGGCGCGTCGCAGATCCTGATCGTGTCCGCCGACACCACCGGCGAGGCGGCGCTGCGCCTGCACCGCACCGCGATCGACGCGGCCGTCAAGGCGGGCGCCGGCCGGATCGTCTACACCGGCCACATGGGCACGAGCCCGTCCTCCCTCTTCCCGCCCATGCGGGACCACGCCGCCACCGAGGACGCGCTGCGAGCCTCGGGCGTCCCTTTCACATCGCTGCGCAACGGCTTCTACGCGTCCACGACGGCGGCGCTCCTCGACACCGCCTTGCGGACCGGCGAGCTGGCGGCGCCGGAGGACGGGCCGGTCTCCTGGACCTCCCACGACGATCTCGCCGAAGCCGCCGCGGCCGCGCTGGCCGAGGAGGTCTTCGACGGCGTCACCCCGGCCCTGACGGGCGGCGAGGCGGTCGGCATGGCCGGGGTCGCGGCCCTCGCCTCCGAGATCACCGGACGTCCGATCAGGCACGTGGTCGTGCCGGACGCCGAGTACCGGTCCGGCCTGATCGCGCACGGCGTCCCCGAGCACGGGGCGGACATCCTCACGGCCATGTTCGCCGCGGCTCGCCGAAGCGAGTTCTCGCAGGTCGATCCCGCCCTCGGCCGGCTGCTGAACCGCCCTCCGACCCCGCTCCGGGACGTCCTCAAGGCGGCCCTCACCCCTGGAACCGCGCCGGCCAGATCATGACGGACGGCAGTGGGTCCTGGGGATGGCCGGCGGCGCGGCAACGGCACCCGTCACCAATGTCGCCTGTTGTCCGGGGAGAGCCGAGCGCCCTACACTTGCGCGCTACGCAGAGTTAGACCCGATATGGGCGCATCTGTGTGATCTATGTCTACCGGACGGGCGGCCGGCGGACCGACCGCTCTCTTTTCGCCGGTCAGCACACCGTCCGCCACATTGATAGGCCGCGCCTATCGCGCTTGTGGGATCCATCGATTTCTCTTTTTGATCGAGTCGGGGCACTGTGAGTGACATCGGCCGCCGAGGCGAAGAGCCCGCGGCCCTCCTGCGCCTCCCCATGCGGAGGCGACCCCATTCTCATGATGAAGGAGCATGCGTGCTTACTGTCGGTGACAAGTTCCCCGAGTACGAGCTCACCGCCTGCGTCTCGCTGGACGCCGAGAACGCGTTCGAGACGATCAACCACAAGTCCTACGAGGGCAAGTGGCGCGTGGTGTTCTTCTGGCCCAAGGACTTCACGTTCGTCTGTCCGACGGAGATCGCGGAGTTCGGCCGCCTCAACGAGGACTTCGCCGACCGCGACGCGCAGGTGCTCGGCGCGTCCGTCGACAACGAGTTCGTCCACTACGCGTGGCGCAAGGACCACCCGGACCTGCGGGAGATCCCGTTCCCGATGCTGTCCGACCTCAAGCGCGAGCTCTCGGAGTCGCTCGGCATCCTCACCGAGGACGGCGTCGCCCAGCGCGCGACGTTCATCGTCGACCCGAACAACGAGATCCAGTTCGCCATGGTGACCGCCGGTTCCGTCGGCCGGAACGTCAAGGAGGTCCTGCGGGTCCTGGACGCCCTGCAGAGCGACGAGCTGTGCCCCTGCAACTGGAACAAGGGCGAGGACACGCTCGACGCGACCAAGCTGCTCGCCGGGGCCTGAGCCCCTCGCCGGGCCCGGCCCGGCGGAGTCCGACCACGGACCGACGGCGGCCGGCCGCGCGACCCGCGGCCGGCCGTCCGCACGAAAGGACGCATGATCATGAGCGTTGACGCGCTGAAGGGCGCCCTCCCGGGCTACGCCAAGGACACCAAGCTCAACCTGGGCTCGCTGACCTCGACCTCCCAGCTCACCGACCAGCAGCTGTGGGGGACGGTCCTGGCCTGCGCCCTCGCCACGCGGAGCGCCGTCGTCATCCGCGAACTCGCCGAGGAGGCGGGCGACCACCTGTCCGCCGAGGCGTTCGAGGCGGCCAAGGGCGCCGCGTCGATCATGGCGATGAACAACGTGTACTACCGCGCCACCCACCTGATCGGGGACGAGACGTACGCGACCCTCCCGGCCCGGCTGCGGATGTCGATCATCGGCAGGCCCGGCGTGGAGAAGGTCGACTTCGAGCTGTGGTGCCTCGCCGTGTCGGCGATCAACGGCTGCGGGCGGTGCCTGGAGTCGCACGAGAAGGTCGTCCGCGAGGCCGGCCTGTCGCGCGAGCTCGTCCAGGAGGTGCTGCGGATCGCCGCCGTGGTGAACGCGACCGCCGCGACGCTGGACGCCGAGGCCGCGCTGGCCCCCGCCACGGTCTGACGACGGGCACGTCCGGCCGCGGGCGCGTCCGACGGTAGGCGAGAGGCCCGGACGGATTCCGTCCGGGCCTCAGCCGTGCCTGGTGGGCCGCCCTACTCCCACTCGATGGTGCCCGGGGGCTTGGAGGTGATGTCGACGGTGACGCGGTTGATCTCGCGGACCTCGTTGGTGATGCGGGTGGAGATCCGCTGCAGGACGTCGTAGGGCAGCTTCGCCCAGTCGGCCGTCATCGCGTCCTCGCTGGTCACCGGGCGCAGGACGATCGGGTGCCCGTAGGTGCGGCTGTCGCCCTGCACGCCCACCGACCGCACGTCCGCGAGCAGGACGACCGGGAACTGCCAGATGTCGCGGTCGAGGCCCGCGCGGGTGAGCTCCTCGCGGGCGATGGCGTCGGCGTCCCGGAGGATGTCCAGGCGGTCGCGCGTGACGGCGCCGATGATGCGGATGCCGAGGCCGGGGCCGGGGAACGGCTGCCGCCAGACGATCTCGGCCGGGAGGCCGAGCTGCTCGCCGAGCGCGCGGACCTCGTCCTTGAACAGCGTCCGCAGCGGCTCGACCAGCTTGAACTGGAGGTCTTCGGGCAGGCCGCCGACGTTGTGGTGCGACTTGATGTTCGCCGCGCCGGTACCGCCGCCCGATTCGACCACGTCCGGGTAGAGGGTCCCCTGGACGAGGAACTCGACCGGCTCGGCCGGTTCTCCGGCGGAACCCGCGCCGCCGTGGACGATCTCCCGGGCCGCCTCCTCGAACACCCGGATGAACTCGCGTCCGATGATCTTGCGCTTCTCCTCCGGGTCGGTGACGCCGTCGAGGGCGGACAGGAAGCGCTCCTGGGCGTCCACGACGTGCAGGTTCACCCCGGTGGCGGCGACGAAGTCCTTCTCGACCTGCTCGGGCTCCCCCTTGCGCAGCAGGCCGTGGTCGACGAACACGCAGGTCAGCTGGTCGCCGATGGCGCGCTGGACGAGCGCGGCGGCGACGGCGGAGTCCACGCCGCCCGACAGCGCGCAGATCACCCGCTTGTCCCCGACCCGCTCCCGGACGGCCTCGATCGACTCGTCCGCGATGTTCACCATCGTCCAGTTCGGCCGGCACCCGGCGCCCTCGTAGAGGAAGCGCCGCAGGATCTCCATGCCGTGCTGGGTGTGCAGGACCTCGGGGTGGAACTGGACGCCGAAGAAGCCGCGCTCCAGGTCCTCCATGCCCGCGACCGGGGTGACGTCGGTGCTGGCCGTCACGGTGAAGCCGGCCGGGGCGCTGCTCACGAAGTCGCGGTGGGACATCCACACCGCCTGCTCGTGCGGCAGGCCCGCGAACAGCATGCCGGGGGACGCGACGGCGACGGTGGCGCCGCCGTACTCGGCCACGTCGGAGTTCTCGACCGTCCCGCCGAGGGCCTGTGCCATGACCTGGTGGCCGTAGCAGATGCCGAGCGTGGGGACGCCGATGTCGAACAGGCCGTCCGGCACGACCGGAGCGCCCTCGGCGTACACCGACGCGGGCCCGCCCGAGAGGATGATCGCCTTGGGCCGCTTGGCGAGCATCTCCGCCGCCGGCATGGTCGACGGCACGATCTCGCTGAACACATGGCACTCGCGGACCCGTCGTGCGATCAGCTGCGCGTACTGCGCGCCGAAATCGACGACGAGGACGGTGTCAAAGGACTGGTCTGCGACCACCAACTACGCCTTTCGCCCGGCCGGAAGGGACTTCCCAGTCTACGGGCCGCTGCCTGCGCCGATGCGCCCGGTCCCCGACATGATCGTCACTGGGGGCGACTGTCCTATAACGGTCGGCATCCATTTACCTTGATCACACGCACAGCATGACTGCGGTCTGATATCAGTTGATGACGCCCTGTGTTCGGTGAAGCGTCGTTTCTCCGAAACGCCGCGCTCGCCGGAACGCCGTCCCTAGGAGTGCCGTGAAGCCGCTCGCCGCCGCCGCTCTGCTCGCCGCCCTCGTCCCCGCCGCGACCTTCGGGCAGCCGGCGCCGTCCGCGAGCACCGGACCATCCGGGCGGCCAGGGCACGAAAGCCGTGGCGACGACTGCGCGCACCCGCCGGCGGCGGCCGTGGCGCGTCACCGGACTGACGGCCATGCCCGAGACCGCATGGATCTCAGCCCCGCCGAGGCAGCCGCCGTGGAGAGGCGCCTGAACCGGATCCTGGACGGGCTCGGCCTGGGGAAGCATGGCGCCTCGAAGAGCGCGGGCCAGCGCAGGGCGGCGCAGATCACCATTCCGGTCTACTTCCATGTGATCCACGCCGGCGCGAAGGGCAACGTGTCCGACGCGATGATCCAGCGCCAGATCGGCACGCTGAACACGTCCTACGGCGGCGGCAACGGCGGCGCGAACGCGCGCGTCTCCTTCACGCTCAAGGCCGTGAGCCGCACCGACAACGCGGCATGGTTCGGCGACCCGGAACGCTACGAGGGCACCTACAAGCCGAAGCTGCACAAGGGCGGCAAGTCGACGCTGAACCTGTACAGCACCTACATCGGCGGCGACCTGCTCGGCTGGTCGACGTTCCCCTGGAAGTACACCTCCGACCCCCAGATGGACGGCGTGACCGTCCACTACGCCAGCCTGCCGGGCGGTTCCATCGAGAACTTCAACAAGGGCTTCAGCGCGACCCACGAGGTCGGGCACTGGATGGGGCTCTACCACACCTTCCAGGACGGCTGCAGCGGGGAGGGCGACCGCGTCGCCGACACTCCCGCCGAGCGCGACCCCACGAACGGCTGCCCGTCCTTCAAGGACACCTGCCCCGCCCCCGGGGAAGACCCGGTGCACAACTACATGGACTACAGCTACGACACCTGCATGACGTCCTTCACCCCGGGCCAGGGCACCCGCATCCACAACGTGTGGGCCGCCTACCGCGCCTAGCGCCCCCTCCCGCCTCCGGCGGTTTCACCGGGAAGCGGGCTTGAGACGGGTGGCGACTTCGGGTGGGAGGTGACGGACGGCCTCGCGGAGCGTGACGCCTGAGACGGCGCCCACGCGTGGCTCGACCCATGCGGCCACCCACTCCGGGTCTTTCTTGGACAGCTCCCGGAGCACCCAGCCGAGCGCCTTGCGGATGAAGAACTCGCGTTCGCCTATGAGCGCGTCCCCGTACCGGCCGATGCGGTCGAGATCGGGGTCGCCGGCTCGGACGCCCGCCAGGAGTGCCAGCATGGCCGTGCGTCTCACCCACATGTAGGGATCGGCGACCCACGCGTCCAGGACCGCCGCCAGGTCCGGGTTGCGGACGACCAGCGCGCCGACGACCTTCTCCGCGAGCTGGTCGACGTAGACCCAGCTCGCCGAGTCCCTGACGAGCCGTTCCGTCAGCTCCACATCGCGCGGCTCCAGCAGCGCCACCCGCTTCACGAGGACCTCTATGGCGGCCATGCGGGCCTCGTGCACCGGGCGGCCCTCTTCGGTGACGTCCCAGAGCGTCACCGCGAGGGCGACCAGTTCCTCTCGGGTCGGCGCACTCTTGACCGCCGACAGCGCGACCTTGCGCAACGCGGGCACCGGGACGCCGATATGGGCGAGGTCGCTCTTCAGGTAGCGCTTCTCCCCTTCGGCGCGCACCGGGTCGGCCTGGGCTCGCAGCTCGGCCAGGATCCGCGACGCCTCCTCCTCCACGTCCATGGGGACACGCTACGCCGCCGCGCTACGGTGCCGTATTCAGCATTACCCGCGCCTGTTCGTCCAGGTTTGCTAAAGACGTGTTGTTTGTTCGCATCCACCCTGGTTCCAGCGATGACTCCGCTCCCCACGCGCGCGCTCCCCCGCACGCGCCGCACCCCCAAGGAGTTCCATGAAACGCGCCGGAATCGCCGCCGTCCTCGGCATGGCCGCCGCCTTCACGGCGTACGCCCCCGCCGCCCCCGCCACGCTGGCCGCCCCGTCCGCCCGCACCGCCTCGCCCACGGTGTGCGCCGAGCAGCCCGCCCAGGCCCGCGTCCGCGCCGGGGCCCACGCCACCGAGCGGAACCAGCCAGGAACGGCCCAGGTCGCCGCGATGGAGAAGGACTTCCAGAACCGCCTCGGCAAGCTGAGGAAGACGAGCACGGCGGCGGCCATCACCGTCCGCGTGCACTTCCAGGTCGTCTACGGCAGCGCGGGCAACGTGTCCGACTCGGTCCTGACCAAGCAGCTCAGCGTCCTCAACAACGCCTATGCCAGCAGCGGCGTCACGTTCACTCTGGCCGAGATCAGGCGGACGCAGAACGCGGCCTGGTTCTCCGACCCCGAGGGCTACGAGTCCCAGATGAAGTCGGCCCTGCACACCGGCAACGCGCAGGACCTCAACTTCTACACGGCCGACCTCGGCAGCAGCCTCCTCGGCTGGGCGACGTTCCCGAGCGGCTACCGATCCAAGCCCAAGATGGACGGCGTCGTCATCCACTACCAGAGCCTTCCGGGCGGCTCGCTGGGCAACTACAACGAGGGCGACACCGGAACCCACGAGGTGGGCCACTGGATGGGGCTCTACCACACGTTCCAGGGCGGGTGCAGCACCACCGGGGACAGCGTCTCCGACACGCCCGCCGAGCAGAGCCCCGCCTCGGGCTGCCCCACCGGCCGCGACACCTGCTCCTCGGCCGGCGCCGACCCCATCCACAACTTCATGGACTACAGCTACGACTCGTGCATGTACGAGTTCACGCCGGGCCAGTCCACCCGCATGAAGAACCAGTGGGCCGCCTACCGCGCCTGATCCTGACGCCCGGCGCCGGAGCGGTGGCCCGCTCCGGCGCCGGACTCGTCCGTCCTCAGGTGATGTCGACGATCGGGAGCCTCAGGGCGGCGGGGGCCTCGGCCGGGACGGCCGGGTTCTTCGGGACGACGGGGGCCACGCGACGGTAGGAGTCGCCGAGCGCGGGACGCGGGTCGTCCTCCGAGCGGTTCGGCCAGAACGCCATGGCCCGCTCGGCCTGCGCCGTGATGGTGAGGGACGGGTTGACGCCCAGGTTGGCCGAGACGGCGGAGCCGTCCACGACGTGCAGGCCCGGGTGCCCGTAGACGCGGTGGTAGGAGTCGATCACCCCCGTCTCGGCGGAGTCGCCGATGGCGCAGCCGCCGAGGAAGTGCGCGGTCATCGGGATGTCGAACAGGTCGCCCCAGGCGCCGCCCGGGATGCCGCCGATCTCCTCGGCGATCCGGCGGGTCGCCTCGTGCCCCTCGGGGATCCACGTCGGGTTCGGCTCGCCGTGCCCCGCCGTCGCGCGGACGTCCCAGCCGAACGGGCCCTTCTTCGGCCGCAGCGTGATCGAGTTGTCGCGGGTCTGCATGACCAGGGCGATGACCGTGCGCTCCGACCAGTGGCGGACGTCGAAGAGCTGGAGGAGGTCGCCCGGCTTGCGCAGCACCTCGCGGGCGAACTTGCGGATCCGGGGCGTGTGCCGCTCGCCCGGCCGGTCGCCGTCCACCAGGAGGGTCTGGAGGGAGGCGAGCAGGTTCGAGCCCCGGCCGTACCGGACGGGCTCGATATGGGTGTCCGGCGTCGGGTGGAACGACGACGTGATCGCCACGCCCTCGGAGAAGTCCGGCCCCGGCCTGCCGTTGCGGCGCCCGCCGCCGAGGATCGCCTCGGAGTTGGTGCGGGTCAGGGCGCCGAGCCGGTCGGACAGGCGCGGCAGCAGCCCGGTCGACTTGAGCTTGTGCAGGAGCTTCTGCGTCCCGTAGGTGCCGGCGGCGAACACGACCTGCTCGGCGGTGAGCGTCTTGCGGTTGCGGCCGAACGAGCCCGTGCGGACGATCTCGACCTCGTACCCGCCGCCGGCGCGCGGCCGCACCGAGGTGACGCGGCTGAGCGGCATCACCCGGGCGCCCGCCCTCTCGGCCAGGTACAGGTAGTTCTCCGTCAGCATGTTCTTCGCGCCGTGGCGGCAGCCCACCATGCACTCGCCGCACTCCAGGCAGCCGCGCCGGCGCGGGCCCGCCCCGCCGAAGTAGGGGTCGGCGCTCTCGATCCCGGCGCCGCTCCCGAAGTAGACGCCGACCGGCGTCTTGACGAAGGTCTCGCCCTTGCCCATCCGGTCGGCGACCCGCTTCATGACCTTGTCGGCCGCCGTCGTCGTCGGGTTCCGGACGACGCCGAGCATGCGCTTGGCCTGCTCGTAGTAGGGCGCCAGCTCGTCCCGCCAGTCGGTGATGTGCGCCCACTGCCGGTCCTTGAAGAACGGCTCCGGCGGGACGTACAGCGTGTTGGCGTAGTTGAGCGATCCGCCGCCGACGCCCGCGCCCGCCAGCACCATCACGCGGCTCGACTTCGCGCCGCGGATGAGGTGCATCCGCTGGATGCCGGTCAGGCCGAGCGCGGGCGCCCACAGGTAGCGGGCGATGCGCCAGTTCGTCTTCGGCAGCTCCGGATAGCGGGACCCCGGCGCGCCGTCCGGGTTCGTGTCGAAGCGGCGGCCGGCCTCGATGACGCCGACCCGGTAGCCCTTCTCGGTCAGCCGGAGCGCCGCGACGCTGCCGCCGAACCCCGACCCGACGACGAGCACGTCGAAGTCATGCTTCACAGGAGATCCCTACTTGATCCGCAGCTTCTTCATGAGCTTGATGCCGGTGGCCATGTAGTCGGCGAAGGTGTCGTAGCCGATCGCGCCGGGCGGCTCCAGGTCCATGAGGTGCTGGCTCGCGACGGTCTGGACCTCGGTGAACTTCAGCAGCCCCTCGGCCCCGTGGCGGCGTCCCACGCCCGACTGCTTCATCCCGCCCATCGGGGAGTCGTAGGAGGCGTAGGCGGCGCCGTAGCCGTCGTTGATGTTGACCGTCCCCGCCTGGATGCGGGCGGCGAGGCGGCGGCCCCGCGCCGGGTTCTTCGTCCACACCGACGCGTTCAGCCCGTAGGGCGTGTCGTTGGCGCGGGCGACGACCTCGTCCTCGTCCCGGTACTTGTAGACCGCGACGACGGGGCCGAACGTCTCGTTCGCGCACAGGTCCATGTCGCCGTTGACGTCCGCGAGGACCGTCGGCTCGTAGAACAGCGGGCCGACGTCGGGACGGGCCTTCCCGCCGGTCAGGACGGTCGCGCCCTCCTTGACGGCCTGGTCCACGTGCGCCGTCACCGCGTCCAGCTGGCGCTTGTGGGTCAGCGAGCCCATCTCGGCGTCGAAGTCCAGGCCGGTGCCGAGCCGCATCCCCTTGACGAGTTCGACGAACCGCGGCACGAACCGGTCGTAGACGTCCTCGTGGACGTACATCCGCTCGATCGAGATGCACAGCTGGCCGGCGTTGGTGAAGCACGCGCGGACGGCGCCGCGCGCGGCGCGCTCGACGTCGGCGTCCGGCATGACGATCATCGGGTTCTTGCCGCCGAGCTCCAGCGAGTAGGCGACCAGCCGCGGCGCCACCTTCTCCGCGATCGCCTTGCCCCCGCGCGTGGAGCCGGTGAACGAGACGTAGTCGGCGTCGTCCACCAGCGGGTCGCCGATCTCGGCGGGATCGCCGACGACGATCTGCCAGAGATCGCGGGGCAGCCCGAGCGAGACCAGCAGGTCCAGCACCCACAGGCTGGACAGGCACGTCTGGGTGTCCGGCTTGTGGACGACCGCGTTGCCCGCCATCAGCGCCGGAGCGATGTCGCTGGCGCCGAGCGCGAACGGGTAGTTCCACGGCGCGATCAGCGCCACGACGCCCTTCGGGTGCCGCAGTTCCTGGACGCGGGTCAGCCCCGGCATCATCCCCTTGCGGCGGCGGGGCTTCAGCAGCCGCGGCGCCCGCCGGGCGTAGTAGAGCGAGCACAGCGCGACGTCGAGGAACTCCTCCATCGCGTGCCGGCGCGCCTTGCCGGTCTCCAGCTGGATGATGTCGAGGATCTCCGCGCGCCGGTCGACGAGCGCGTCCGCGAGCCGCAGGAAGGGTTTGGCGCGCTCCCCCGCGGGCAGCGCCGCCCAGGCCCGCTGCGCCTCGCGCGCCCGCTCGTAGGCGGCCCGGACGTCCTCGGGGCTCGACAGCGGAACGGTCGCGAGGGGCTCACCGGTGAAGGGGCTCGGGATCGTCGCGGTCTCGGCGCCGTCCGAGGCGACGTGCGAGACCAGCCGGTCGACCAGAGTCCGGGGAAGCGTGTGCTCTGCCGCGCCCTTGGCAGAGTCCGCCGCGCCTTCGGCAGTGTTCGCCGCGCCTTCGGCAGTGTTCGCCGCGCCTTCGGCAGTGTTCGCCGCGCCTTCGGCAGTGTTCGCCGCGCCTTCGGCAGTGTTCGCCGCGCCTTCGGCAGTGTTCGCCGCGCCTTCGGCAGAGCCTGCCGCGCCTTCGGCGGGAACCGTCGGGGATGCCATGCAGGCAGGGTATGACCACCCGCCCAGTTTGGCTACCCGCAAGTAATGCGCTACTTGCAGTGATTCGCCCCACTCGGGGCGCTATCTCCGCTCGCGCTCCTCGCGGCTTCCGTCCGCGAGTGGTGACCGCTGTCGAACGGACCGTTCCAAGCCGGGTGGAGTTGTGGAAGTCGGAGACTGACCGCCCCCACCCGGTGTATCCCGAAAGCAGGAGGAGAATCTCAGCGCCGTCGGGGGGCGGCGCTGCCCAGGGGAGGGACAGCGATGACGCATGCCCGCGGCCACACACCCGAGAGCGGCGCCGCCCGCCCCGGCGCGCGCCGGGACCGCCGCGAGCAGACCCGCGCCGCCCTGCTCGCCGCCGCCGAGCGCCTCTGGGCCGAGCGCGGCATCCACGGCGCCTCGCTCGACGACATCGCGGCGGCCGCCGGACTCACCAAGGGCGCCGTCTACTCCAACTTCGCGGGCAAGACCGACCTGCTCCTCGCCCTCATGGAGCGCATCACCAGCGCCCGCACCCGCACCGACGTCTGCGACGAGCTCCGCGCCGCCGCCGAGGATGCCGACCGCACCGGCCGCCCGTCCCGCCGCGACTCCGACGAGGCCCCCCGCCGCCTCGCCCTCCTCCTGGTCGAGTTCTGGCTCTACGGGATGCGCGACTACGCCGCCGGGTGGCGCATCGCCGACTGGTACGCCGAACGCCGGGAACAGCTGGCCCGGGAACTGGAGCCCGCCGACGGCTCCGCCCCCGACGGCCCGGCCCCGGGCGAGCCGACCCCGGGCGACCGCGCCACCTTGACCATGGCCCTCGACTTCGGCCTGGCCTTCCAGCACCTCCTCGACCCCGTCCGGGTCCCGGCCGACCTCTACAGCACCGGCAAGACCCTCGTGCAGGGACGGCCCCGGCCCTGAACCGCCGGCGCCCGGGTCAGGGGGTCGCCACGGGGACGATCTCGGGGGCGCCCCGGCGGCGGGCGTCGGCCTCCTGGTCGCCGTCCTGGGTCTGGGAGGCGCGTTCGGCCTCGACGCGCTTGCGGTAGTACTCGATCTCGCGGTCGCGCTGCTTCTTGGACCAGCCGAGGACGGGCGCGAGAAGGTCGGCGGCCTCCTGGGCGACGCCGACGCCGCGGTCCCACGTCTCGATGGAGATGCGGGTGCGGCGGGCGAGGACGTCGTTGAGGTGGCGGGCGCCCTCGTGGGTGGCGGCGTAGACGACCTCGGCGCGCAGGTAGTCGTCGGCGCCGTCCAGCGGCTTGGCGAGGTCTGGCCTGTCGGAGATGAGTTCGAGCAGGTCGTCCAGGAGCGTCCCGTAGCGGCGCAGCAGGTGCTCGATCCGGGCGACGTGCAGGCCGGAGCGCGAGGCGAGGCGGTGCCGCGCGTTCCACATGGCCTGGAAGCCGTCGCCGCCCACGAGCGGGATGCGGTCGGTGCAGGACTCGGCGACCTTGCCGTCGAGGCCGTGCGCGACGGCGTCGATGGCGTCCTTGGCCATGACCCGGTAGGTCGTGTACTTGCCGCCCGCCACGAGGACGAGGCCCGGGACGGGGTGCGCGACCACGTGCTCGCGGGAGAGCTTCGACGTCTCCTCGGTCTCGCCGGTGAGGAGGGGGCGCAGGCCCGCGTAGACGCCCTCCACGTCGTCATGGGTGAGCGGCGTGGTGAGGACGGCGTTGACGTGGTCCAGGACGTAGTCGATGTCGGCCTTGGACGCGGCGGGGTGCGCCCGGTCGAGGTCCCAGGCGGTGTCGGTGGTGCCGATGATCCAGTGGCGGCCCCAGGGGATCACGAACAGCACCGACTTCTCGGTGCGCAGGATGATCCCGGTCGCGGAGTGGATGCGGTCCTTGGGCACCACCAGGTGGATGCCCTTGGACGCCTTCACGTGGATCTGGCCGCGCCCGCCGACGAGCTCCTGGATGTCGTCGGTCCACACGCCGGTGGCGTTGACGACCTGCTTGGCGCGGACCTCGCTGGTCGTGTTGCCCTCAAGGTCGCGGATGCGCAGGCCGGTGACGCGCTCCCCCTCGCGCAGGAACCCCAGGCACTGGGTGCGCGAGGCGATCTGGGCGCCGTACTCCGCGGCCGTCCGCAGGGCGGTCATGACGAAGCGGGCGTCGTCGACCATCGCGTCCCAGTACTGGATCGCCCCGGTGAAGGCGTCCTTGCGCAGGGACGGCGCGAGGCGCAGCGCCCCGCGGCGCGTCAGGTGGCGGTGGTGCGGGACGCCGCGCGTGCTGCCCATCTGGAAGGCCAGCGCGTCGTAGAGGGCCACGCCCGCCCCGAGGTACGCGCGCTCCCACACGTGGTGCGTGGTCGGCAGCATGAACGGGACGGGCTGCACCAGGTGCGGCGCGATCTGCTGGAGCAGCAGCGAGCGCTCGGTCAGCGCCTCCCGGACGAGATCGAAGTTGTACTGCTCCAGGTACCGCAGCCCGCCGTGGATCAGCTTGGACGAGCGGGACGACGTGCCGGACGCGAAGTCGCGGGCCTCGACCACCGCCACGGACAGGCCCCGGGTGGCCGCGTCGAGCGCCGCGCCGGCGCCGACGATGCCGCCGCCGACGACGACCACGTCGAACTCCTCGCGGGCCATGCGGTCGAGCGCCGCCGCGCGCTCGGCCGGGCCGAGCCGCGAGCTTCCAAGACCGGTCACCGGTGATCCCGTCATCGCGCATCCCCCCACAGCGGTTCGGTTTCCGAACGGTTCTTACCCAAGAGTAAGGACCGGTTCACACCGAGATGTGAAAGAACGGGCGTGGGGTCGCTCTCAGTCGGTGGACTGGCCGGGGGCCACGACGACCTGGACCCGCTGGAACTCCTTCAGCTCGGTGTATCCCGCGGTGGCCATCGAGCGGCGCAGCGCGCCGATGAGGTTCATGGAGCCGTCCGCGACGTGGGACGGGCCGTGCAGGATCTGCTCCATCGTCCCGATCGTGCCGATCTCGATGCGGGTGCCGCGGGGGACGTCGCCGTGGTGGGCCTCGCTGCCCCAGTGGTAGCCGCGCCCGGGCGCCTCGGTGGAGCGGGCGAACGGGGAGCCGACCATCACGGCGTCGGAGCCGCAGGCGAACGCCTTGGCGATGTCGCCGCTGTTGACCATGCCGCCGTCGGCGATCACGTGCACGTAGCGGCCGCCGGACTCGTCCATGTAGTCGCGGCGGGCGGCGGCCACGTCGGCGACCGCGGTGGCCATCGGGACGGCGACGCCGAGGACGGTCCGCGTCGTGTGCCCGGAGCCGCCGCCGAACCCGACCAGCACGCCGGCCGCGCCGGTGCGCATCAGGTGCAGCGCCGCGGTGTAGGTGGAGCAGCCGCCGACGATCACGGGGACGTCGAGGTCGTAGATGAACTGCTTGAGGTTCAGCGGCTCGGCGCGCCCCGACACGTGCTCGGCGGACACGGTCGTCCCGCGGATCACGAACAGGTCGACGCCGGCGTCGATCACGGCCTTGTGGAACTGGGCCGTGCGCTGCGGCGACAGCCGCGCCGCGACCGTGACGCCGGCCTCGCGGACCTCCTCGATCCGGCGGCCGATCAGCTCCTCCTTGATCGGCTCGGAGTAGATCTCCTGGAGCCGCTGGGTGGCGCGGACGTCGTCCAGCGAGGCGATCTCGGCGAGCAGCTGCCCCGGGTCGTCATAGCGCGTCCAGAGCCCCTCGAGGTCGAGCACGGCCAGGCCGCCGAGCCGTCCGACGGCGATCGCCGTCGCCGGGCTGACGACGCTGTCCATCGGCGCGACGACCAGCGGCATGTCGAACCGGTAGGCGTCGATCTGCCAGGCGACGCTGACCTCCTCGGGATCGCGCGTCCGGCGGGACGGCACGATGCCGATGTCGTCGAAGGCGTACGCCCGGCGGCCGCTCTTGCCACGGCCGATCTCCACCTCAGCAGCCACTGCGCCCTTCCTCCACCTGAATCGGTCTTCCCGCGGTTCGCGGGACCAAGCCCCGGAAGAGCTTACGTCAGGTCACCGGCCCTGGTAGTTGGGGGCCTCCACCGTCATCTGGATGTCGTGCGGGTGGCTCTCGCGCAGGCCCGCGACGCTGATGCGCATGAGCTGGCCCCGCTCCTGGAGCTCGGGGACGGTGCGGGTGCCCGCGTACCACATCGACTGGTGGAGACCGCCGACGAGCTGGTGCGCGACGTTGGCGAGGGGACCGCGGTAGGGGACCTGGCCCTCGACGCCCTCGGGAATCAGCTTCTCCTCGGCGTTGACGTCGGCCTGGGCGTAGCGGTCCTTGGAGTAGGAGGCGCCGCGCTCGCGGTTGCGCATCGCGCCGAGCGAGCCCATGCCGCGGTAGGACTTGTACTGCTTGCCGTGGACGAAGATCAGCTCGCCCGGGGACTCCTCGACGCCGGCGAGCAGGCTGCCGAGCATCACGGTGTCGGCGCCCGCGACCAGGGCCTTGGCGATGTCGCCCGAGTACTGCAGGCCGCCGTCCCCGATCACCGGGACGCCCGCCGCCTTCGCCGCGCGGGCCGCCTCGAAGATCGCGGTGATCTGCGGGACGCCGACGCCGGCGACGATGCGGGTGGTGCAGATCGAGCCGGGGCCCACCCCGACCTTGATCGCGTCGGCGCCCGCGTCCACCAGCACCTGGGCGCCCGCCGCGGTGGCGACGTTCCCGCCGACGACCTGGACCGACGAGTTGCCCTTGATCGCGGCGATCGTGTCGGCGACGCCCTTGGAGTGGCCGTGCGCCGTGTCCACGATGATCACGTCGGTGCCGGCCTCGATGAGGGCGCGAGCGCGGCGCAGCGCGTCCTCGCCGACGCCCACGGCCGCGGCGACGAGCAGGCGGCCGTCGGCGTCCTTGGTGGAGTCGGGGTACTGCTCGCTCTTGGTGAAGTCCTTGGTGGTGATCAGGCCCTTGAGGCGGCCCTCGCCGTCGACGAGCGGGAGCTTCTCCACCTTGTTGCCCGCGAGCAGGCGGAACGCCTCCTCGCGGGAGACGTCCACCGGGGCGGTGATGAGCGGCATCGGCGTCATCACCTCGCGGACGGAACGCGACAGGTCCGTCTCGAAGCGCATGTCGCGGTTGGTCACGATGCCGACGAGCGCGCCGCGCACGTCGGTGACCGGCACGCCGGAGATCCGGTAGCGGGCGCACAGCTCCTCGACGTCGGCGAGCGTGGCGTCCGGCAGGCAGGTCACCGGGTTGGTGATCATCCCCGCCTCGGAGCGCTTGACCCGGTCGGCCTCCGCGGCCTGCTCCTCGATCGACATGTTGCGGTGCAGCACGCCGATGCCGCCCTGGCGCGCCATCGCGACCGCGGTGCGGGCCTCGGTCACCGTGTCCATCGCCGCCGAGACGAGCGGGATCCGCAGCGAGATCTCGCGGGTCAGCCGGGTCGTGGTGTCGGCCTCGCCGGGCTGCAGGTCGGAGTAGCCCGGCAGCAGGAGCACGTCGTCGAAGGTCAGGCCCTGCGGGAGGAACTTGTCGGGCTCGGCGGCGGGGTTCATGACAACCTTCCCGTGGTGGTGGCGGCATCGGGCCAGGTCACAAGGGACCCTGTCCCCATGGTAGGGGCTGGGCCGACGGCCGGGCGGGCTTTGGGCGCGGCGCTCACGTGGTCTTGATGACATCTGCCAACACGCCGGGCGCTCCTTCGCATTCCCCTCCGTGCACGCGCGCTTCGCGCTCGTTCGCGCACGGAGGAGGCCGGGGGGTGCACCTCCCGGGGCGTCCCGCAGTAGCGTGGGGGTGTGCACGACGATGCTCCGCTCGACCCGTTCGCCGGAGATCCGGAGGATCCGGCGGCGGCGCTCGGCGACCCGGGCGACGAAACCGCTCCGCTCAGCGTGACGGAGCGGGAGGACGTGCTGGCCGACCTCGCCGACCTGGAGGTCTTCCGGGCCCTGCTGGAGCCGCTCGGGGTGCGCGGCCTCACGGTCGACTGCGGCGACTGCGGCAAGATGCACTACATCGACTGGGAGCTGCTGCACGGCAACCTGCGCCACCTGCTCGACGAGGGCCTCCCCCGCGTGCACGAGCCCGCGCTCTCCCCCGATCCCGTCGACTACGTCAGCTGGGAGTACGCCCGCGGCTACGTCGACGGCGTGATCGACAGCGAAGAGGGGCGCGACGAGAACTGACCGCCCGAGCCCGCACCGATCCGGACGCGAGGGGCGCGGGGCGCCGTCAGTCGTCGGTGGGGCGGTTCTGGTAGTCGAGGGCGCGTTTGCGGGCCAGGCGGCGCAGATCGTCGAGACGGGGACGCGGGTCGGCGAGCGGCTGCGCGTCGGGCCTCTCCACCGGCTCCGCGAACATCGTCGGGGCCTCCTGCCTGCGCGGAAGGCGGCGCGGCAGGTGACGGGGGAAGGGCCCGTCCGGGCGGCGCCTGAGCTGCCGGCCCTCACCGCGGTCCGGGGCCTCGGACGGCGTGCGCGCGGCGGGGCGTCCCGCCTCCGGGGCCGGGCGCACGGGCGGCCGCGGACGCTGGAGCGCGCCGGCGTCGGTGTCGGCCGTCGTGTCGACCTCCTCCGCCACGCCGGACGCGGCCGGCGTCGGGGACGCCGTGGTGCGTTCGGAGACGCCGCCGCCCGCGGCCGCGACGCCGCTGCTGGCGAGGACGGCGCCGGCCACGCCCAGGGCCACGATGGTGCGCGGCCCGCGGCGGCGCGGGCCGGGCCCCGACGGGGCCGGCGGTTCGGGGGCGTCGCAGGCCGGGTCGTCGACGTCGACGATCAGGGCGCGCAGGAGCCGCACCGCGGGGTCGCGGTCGTCGGAGGGCTCCGCGGGGTCGCGGTCGTCGTCCTGCGGGACGGCGGGGCGGGCTTCGGCCCGGGCCTCGCCGGGGCTCTCACCAGGAGCGGCGGAACCGGCAGCGCCTCGGGCCGCCAGCGACTCGAAGAGCGCGTCGGTCCGCCGGACTGCGGAAAGGTCCACGGGCGGGACGGCAGGCGGACGGGACCGCGGCGCCTGCGCCGGGGCGTCGCCGCGGCGGGCGGGGTCGTCCGGATCCGGGGCGCCCCGCAGGCCGGTGAGGGGGCCGCGCTCCGTCAAGCGATCGACTCCTCTCTGGCCATCGCGCGCAGCCGGGCCAGGGCCCGGTGCTGCGCGACCCGTACCGCCCCCGCGGACATGCCCAGCACATTACCGGTCTCCTCCGCCGACAGGCCCGCGACGACCCGCAGCAGCACGAGCTCGCGCTGGTGCTCGGGCAACCGGGTGAGCAGGTCGCGGGCGCGCTGCGCCTCGATGTAGCGGACCACCGTCTCCTCGGGGCCCGGGCGGTCGTCCGGACCGTCCGGCAGGTCCTCGGTGGGGACGGCGGCGCGGACCGCGCTGCGCAGCGCGTCCGCGATCTTGTGCGCGGCGATGCCGAAGACGAAGGACGCGAACGGCCGGCCCATGTCCCGGTAGCGGGGCAGGGCCGACAGGACGGCGATGCAGACCTCCTGCGCCACGTCGTCGGCGATGTGGTACTGCCCGGAGACCCGGCCGAGCCGGGCCCGGCAGTACCGGACGATCATGGGCCGCACCTCGGCGATGAGGACCTCGATGGCGCCCGGGTCGCCCTGCACGGCGAGATGGGTCAGCTCCCTGAGGTCGCCGTCGCCCGCGTCGGCGGCGCGCAGCGCCCGCGCCGAACGGGGGGCGGGAGGGGCGGGCCCGTTCGAGGGGTCGGCAGCACGCGCGGCCATGGTTCCGGCGAAGCTTCCCTCGGTCACGTCAAGCATGATGCCCAGCACCCCCGGGCGTGTCTCCACTGTCGTCTACAACGGAATGGTCACAGTGCGGGAGCGAACCTGGAGTTATTACGCGTCGTGGTCATCGCGCTGCCGGGCGTGGCGGACTTCTGCGGGCGAAGACGCGCTTTCTCCGGCGGCGGGACGGCCACCCGGCCGGGACGCGGCGAGGCCCCCGCCCGGACGGACGGGGGCCTCGCCTACGCTCCCCGGACGGGACGAGCCCGCCGGTCGGCCGATCTCAGTGGCCGTGACCGTGGCCGTGGCCGTGGCCGCCGCCGGCGGCCTCGTCGGCCTCCTCCGGCTTGTCGACCACGAGCGCCTCGGTGGTGAGGAGCATGCCCGCGATGGAGGCGGCGTTGGTGACCGCCGAGCGGGTGACCTTCACCGGGTCGATGACGCCCTGGGCGATCAGGTCGCCGTACTCGCCGGTGGCGGCGTTGTAGCCGTGCCCGGCCTGCAGCGCCTCCACCTTGGAGACGACGACGTAGCCCTCCTGGCCGGCGTTCTCGGAGATCCAGCGCAGCGGCTCGGGCAGCGCGCGGCGGACCGCCTCGGCGCCGGTCGCCTCGTCGCCGGACAGGCCGAGGGCGCCGAAGCCCTCCTTGGCGACGTGCACCAGGGCGCTGCCGCCGCCGGAGACGATGCCCTCCTCGATCGCCGCGCGGGTCGCCGAGATGGCGTCCTCCAGGCGGTGCTTCTTCTCCTTCAGCTCCACCTCGGTGGCGGCGCCGACGCGCAGCACGCAGACGCCGCCGGCCAGCTTGGCCAGGCGCTCCTGCAGCTTCTCGCGGTCCCAGTCGGAGTCGCTGTTCTCGATCTCCACCTTGATCTGGTTGATCCGGGCGGTGACCTCGTCCGCCGAGCCCTCGCCGTCGACGATGGTGGTGGCGTCCTTGGTGACGGTGATCCGGCGGGCGCGGCCGAGGTCCTCCAGCCCGATCGAGTCGAGCTTGAGGCCGATCGCCTCGCTGACGACCTGGCCGCCGGTCAGGGTGGCCATGTCGCCGAGCATCGCCTTGCGGCGGTCGCCGAAGCCGGGCGCCTTGACCGCGACGGACAGGAAGGTGCCGCGGATCTTGTTGGCGACGAGCAGCGCCAGCGCCTCGCCCTCGACGTCCTCGGCCACCACGAGCAGCGGCTTCTTGGTCTGGGCGACCTTCTCGGCCAGCGGCAGGAACTCCTGCACGTTGGAGATCTTGCCGTCCACGATCAGCACGTAGGCGTCCTCCAGGACGGCCTCCATGCGCTCGTGGTCGGTGACCATGTGCGGCGACAGGTAGCCCTTGTCGAACTGGAGGCCCTCGGTGAACTCCAGTTCGAGGCCCATCGTGTGGGCCTCCTCGACGGTGATGACGCCGTCCTTGCCGACCTTCTCGAACGCCTCGGCGATCAGCTCGCCGATCTGCGGGTCCTGCGCGGAGATGGTCGCGACGTGCGCGATCTCGCCCTTCTCCTCGACCTCGCGGGCCGACTTCAGCAGCTGGTCGGAGACGTACTGGGCGGCCGCGTCGATGCCCCGCTTGAGGGCGAGCGGCGAGGCGCCGGCCGCCACGTTGCGGGTCCCCTCGCGGACCAGCGCCTGCGCGAGGACGGTCGCCGTGGTGGTGCCGTCGCCCGCGATGTCGTTGGTCTTGGTCGCCACTTCCTTGGCGAGCTGGGCCCCGAGGTTCTCGTAGGGGTCCTCCAGCTCCACCTCGCGGGCGATGGTGACGCCGTCGTTGGTGATCGTCGGCGCGCCGAACTTCTTGTCGATGACGACGTTGCGGCCGCGCGGGCCGATCGTCACCTTGACGGCGTCCGCGAGAGCGTTGACGCCGCGCTCAAGAGCCCGGCGAGCGTCCTCCTCGAACTCCAGGATCTTCGCCATGCGGATACTCCTCTTTCACGCGATCCGCCCCGGCGGGCCGCCCGAAGGCGGCGCCGACCGGGGCGGGTGCATCACGTCTCGGTGATTACTTCTCGATGACCGCGAGCACGTCGCGGGCCGAGAGGACGAGGTATTCCTCGCCGTTGTACTTGACCTCGGTGCCGCCGTACTTGCTGTAGAGCACGACCTCGCCGACCTTGACGTCGACGGGGACGCGCTCGCCCTTGTCGTCGACGCGACCCGGGCCAACGGCAAGGACGGTGCCCTCCTGGGGCTTCTCCTTGGCGGTGTCCGGAATCACCAGGCCCGACGCGGTGGTGGTCTCGGCCTCAAGCGGCTGGACGACGATGCGGTCCTCAAGCGGCTTGAGAACAACCTTGGTGGCGGTCGTCACGATCTGACCTCCCCTTCGATTGGTCCTCGGCCGGCCACGGATGACCGACCAGCACATGTGACAGAAGAGGCGACCCTGGACCGGCCTGCCGTCGCGGGTGCCAGACCGACCTTCGTCGCTGTATTTGGCACTCTACCCTTGAGAGTGCCAGTCGTGAGACTATTCCGTGCCCGGTACCCCGTCAACACGGACACGGGCCCGCCCGGCGACCGTCTCCAGAGGTTCACCCGCGGCCGCCGTCCGGTCTCCGCCGTCCGGCTCGGCCGCTAACTTCCACCCTATGGACATCGCGTCGTTCCGGGCCCTGAGCACCCCCTCCGGCCAGGCGCTCCTGAGGGAGACGGCCGAGGCGGACGTGAGCGAGGACGGACTGCTCGCCACGGCGTCCCGCCTGCGGGAGCGGCACGATCCCGCGCTCGTGGCCGCCGCGCTGACGCAGGTCCGGTTGCGCAAAAGGGCACGGGCCAAGTTCGGGGCGGACGCCGACCGCATGTACTTCACGCAGGCGGGGCTTGAGCAGTCGACGCGCGCGAGCGTGGCGGCCTACCGTGCCGGAAGGTTCGCGGACCGGCCGCCCGGCGCGCGCGTGCTGGAGCTCGGATGCGGGATAGGCGCCGACCTCATCGCCCGAGCGCGCGCGGGCCTGGCCGGGGACGGCGTGGAACTGGACCCGCTGACCGCCGAGGTGGCCCGTGCCAACCTGGCCGTCTTCGGGCTGGACGGTCTCGCCTCCGTCCGCGTCGGGGACGCCACCGAGGAGGACCCGTCCGGGTTCGACGCGGTCTTCGCCGATCCTGGGCGGCGCACGGCGCGGGGCCGTGTCTTCGATCCCCGTTCGTATGAGCCGCCGCTCGACGTCGTCCTGGCCATGGCCGGCCAGGTGCCCGCGGCCTGCGTGAAGGTCGCGCCCGGCATCCCGCATGAGGCCGTACCGGACGACGCGGAGGCCGAGTGGATCTCGGTAGGGGGCGAGGTCAAGGAAGCAGCCCTCTGGCTGGGCGGGCTGGCCGGGCCGGTGGGTCGGCGGGCCACTCTCCTCGCGTCCGACACCCATCTCTCGGGAACAGAGCCCCAGGTGTGGACCATGACCCCCCAAGGTCTGGACGACCCGGACGTACGCGCGTGGGGCCGTTACCTGTACGAGCCTGATGGCGCCGTGATCCGGGCCCACTTGGTCGGCGAAGTCGCGGAACTGGTCGGGGGCGGCTTGGCGGACCCGCACATCGCGTACGTCACCTCCGACGAGCTGCGCCCGACGCCCTTCGCCTCCGCCTACGAGGTGGAGGACGTGATGGCGTTCTCCGTGAAGCGGCTGCGCGCCGAGCTGCGCCGCCGCGAGATCGGCGTGCTGACCGTCAAGAAGCGCGGTTCCGCCGTCGACGTCGACCGGCTCCGCCGCGACCTCGGCTTCGGCGGGCGCCGCGCGGGCCGCGGCGCCAAGGAGCTGACCGTCGTGGTGACGCGCGTGGGGCGCGATCCCGTCGCCCTGCTGACGCACCCCGTCGCGGGGCCTGACCAGCCGGTCGCCGGGGCCTGACCCGCCCGGGGCGGGCTCCGCCCGGCAACCCTGCCCAAAGATCTCCCACTGGGCGGCGCAGCACCAAGGGGGACCAGGCGACGCGCCATGGCGGTGCAAATCATCGATGCTTTCCGGCATTGCGCGCACCAGGGATTGCGGCCACCTGGCAAGGGCACGACGCGGCGCGGGAATCGGCGCGCCGAGATCAACCGGCGCGAAAAACACCAAGGCAGGTTCACCGGCCGGGACGCCCGTCCCCCTAAAGCCCTCCCGAAAAGGCCCGGAACCCGCCCCTCGGCATCACTCCCGACGCCTGCGCGTCGGGCGGGTGTGGCCGTCCCCGGGGTTCGGGAACTGCCGATGTTGGACGAGATGTACGGACAGAACGGCACCCGGAACGCCGGACCCGTCCCGCGCCGCCCGCCACCGCCCACCCCACCTATCCCCCCAACACGGGCAATATGCCTGAAGCGGGAAAGGTGCCATGCATTCGGCGATATCTCGCTATCCCGTCTAGTCGGATAACAGGCGCATTCCGCAGAACTCGCAATCTTCTCTGCTACCCGTTTTGGCCGCGCTCTACACGCACTACAGTGGCCACTCCAGAGATTCATTTGCCGTGCGTCATTTCGTCGCGCCGGCACACGAAGGAGCATCGGGTGGAAACGAATCACAACTTCCTGCAGACGGGGGGTCAACCGGTCTCGGATCGGATGCGGGAGTTGCTCGCCCGTGCGGCGCAGGACCACGTCTACGAACAGCGTTCACAGGGTCAGGTCCTCGACGAGATCCGCCAGCGCCTGGAAGGCATGGAGTGGCTTCTCCGCGAGGTCCGGGAGCGCGAGCTCAGCGGGCTGACCGGACAGATCGAGAGCGTCCGCGGGCAGGTCGACGACCTGTCCGGCAAGCCCCCTGAATGGGCCGAGGGCCTGGCCGAGCACATCGAGGCGTTCGGCGAGCGGGTCAAGCCCGTCGCCGAGCTGCCCGCGCTGTGGGCCGACGTCGGCGTGGTGGCCGAGAACGTCGACGAGGGCCTGACCCGCATCCAGGCCGTCCTCGACTCCGCGCAGCAGATCACCGACGCCACGCAGCAGGCGTCGCAGCGCATGGACGAGATGACCAAGCGGCTGGACAAGCTCCAGGGCAGCATGGAGGCCGCGTCCGTCCGCTTCAACCGGCTCGACAAGTCGCTCGCGGAGCTCGGCCACCGGTCCGAGCGGCTCGAACACTCCGTCAACGGGGTCACCTCACGGGTCGACCAGGCGCTCGGCGAGATGGCCGAGCGCATGGAGCAGGGTCTTGAGGCGGTCAACGGCCGGGTCGAGGGCGTCGGCGGCCGCCTCGACGGGCTCGACGGGCGGCTGGACGGCGTCGACGGGCGCCTCGAAGGGGTCTCGGGCAAGCTGGGCGGGCTGGACGGCCGGTTCGAGAGCGTCGACGGGCGGCTCGACGGGCTCGGCGAGCGGATCAACCGGCTGCCCGCCACGCTGGAGATCGCCGAGGTGCACCGGCTGCTGGCCGAGATCGCGCGGCGCCCGGCGGCCGAGTACGGCGACCGGTTCGACGCGCTGGAGAAGCACCTCGCCGAGGCCGTCGACCCGCTGATCGAGGAGCTGCGCGCCCGGCCCGACCGCGACGAGGTCAAGGCCACCATGTCGCAGATCGCCGAGACCGCCTACAGCGACGTCGCCAAGCGCATGGACGAGTTCTCCCGCAGGTTCGAGGACGTGCACGACGACGTCCGCAAGCGCATCGAGAACATCCACGAGGAGGTCGCCAAGCGGGTCGACAGCGCGCTGGAGGAGTTCACCACCCAGGTCGACATCGTCTCCCGCCGCGTCGAGTCCGTGCACGCCGACGTCGCCAAGCAGGTCGGGACCATGCAGGAGGACGTCGCGCGGCAGGTCAGCGGCGTCCACCACGACTTCGGCAAGCGGATCGGCGACATCCACCAGGACGTTACGCGCCAGGTCGGCAGCATCCACGACGACGTCGCCAAGCAGGTCGGCGGCGTCCAGGCCGAATTCGCGAGGCGGGTGGAGAGCATGCAGGACGAGGCCGCGCGGCGCGCCGACGCGGCGCAGGCGGATTTCGCCAAGCGCTTCTCCCATGTCGAGGACGAGGTCGGCCGGAAGGTGGACGGCGTCCACGACGATGTGTCCAAGCAGGTCAACGCGGTGCACGAGGACGTGCTGAAGCGGCTGTCCACCCTGGAGGAGACCATGCTCGCGCTCGCCGAGGCGCTGCTGCGTCCCCGCCGCGAGACCAAGGACTGACGAGCGTCCGGGTGGGGCCGGCGCGGGCCCCACCCGGCATCCTGATACCTCCCGGTATTCGCGGCATTCGTCCCGCGAACCGCCGGGACGACCGAAGATGCTTCGTTCATGTCACCCCGATGACGTGCGTTTTGTTACTTTCCGTCTTCGCAAAATCACTCCCAATACCCTTCGGAATCCGTTTTCATGGATCAGGTGACCCACCTACCGGCTCCCTGCCTGCCGACCGGCGTCCCGCCCGGGCACACCACCCTGCGATGGGTGGAGGAGTGCCTCGGCAAGGGCGCCGAGGTCCGCATGGTGCGGCCCCTCGCCGGCGGCTCCGCCCACGCCAACCACGCCCTCCTCGTCGAGAGCCGCTCCGGCGAGGCGCACCACCTCGTCCTGCGCCGCTGGACCTCCCGCGAGACGGCTCCCCGCCACTGCTACGGCGACGCCGAGTTCTCCCCCGAGCGCGAGATCGCGGCGCTCGCGCTGCTCGCCAGCGGGAAGAAGATCCCCGCACCGTCCCTCGTGGCCGCCGACCCGTCGGGCGCCTACTGCGACGTCCCGGCCCTGCTCCTCACCCGGCTCCGGGGCCATCCGCCGCGCCCGTCCCACGACGACCTTCCCGAGTACCTGATCCAGCTCGCCGCCGCGCTGCTGTCGGTGCACGAGCTGAACGGCGCGTCCACGATGCCGCCCTACGTCCCGCACAACCGCCTCGACGTGCGGCTCCCGCCCAAGCACGCGCTCCGCCCCGACCTGTGGGAGCGCGCCTTCGAGGTCGCCGCCCGGCCCGCCCCGGAGGCGCCCGACCGGTTCATCCACCGCGACTACCACGCCGACAACACCCTGTGGTCGTACGGCAGGCTCACCGGCATCGTCGACTGGTCGGACGCCTCGTCCGGCCCCGTCTCGGTCGACCTCGCCTGCATGCGCCGCGGCCTGGCCCTGCGTTACGGCGCGTCCGTCGCCGACCGCTTCCTGTGCTCCTTCGACCAGGTCTCCGGCGGCCACGCGCACGACCCCTATTGGGACGTCCGCGGCCTCCTCGACCTGCTCCCCGAGGACGGCGTCCGCATGATCGACGAGCCGCAGGTCCCCCTCTGCGAGGACTACCTCGACCGGCTCCTCGCCCAGTGCTGAGAGCTGTGCTGAGAAAGTCGTCCTGAGGCGCCGCCTCGCGGGGGCGGCGCCGCGGGCGTTCAGAGCAGGGTGACGGCCTCGATCGGGAGGCTGGAGTCGGCGGGCAGTTCCAGCTGGGACGGGCCGACGCCGGAGGCGACCAGCTCCGACCCCAGCGCGGCGACCATGGCGCCGTTGTCGGTGCACAGCTTCGGGCGCGGGACCCGCAGGTGCACCCCGGCGGCCGCGCAGCGCTCCGCGGCGAGGGCGCGCAGCCGCGAGTTGGCCGCGACGCCGCCGCCGATCAGCAGGTGGTCGACGCCGTTGTCCTTGCAGACCTTCAGCGCCTTCTGCGTCAGGACGTCGACGACGGCCTCCTGGAAGGACGCCGCGACGTCGGCGACCGGCACGGGCTCGCCCGCCCGCTCCTTCGCCTCGACCCAGCGCGCCACGGCCGTCTTCAGGCCGGAGAACGAGAAGTCGTAGGTGCCGTCGTTGTACTTGCCGCGCGGGAACGCGATCGCGGCCGGGTCGCCCTCGCGGGCCATGCGGTCGATGACGGGCCCGCCGGGGAACCCGAGGTCGAGGACCCGGGCGACCTTGTCGAACGCCTCGCCCGCCGCGTCGTCCACGGTGCTGCCGAGGGGCCGGACGTCGCTCGCCACGTCCGGGACCAGCAGCAGGGAGGAGTGGCCGCCCGAGACCAGCATCGCCACGCACGGCTTCGGCAGCGGGCCGTGTTCGAGCTGGTCGACGCACACGTGCGCGGCCAGGTGGTTGACGCCGTAGAGCGGCTTGCCGAGCGACAGCGCGTACGCCTTGGCGGCGGCGACGCCGACCATCAGCGCGCCCGGCAGCCCCGGGCCCGCGGTGACCGCGAACGCGTCCACGTCGGCGAACGCCACCCCGGCGTCCGCGAGGGCGCGCTCGACGGTCGGCCCCATCGCCTCCAGGTGCGCCCGCGACGCGACCTCCGGCACGACGCCGCCGAACCGGGCGTGCTGGTCCACGCTGGAGGCGATCGCGTCCGCCAGCAGCGTGTGCCCGCGCACGATCCCGACCCCGGTCTCGTCGCAGGAGGTCTCGATGCCGAGCACCAGTGGCTCGTCCCGAATCACGTGAGTCTCCCTGTCTCGCCGTTCGCCCTGTCTTCCCGCCCGCTTCCCGGGCGCCTTCCGCCGCCGCGGTTCATTCGGCCCTGGTGAAGCCCATGGGCGGCCGGTCGCGGAGCTTGCGGCACATGACGATCGCGTCCACGTCCGAGGGCTGGTAGTAGCGCTTGCGGATGCCGACCCGCTCGAAGCCGAACCGCTCGTACAGGCGGTGGGCGGCGTCGTTGTCGGCCCGGACCTCCAGGAACACCGACTCGCTGCCGCGCCGGACGGCCTCCTCCAGCAGGGCGGTGAGCAGCACCGCGCCGATGCCGCCCTTGCGGCGGTCCGCGCGGACCCCGATGGTCTGCACGTCGGCCTGCCCGCCCGCCGCGGCGAGGCCCGCATAGCCGACGATCTCGCCGTCGGGCGTCTCCGCGACGACGTAGTGCCGGGTGCGGGGCTGGTCGGCGAGCTCGCCGGCGAGCATCTCCTCGCTCCAGGTGTCCTCCGGGAACAGCACGCGGTCCAGCCGGTGGACGGCCGGAAGGTCCGCCTCGGTCATGGTCCGCAGGACGACGTCGCTCACGCCGGCGTCACCTTCTTGCGGGGGCCCGGCTCCTTCGCGTCCGGCCGGCGCAGGTAGAGGGGCTCCGGCGGCAGCAGCTCGGGGCCCTTCAGGCCCGACAGCCGCGCGACGACGAGCTCGGCGAGGGCGCTCGCGGTGGGCAGCAGCGGCTCGTGCCCGGAGTCGCCGAGGACCTCCGGGTACAGCGCCGCGCCCTCGCCCACGACGGGCAGCCCCTCGGGCGCGCCCTCCAGGACGTCCGCCGCCGGGCCCACGGCGGGCTCGGTGGCACGGAACCGCGCCGACTCGTACCGCGCCCAGTAGACCTCCTTGCGGCGGGCGTCGGTCGCCACGGCGAACGGCCCGTCCCGCTTGGTGGCCCAGGCCATGATGTCGAGCGTGCAGACGCCGTGCACGGGGACGCTGAGCGCCTCGCCCATCGCGCGGGCGGTGACCAGCCCGACCCGCAGGCCCGTGTAGGGCCCCGGCCCGACGCCGACGGCGATCGCGCTGAGGTCGCCCGGCGCCGCGCCCGCCTCCGCCATCACCTCCGCGATGGACGGGGTGAGCAGCTCGGTGTGGCGCCGCCGGTCGACGGCCTCCGCGAGACCGCGCGGCACCGCGCCCTCGCCCGGGGTCCACTCGTACAGCGCCACGGTGATCGCGGCGGTCGCGGTATCGAAAGCCAAGACCAGCACGGGTTGTAAGCCTACCGGCCGCCGGCACGGGGTCGTCCGGCTCTTTCGCAGCCGGGTTCGGACGGATCGGCGCGGGTTCGAGCGGATCGCCCGCCGGCTCAGGCCCGGCTCAGCGCGGTGACGACGGCCTTGGTGACGTCGGTGGCGCCGCCGGTGGCGGCGTCCGACGACAGGGGGTCTCCCTTGTCCGAGCCCGAGTAGTGGACGGTGACCAGGACGTTGGCGACCCGGACGTTGCCGACGGCCTCGCCGGAGCCCTGGTTGTCGTCCACGCTGTAGACGATGTAGCCCTCGTCGCCGACGCCGGTGAGCCGGATCTTGTCGGTGAGCTTCTGCCCGGCCAGCAGCGCCTTGCCGGACTCGTCGGCGGTCCGCTCGGCCGCGAACGTCCTGCGGGCGGACTCCGTGGGCGACGCCGCGCCCCCCGCCGCGATCGCGCGCAGCTCGATGGTGAGCTGCCGCCTCCGCTCGCCCGCGTAGGCGCCCCAGACGCACTGGTTCTGCTGGTCGCCGCCCTGGTAGTTGTCGGCCTCGGTGCGCTCGGACTCGGGCGCCAGCCGCTTGATCAGGTCGTCGCCGACGATCGTGCAGGAGTCGGGGACGGCGGTGCGCTCGCCCTTGGCCGTCGGGGAGTTGTCGGTGGCGCCGCTGCCGACGACCTGGCCGGCGCTCTTGTCGCCGCTCGCGCCGACGCCCGCCAGGACGGCGAACGCCGCGAACCCGCACACGGCGACACCGGCGACGACGCCGCCGAGGACGACGGCCCAGCGCCGCCCGTTCCGGCGCTCGCGCGCCCGGTGGCTGCCGGTGCGGTATCCGCCGCTCCCGCCGCGACGGGTCCCGCCGCCCGCCCGGTATCCGCCGCTTTCGGTGCGGTATCCGCCGCTTTCGTTGCGGTATCCGCCGCCGTCCGTGCGGTAGCCGCCGCTACCCGTCTCGTACGGGCCGGTCTCCCGCTGGTACGGGCCGCTGCCCGGCCGTCCGGAGGAGTACCGCTCGTAGCGGTCGTCGCCCGTGCCGTCTCCACCGCCGTCCGGCCGGTAACCGCCGCCTGATCCCCGGCCACCGCCCGAAGCGCGGTAGCTGTCGCGGTAATTCCCGCTGCGATGGCTACCACTCACCGGCCCCACTCCCGTTCGGAATCGATATGTCGCGAAGGTGAGGTTCGTTCCGGCAAAGAGTACGACATCAAGCCGTAAAATGGACCAACCGGCCAGGCAAAAACCGTAGAAGTTGCCAGATCCAGATCATCCGGGGCCGAGTCGCAGGTCCGACCAGCGATCACCGACCCCGACGATCCTTACCTCGCGCCCCTCGCCGGGGCCTTCTCCGCGAGAAATGATCACTTCCAGCCGGTCGTCGGCGAGGCCCTCGGCGAGCCCTTCTCCCCATTCCACGATCGTCACCGAATCCTCGACCGACGCGTCGAGATCGAGATCGTCCAGTTCCGCGAAACCGCCCAGCCGGTAGGCGTCCACGTGCACCAGCGACGGGCCGCCCGCCAGCGACGGATGCACCCGCGCGATGACGAACGTGGGCGAGGTGATCGGGCCCCGCACCTTCAGCCCCTCGCCGATTCCCTGGGTGAGGGTCGTCTTGCCCGCGCCGAGGTGGCCCGTCATCACGAGCAGGTCGCCCGCCCGCAGCAGCCCGGCCAGGCGCAGCCCGAGCTCGCGCATGTCCTCGGCGGCGGGGACGGTGACGGTCACGGCTTTCACGCGGTGCGCTCCTCTTCCTCGTAGGCGGGACGGACCCGTTCGACCAGCCGGCGCAGCCCACCGGTCACCACGCCGGGGTACTCCAGCGGCAGCACGTGCCCGGCCTCCTCCACCTCTACCAGTTCCGCGTCCGGCAGCGCCTCGGCGATCCGGCGGGCGTGCTCCGCGGGGGTCAGCCGGTCGCGGCCGCCCGCCAGCACCAGTGTGGGCACGCCGCGGAGCACGTCCAGGCACCCGATCTTGTCGTGCGCCATCAGCGCCGGGTAGTACTCCGCGATCACGTCGATCGGCGTCTCCCTGATCATCTGCTCCAGGAAGCCCACCACCGACGGGCTGACGTACTTGTCGGCGAACGCCATCTTCCGCGTGACGACGAACGCCAGGTCGGCGCCGAGCCCGCGGGCCCTGTCGACGAGGTCGGCGCGGCGGCCGAGGCCGCGCAGCGTCCCGGGGGCGAGCGGCCGGACGGCCTTGGCGAGCACCAGCGGCAGGCCCAGCGTCATCTCCCCGAGGTCGCCGCAGGAGGTGTTCACCAGCGCCACGCCCACGACCCGCGACCCGAACAGCTCGGGGTGCCGGTCCGCCAGCGCCATGATCGACATACCGCCCATGGAGTGCCCCACGAGGACGATCGGACCGCCCGGCGGGACGGCCGCGTCCAGCACCGCGCGCAGGTCGTCGCCGGTCTGCTCGATCGTCGCGTCCCCGGGCCTGCCGCGTCCCGAACGGCCGTGGCTGCGCTGGTCCCAGAACACCAGCCGCAGCGAGCCCCGCAGATCGCGGCGCTGGTAGTGCCACGAGTCCTGGTTGAGGGTGTAGCCGTGGCTGAACACGACGGTGAGGTCGGCGTCGTCGGGGCCGTCCACCTCCACGTGCAGCGGGACGCCGTCGTCCGCCCGGACGGTCAGCTCCCGCCCGCGCAGCTCCCCGAAGGGCTCGGCCGCGTCGGGGTCGGGGCGCAGCCGCACCCGGCCGACGGCGAGGTGCCGCAGCCCGACCGCCGCCCCCACCCCCGCGGCGCCCACGCCCGCGACGACACCGGCGAGGCCGATCCTGCGCCTGTTCCTGCTGTCCATGACCGCGCCCCCTACAGCCCCCCACCCGGGTACGCCCTCGGCACCCGGGCTCCGATGCGGGTGACGATCTCATACGAGATCGTCCCCAGCGCCTCCGCCCACTCCTGCGCGGTCGGCTCGCCCCGGTCCCCCGGGCCGAACAGGACGATCTCGTCTCCCGCCGCGAGCGGGTCGTCGCCGAGGTCGACGACGAACTGGTCCATGCAGACCCGCCCGGCGATCGTCCTGCGGCGCCCGCCCGCGAGGACCTGCAGCACGTTGGACCCGTGCCGCGGGATCCCGTCCCCGTACCCCACGGGCACCACGGCCAGCGTGGTCTCCCGCTCGGTGTGGTAGGTGTGACCGTACGACACTCCGCTGCCCGCCGGAACCCGCTTGACCAGCGCCGCGTCCGCCACGAGCGTCATCGCGGGCCGCAGCCCGAACCCGCCGAGCGCCGGCACCGGCGTCAGCCCGTACGTCGCGATGCCGGGCCGGACGAGGTCGAAGCGCGCCTCCGGCAGCGTCAGCGCCGCCGCCGAGTTCGCGATGTGCCGCACCTCGAACCGCGCCCCCGCCTTCTCGGCGTGCGCGACCATCTCGGTGAACGCGCCGACCTGCGCCGCGATCGAGGGATGTCCGGGTTCGTCCGCGCAGGCGAAGTGCGACATGACCCCGGCCACCCGCACGTGCCCGGTGGCCTCGGCCTTGAGCGCCGCGTCGACCAGCGCCTCCCACCCGTCGCCCCGCGCGCCCCCGCGCGACATGCCCGTGTCGGCCTTGAGGTGGATCCGCGCCTCGCGCCCGGACAGCTCCGCCGCCCGGACGACCTCGTCCAGCAGCCAGACCGCCCCCACGGTCAGGTCCACGCCCCGCGCGACGGCCTCCTCGTAGGGCTCGCCGGGAACGCCCAGGCAGACCAGCGTGCGGGCGGTGACCCCCGCGTCCCGCAGGCGCAGCGCCTCCGCCAGCTTCGCGACGCCCAGCCAGGACGCGCCGCCGGCGAGCGCCGCGCGGGCGGCCTCCACCAGCCCGTGCCCGTACGCCTCGGCCTTCACCATGGCCATCACCTCGGCGCCCCCCGCGCGCTCGCGCAGCACCCCGATGTTGTGGCCGATGGCGCCGAGATCGACCCGTGCCTCCGCAGGAACCCTCATGGTCACCCAGTCTGCCGTCCCCACCCCCATGCCCGCGCCTCATCCCCCAGGTCACGGCCGGAACGGCCCCGCACGAGCCCGCCCCCGGCACCCCTTCTGCCCTGTATGACGCGAATGCCCGACTGTGGGTTCGACCCCCGCCCCGCGCGGGGCGGGGGATCGCTACCCCTGGGCGGAGACGACCCTGAAGGCGGCGGGGAGGGCGTCGACCACGTCCTGGGCGCTGATGGGGGCCTCGGCGCCGGGGGTGGGGGACGAGGCCAGGCGGGCGGCGAGGCCGTGGAGGTAGGCGCCGGCGGCGGCCGCGTCGAGGGCGGGCATGCCGCCGGCGAGCAGGGCGCCGATCAGGCCCGACAGGACGTCGCCCGTGCCGGCGGCGGCGAGGCGGGGGGTGCCCGTCGGGTTCACGCGGACGGGGCGGTCCTGCTCGGCGACCAGGGTCGTGGAGCCCTTGAGCAGGACGGTCGCGGAGAGCTCGGCGGCGGCGCGGCGGACGTGGTCGAGCCGGGCGGCCTCGATGTCCTCGCGGGCGGCGGCGATGAGGCGCGACAGCTCGCCCGCGTGCGGGGTGAGGACGGTCGGGGCGGCGCGGCGCAGCAGGTCGCGGCGGCGGGCCAGGACGGTGAGGCCGTCGGCGTCCACCAGCACGGGCAGGTCGGTGGTGAGGACGGCCTCCAGCAGCGACTCGGCGGCGTCGCCGGTGCCGAGGCCGGGGCCGGCGACCCAGGCCTGGACCCGTCCGATGCGCTCAAGGACGCCCGCGTCGTGGCGGCCCGGCTCGATGACCGTGGTGACCGCTTCGGGCCAGCGGCTCCGGACGAGCCCGACCGGGCGCTCCACCGAGGCGAAGCGGACCATTCCGGCGCCGCCGCGGACGGCGCCGCCCGTGCTGAGGACGGCCGCGCCGGTGAACTGGTCGCCGCCGGCGAGGATGCCGACGACGCCGCGGCGGTACTTGTCGGACTCGGGGCGCGGCTCGGGCGGGGCGACGTCGGCGGGGCGGGCCGCGACGACGTCGGGGTCCGGCAGGTCGGGGCCGAGCCCGATGTCGACCAGCTCGACCACGCCGCAGTGGGCCGCGCCCGGGTCGATGAGCAGGCCCGGCTTGTGCGTGCCGAAGGTGACGGTGACGTCGGCGTGGACGGCGGCGCCCTCGACGCGGCCGGTGCTCGCGTCCACGCCGCTCGGGACGTCGCAGGCGACGACGAGCCCGGCGGATTCGGAGGCGAGCGCGGCGTAGCGGGCGTGGGGCTCGCGGAGGCCGCCGGAGCCGCCGATGCCGGTCAGGCCGTCGATGATCAGGTCGGCGCCGGCGATCGCGGCCTCAGCGCCGGAGTCCAGCAGGCGGCCGCCCGCGGCGCGCAGGTCCGCCAGCCCGCCGGGGTGAACGCCGGACCCCGCCTGGACGGCCCAGACGCGGGCGCCGCGCCGGGCGAGGCGGGCCCCGGCGTACAGGGCGTCGCCGCCGTTGTCGCCGCCGCCGACCAGCAGGACGACGCGGGCCCCGTACACGGCGGGCAGGAGGCGCGCGCAGACCGAGGCCAGCCCGGCGGCGGCCCGCTGCATCAGGGCGCCGTCCGGGAGCCGGGCCATGAGGGCCTGCTCGGCCGCCCGGACCTTGCCGACCTCGTGCGCGTACCTCATCCGCGGCTCCCCAAGTCGATCACACACTTAGAGTGCCACGTGGGGACCGTCCGCAACCTCCGGCAGGGGTGATCACAACTTGCACCGCAAGTTTCGGTGTCATGTGCGTAAAAGAATCTTCAGCCGTAGAATCTTGCTCCACCGGTCCGATGTATTCGCGCCGCGACCCCCCGGTGCGGCAGAATGCGCCCAGATCAGTCCGCCGGGACTGGAGAGGCCCGAGCAATGAGCACTTCCCGAGGTCCCTCCGTCCGGCAGCGGCGGCTGGCCGCCGAGCTCCGGAGACTGCGCGAGCGCATGGGTCTGACCGGAGACGAGGTCGCCGAACGGCTCGCCTGGTCCACAGCCAAGGTCAGCCGGATCGAGAACGCGCGGACCGGCGCGAAGATCGGCGATGTGCGGCGGCTGCTCGATCTGTACGAGATCGACGGCCCGCGGCACGACGACCTGATCGCCCTGGCGCACGACGCCGCCCAGCGGGGCTGGTGGGAGGACTACCGCGACCTGCCGAGCCCGCTCGCCGACTTCATCGCGCTGGAGTCCGAGGCCACGGCGGCCAGGGAATGGGGCAGCACGGTCATTCCCGGGCTGCTGCAGTCGGAGAGCTACGCCCGAAATGTGATCGGCGGCTGGAGCGACCTGGCCACCCTGCCCCCGCAGGAACTCGAACGCCGGCTGGAGGTGCGAATGCGGCGGCGCGAACTGCTGGACGCGCCCACTCCGCTGGAACTGTCGGCGATTATCGACGAGGCGGTTCTGCGGCGCCGCATCGGCGATCACAAGGTCATGCGCGAGCAACTCGAACATCTGTACCAGATGACCGAGCGGCCGAACGTCAACGTGCAGATCTTGCCCTTGGACATAGCACACTCGGTGTTGGCTGAATCGTTTATCCTTCTAGAATTCTCTTCGGTGCACGACATCACCTTTCCTGATATCGTGCATACCGAATCACTGACGATCAGCCACTTCGGGGATGAAGCCGTCACCTATATGTACCGGCTCGCCTATTCGAGCCTGTCCCGGCAGGCGCTGGACGCCGCGGAATCGCGGCGGCGCATCGCCGAGGTCAAAGAGGCGTGGTGACGGTCCGCCGAGGGGCTCAATTTTTGTGAAAGGCACCGAGTGTCCCCTTTCGCCACTCCTGTACCACAATGGAGGAAAAGCGCCCACTGCGGGGCGAGCAACACCTGCGTCGAGATCGCCACATTGGCCGATTCTTCCCGTTTTATCGGGGCGCGAGACGCGAAGCACGGCACGCAGAGTCCGGTCCTGTCGTTCTCTCAGGCAGAATGGCGGGAATTTCTCAAACGAGCGAAGAAGGGTGATTTCGACCTGGGCTGCTGACCCGGCGCCGACGCGCCGTCCGGCCCCGTCCGCACAGGGCGGCGCGGGGCCACGACGCAGGGGCCGGGTCCACCGCTGACCCGGCTCGTCGCCCTCCCACCCGCAACTCTGGAACTACCTCGGCACGCCTGTCACACGGGTACCGCGCCACCCGGACGTGATCAGGCGTTTTTTGCGATCTTGTTACCGTGTGCTTGAGCACCGGCAGCGCGGCCGCGGGCAATGCAACTTTCAATGCAGGGAGCCGGAATGAGTTTCCAGGGGACACCGCCCGCCCGATGGAGAAAGAGCGCTCGATGCGGCGCCAGCAACGGCTGCGTCGAGGTCGCACGGCGTGGAGAGGACGCCATATCCGTACGCGACACCGAGGACGCCGCGACGATCCTGTCGTTCCGGCCCGACGAATGGCGCAGGTTCACGGAGGAGGCCAAAGGCGGCCGTTTCGACCACCCGCTGAAATAGTCACTGCAACTTGCATCGCCGGAGAGATTCCCAACCGGCCAGAGAATTGCGTCCAGCGGGAGCGGATACGCGCCGCCGCATGATAAGCCCCATGTTTTTCCGCCGCACCCCCGCTCCCGCTGATCGCATTTCCCGGAAGGTGATCGCATTGGGGTCCCGTTCACGCCACGCGAACGCCTCGGGGAACCCGGTGCAATGGCGTCCGCAGGCGGGAGGCCGTGATCATTACCGCGCCTCCCGCGAGGGCCAGGTCGAAGGCCAGCCCCCACGGCCACACCGCGGCCCCGTCCCGGCGGTGCGGCTCGTAGCCGCGGTCCGCCTCGCGGAGCCCGCGCACGCTGCGGCTGATCTGTCCGAGCGGGTCGGACGACGCCGAACGGGTGATCACCTGGTCGCCGACAATGATCCGGCGCTCGGGCAGGCGCGGCGCCGCGTCCGCGAGCGCGACGACCGGGTTCGGGGCCAGTAGCCACCAGATCCGCTCGGTGTGGTCCCGGTCGTACCCGCCGTAGGCGCCGTCGACGTGCTCGGACGTGAGCGGTACCGCCAGCGTGAACAGCAGCGGCGTCCCGACGAGCAGGCCGAACACCGTCAGGTACGACATCAGGATCGAGGTGACGCTGCGGGCCAGCACCGCCGACCAAGCCTGCGAGACCGCGCACACCACGCCGATCATCAGCGCCGTCACGAACAGGACGACGAGGGCCCGGCCCGCGCCGATGGCGCCCTCGGCGACCGGCAGCAGCAGGCTCGGCAGCGTCAGGAGCAGCGCGACCAGCCCGGTCCCCCAGGCGGCGGCGAGCTTGCCGAGCGCGATCTCGCCCGGCGTGAGCCGGGTGACCTGCAGCGTCGCCAGCGTCCCGCGCTCCCGGTCCCCGTTGACCGACTGCCCGCCGAGCGCCGGGGAGACGAGCAGCGTCAGCACCAGCACCCCGAGCAGGACCCCGCCGAACATGGGGACGCCGGGCTCGCCGTAGGAGGAGGCGTCGCCGTACTCCAGCGCCACCCGGAACAGCAGCCCGAGCCCGTTGACGACCAGGAACCAGACCGCGAGGAGGGTCTTCCAGCGTCCGGTCCGCAGCCGCGTCCTGATCTCCTGCCGCGCCACCAGGCCGACTCCGCGTGCGGTCACGGCGCTCACCTCCGGTCCTCGGTCATCGCGAGATAGGCGGATTCGAGCGCGCTGCCCGCGGGCGCGAGGCCGCTGACGGGCACGCCGGCGGCGACGAGCCTGGCCAGCAGCCCGGCCGCCTCGGCCTCGGTCAGCGGACCGACCTCGGCGCCTCCCGCCGCGTCGGCCGCCCGCGCCCACGGCAGCTCCGGCTCGCCGTCCAGCGCGGCCGCCAGCGGCTCGGGGTCGAGCGAGCGGATCCGCCACCGGACCCGGGCCGACGCGCCGGCGATCTCCGCCATCGCGTGGTCCCCGGCCGTCCGCCCGTGGTCGACCAGGACGACCCTGTCGGCGATCTCCTCCAGCTCGCTGAGGATGTGGCTCGACACGAGCACCGCGGTCCCCTCGGCCGCGAGGGAGCGCAGCAGGTCGCGCAGCTCGATGCGGGACCGCGGGTCGAGGCCGGACGCGGGCTCGTCCAGCAGCAGGACGCGCGGCCGGTGCACGAGGGCCCGCGCCATCCCGAGGCGCTGCTTCTGCCCGCGTGACAGGGCGTGGACGGGCTGTCCGAGACGGTCCTCCAAGTGGACGAGGGTGAGCAGCGCCCTGATCCGGCGCGGGCGCTCCTGCCTGGACAGCCCGTAGGCGTCGGCGAAGAACCCCAGGTACTCGTCCACCGTGAGCTGGTCGTACACGCCGAACGTGTCCGGCATCCAGCCGAGCGCTTCGCGGGCCCGCGCGGGATGGGCGAGCGCGTCGTGGCCCGCGATCCGCACCGTGCCCGCGTCGGGCGCGAGCAGGGTCGCCAGGATGAGCAGCAGCGTCGTCTTGCCCGCCCCGTTGGTCCCGACGAGCGCCGTGACCTGCCCGTACGGGACGGTGAGGTCGAGGCCGCGCAGCGCCTCCACCGCCCCGAAGCGCCGCACCACCCCGCGCGCCTCGATCGCGAGGCCGCCTTCTCCTGCCACCCGTCACCTCCGCCGCCGGGCCGGTCCCGATTCCGATGGGACGCGGCCCGGCGCCGGAGGGTTCAGTCGATTTCGGGTTGTCCGCCCGGACCGGCCGCTATTCGACGGTGACGGACTTGGCGAGGTTGCGGGGCTGGTCGACGTCGTGGCCCTTGGCGGTGGCCAGCTCGCACGCGAAGACCTGCAGCGGGACGGTCGTGACCAGCGGCTGCAGCAGCGTCGGGACGGCCGGGACGCTGATCAGGGTGTCCGCGTACGGCTCGACCGACGCGTCGCCCTCCTCGGCGATCACGATCGTCCGGGCGCCGCGGGCCCGGATCTCCTGGATGTTCGACACGATCTTGTCGTGCAGGACGTCCCGCGCCCGCGGCGGCACGACGACCACGACGGGCAGGTCCTTCTCGATCAGCGCGATCGGGCCGTGCTTCAGCTCCCCGGCGGCGAAGCCCTCGGCGTGCATGTACGCCAGTTCCTTGAGCTTGAGAGCGCCCTCCAGGGCGACCGGGAAGCCGACGTGGCGGCCGAGGAACAGCACGCACCGCTCGCCGGCCAGCGAGCGGGCCAGCTCCCGCACCGGCTCCATGGTCTCCAGGACCTTCTCCACCTTCTCCGGCATCCGTTCGAGGAGCTGGACCATGGCGAAGACCTCGTCGCCCCACTTGGTGCCGCGCACCTGCGCGATGTAGAGGGCGATGAGGTAGACGGCGACGAGCTGGGTGAGGAACGCCTTGGTGGACGCGACCGCGATCTCCGGCCCGGCGTGCGTGTAGAGGACGCCGTCGCACTCGCGGGGCAGCGTGGAGCCGTTGACGTTGCAGATGCCGAGCAGCTTGGCCTTCTGCTCGCGGGCGTGCCGGACGGCCATCAGCGCGTCCATCGTCTCGCCCGACTGGGAGATCGCGATGACCAGCGTCGTCGGGGACAGGATCGGGTCGCGGTAGCGGAACTCGCTGGCCAGCTCGACCTCGCAGGGCAGCCCCGCCCAGTGCTCGATCGCGTACTTGGCGATCAGCCCGGCGTGGTAGGACGTCCCGCACGCCACGATGATGATCTTGTCGACCTCGCGCAGCTCGCGGTCCGGGATGCGCATCTCGTCCAGGTGCAGGCGCCCGTCCGCGCCGATCCGGCCGAGCAGGGTGTCGGCGACGGCGCGCGGCTGCTCGGCGATCTCCTTGAGCATGAAGTAGTCGTAGCCGCCTTTTTCCGCGGCGGACACGTCCCAGTCGACGTGGTACTCCTTCACCTCGGCGGGGCGCCCGTCGAAGTCGGTGACCTTCACGCCCTCGGCGCGCAGCTCGACGATCTGGTCCTGGCCCAGCTCGATCGCGTCCCGGGTGTGCTCGATGAACGCGGCCACGTCGCTGGCGAGGAAGTTCTCCCCGTCCCCGACGCCGACGACGAGCGGGGAGTTGCGGCGCGCCCCGACGACCAGGCCCGGCGAGCCGGTGTGCGTCGCGACCAGCGTGAACGCGCCCTCCAGCCGGCCGCAGACGCGGCGCATGGCGTCGGCGAGGTCGCCGCCGCCCTTCAGCTCGTCCTCCAGCAGGTGGGCGACGGCCTCGGTGTCGGTGTCGGAGCCAAGCCCGTGCCCGGCCTCCTCCAGCTCCGCCCGCAGCTCCGCGAAGTTCTCGATGATGCCGTTGTGGATCACCGCGACGGAGCCGGTGCAGTCGACGTGCGGGTGGGCGTTGCGGTCGTTCGGCGGGCCGTGCGTCGCCCACCGGGTGTGCCCCATGCCGAGCGTCCCGGCGGGCGGGGGCTCCTCCTCCAGGGCGCCGCGCAGGTTCACCAGCTTGCCCGCGCGCTTGGCCGTCGCCAGCTTCCCGTCGGCCAGCACGGCCACTCCGGCCGAGTCGTAGCCGCGGTACTCCAGCCGCGCCAGCCCGTCGACGACCACGTCGAGGGCGGACCGGCCGCCCACGTAACCCACGATTCCGCACATGGCGGCAACTCTATTCGGTACGGCGCACCGGACCTACCTGCGAGGGCCGCCCTGGCATGACGCTAGCGTGGACGACCGGTGGAAACCCGGTGACCGGAACGCAGCCCGGTTACTGTTCAGCCATGACGAGCGGATGGGACAGCGTGCCGAGCCCCTACGTGGAACTCTCCCGTGAGGCCTGGCGCGGCCTGCGCGAGAACACCCCGCTCCCGCTCACGCCCGGTGAGCTGGACGCCCTGCGCGGCCTGCGCGACCCGATCGACATCACCGAGGTCGAGGAGGTCTACCTGCCGCTGTCCCGGCTGCTCAACCTGTTCTTCCTGTCGGACGGGCGGCTGCGCGACACCGTCAGCGGCTTCCTCGGCGGCGAGGTGCGGCCCACCCCGTTCATCCTCGGCGTGGCGGGCAGCGTCGCGGTCGGCAAGTCCACCACGTCCCGGCTGCTGCGCACGCTCCTCGCGCGCTGGCCGGAGCACCCGAGCGTGGAGCTGGTCACGACCGACAGCTTCCTGTACCCGAACGCCGTTCTGGCCGAGCGCGGGATCATGGACCGCAAGGGGTTCCCCGAGTCCTACGACCGCCGCGCCCTCGTCCGCTTCGTGTCGGCGATCAAGTCGGGCGCGGCGGAGGCGTCGATCCCGGTGTACTCGCACCTGGAGTACGACATCGTCCCGGGCGCGACGCAGACCGTCCGGCGCCCCGACATCCTGATCGTCGAGGGCCTCAACGTGCTGCAGGCGCCCCCGCCCGGCACCCTGGGCGTATCCGACTTCTTCGACTTCTCCATCTATGTGGATGCGCGGGTCGAGGACATCCGGCAGTGGTACATCGACCGGCTCTTCGCGCTGCGCCGCACCGCCTTCACCGACCCGCGCTCCTACTTCCACAAGTACGCCCGCGACCTGGACGAGGACGAGACCGCCGCGTTCGCCCAGCGCGTCTGGCGCGACGTCAACGAGATCAACCTCGTCTCCAACATCCTCCCGACCCGCGCCCGCGCCACCCTCGTCCTCCACAAGGACAAACAGCACTCTGTTCAACGGATCCGACTCCGTCGGATCTGATTTCTCTCCTCCTTCGGGCCTTGAAGGCCCTCCTGTGCTTATTGCAGTGCTCTCCTCCTTCGGGCCTGGCGGCCCTCCATCGTCGAGCACCGCGGCGATCGCTGGCATCGCTTCGACTCGCCTGGCGGCTCGCTGCGCGATCAGGTTCTCGCAAGCTCGAACCTGCCTTCGGACGCGATCGCGGCCCTTCGGGTTGTTGCGTGGTGGTGGTGGCTGGGGGCGGCGGTCGAAGGACCTCTTCCGTGGGCGCGGCGGGTCAGCGGGTCCAGGGGCCTGTTATGGCGAACGTGGTGCCTGGGGTGTAGACGTTCACGTACATCGTGCGCTCGTCGGGGGAGAACGTGACTCCGGCGAACTCGCCCCACTCCGGCTCGGTCTCCGTGCCGATGTTCTGGCTGTTGCGGGCCATCGGGTAGACCGTGCGGCGACGGGAGACGCCGAAGACATGCTGGGCGCCGTTGCCGTCCTCGCACACCATCAGGCCGCCCTGCGGCGCCAGGCAGATGTTGTCGGGCGACTCTCCGGGCTTCTCGACGTCGGTGTCCGGGCCGAACACGATGACGAGGGTGAGCCGGCGGTGGCGCGGCTCGTAGGACCACACCTGCCCGAAGTGGTCGGCCTGGGAGCCGTCCTTCTTCTTCGCGAAGCTCGACACGAAGTAGACGCGGTCGCCGCCCCAGTAGCAGCCCTCCAGCTTCTGGGCGTGGGTGATGCCGCCGGACCCGAAGTCCTGGAACCGGATCGGCGTCTGCGCCGCGAGCGGGTCGGGCACCTTCTTCCACTCGACGTGGTCGAACACGGTGCCGGGCTCCTGCACGACCGACAGGTCCGGGACGCCCGGAACGCACAGCGCCTCCAGCCGTCCGCCGGCCCGCAGGCTGCCGAAGCCGCCGCGCGGCCGCTTCGGGTGGAACCGGTAGAACAGCCCGAACGGCTTGTCGAAGGCGTCCTCGGTCTCGTAGACGGTCCCGTCGCGCGGGTCGACGGCGATCGCCTCGTGCTGGAACCGCCCCATCGCGGTCAGCGGCTCGGGGTCGGTGCGGCCCTGGTCGTACGGGTCGACCTCGAAGATGAACCCGTGGTCCTTGGTGTAGTTCCCGGTGCCGGCCTTGTCCTCGGTCTCCTCGCAGGTCAGCCACGTGTGCCACGAGGTGGGACCGCCCGCGCAGTTGACGGCCGTCCCGGCGATGGCGACGCGCTCGGTGTGCACGCGCCCGGCGGCGTCGACCTCCAGCGCGGTGCAGCCGCCGAGGCCGCCCGGGTCGTAGGTGACGCCCTCGACCGCCGGCACCCGGTGCTCGGCGGTCGGCCGGTTCTCGTGGTTGCGGACGAGCCACGTGCGGCCCCGGCGGCCGGGGAAGGCCGCCATCCCGTCGCAGTGGCTCGGCACCGGGCCCTCCCCCGAGCGCAGCGGCTCGCCCTCGCGGGACAGGACGGTGTAGCGGAAGCCGCGCGGCAGGTCCAGCAGCCCCTTCGGGTCGGGCACGAGGGGCCCGTACCCGTCGTGGCCGCCGGTCGGGGCGGCGGACGCGCTTCCGGCGAACAGCTGCTCCACGGCTCCGGTGAAGGCGATCCCCGCCCCCACCGCACCCGTCCTTGCGAGGAGCTGGCGGCGCGAAACTGTCATGAGCACACTCCCTGATGGATCGTTACAAGATCCCCTCGCCCGTTGTAACACGCGTCACATCGATTGTGAACCGACCCGGCCCGGGACCCGGCCGAACCGGGCGTCGCGGGCGTGCGTCTGACGATCGATACTGTCCGTGCCTGCCGTGAAACTGGAGCGATGACCGACATTCCCGGCGTCGAGGACGCCCCCGAAAGCGCGCTGCCCCGCCTGCTCGTCGAACCGCCATGGAAGCGTCGCCGCCCCGCGAGTGCCGAACCGGTCGTTCTGAAGGGGTTGAAGCGGCCCAAGACGCCCACCGTGGAGTCCTGGCCGCCCGGGTTGCGGGACGAGTGGGCGAAGACCCCGCACATGTTCCCGAAGGCGTACGAGCCCTTCCCCGAGGAGCCCGACTGGAAGGCGCTGGCCGAGCGGTTCCGCAGTGGCGAGATGCTGGAGTCCCCGCGGGGCGGAGACCGGCGCCGCGGCTACTACTGGCTGGTGATGCAGGGTCCTGACGACCTCGCCGAAGAGCTTCTCGCCGACGAGCGCTACTACGACGACTGGAACAGCTACGTAGACGTGGTCCCGGTGAAGCACTTCACCGCGCGTCGCGGCCTCGCCGCCCACCGGCTGCTGCTCCACGCGGCGAAGTGTCACATCTCCTGCGCGGCGGCGCTCGTCCCGTTCCTGGACGACGCCACCGCGCAGATCATGATCGGCGCGCTCGGCCGGGTCGACGAGGCCGCGCGGCTCTGGTTCACCTGGCACGGCGCCGGGGCGGCCCCGTTCGTGATCCCCGAGGCGCTGCGCAAGCCCGGCCCCAAGCGCACGAAGGCCGAGCAGGGCCTCACGCTGATCGCCCGCGAGCACGGCAGCGGCTGCCTCGTGGACGCGGCGCGGGGGTACGGCGAGGAGGTGGTCGCGGCGATCGAGGCGCTGCGCACCGACCCGCTGGACCAGTATCCCGACGATCTCCCGGAATGGGACGAGGAGACGGTTCGCAAGCTGCCGCGGCTCCTGCTGCGCGGCCGCGACCGGGCGCTGCCGGTGGAGGCCGCCCGGCACTTCGTGACGATGCTGCTGATCTCCACGCAGGAGGACCCGTACCCGGGGTGCGAGCAGGTCGTCGAGCTGTGCGACCCGGAGTCCCTGGCCGAGTTCGCGCTGGCCCTCAGCGTCCACGACCGGGGCAGCGGGCTGTGGGCGTCGCAGGGCGTGCAGTACGCCCTGCGGCGCTTCGGCGACGCCGCCGCGGCCGCCCGGCTGACCGACCGGATGGTGCGCTGGGACAACTACTACACCTGGACGTTCAAGGGGTGGACGGCGCTCGACGTCCTCATGGCGATCGACATGCCCGCCGACGACAAGCTGCGCCATCTGGACCGCATCGTCCGGCGGGGCGCCGACGCCAAGCACCTGCGGCCCCGCGCGCAGGGCCGGCTGAACGCCGCCGCCCGGGAGCGGGGGCTGACCTCCGAGCAGCTGGCGGACCTGCTCGTCCCCGACCTCGGCCTGGACGCCGATGGCTCGATGACGCTCGACTACGGCACGCGCCGCTTCGTCGTCGGCTTCGACGAGCAGCTCAAGCCCTTCGTGACCGACGAGGACGGCAAGCCCCGCAAGACGCTGCCGAAGCCGGGCGTCAGGGACGACGAGAAGCTCGCGCCGCTCGCCTACCAGCGGTTCGCCGACCTGAAGAAGGAGGCACGGGCGGTCGCCGCCGACCAGATCAAGCGGCTGGAGAAGGCGATGGTCGCCGGGCGCTCCTGGACGCCCGAGGAGTTCCGCTCGGTCTTCGTGGGGCACCCGCTGATGCGCCACATCGCGCGCCGCCTGGTGTGGTCGGCGGGCGGGGCCGCGTTCCGGGTCGCCGAGGACGGCACGCTCGCCGACGTCCATGACGACGAGTTCGTCCTCCCGCAGGACGCCCTCGTGACGCTCCCGCACCCGGTCCTTCTCGGGGCGGACACCGTGGCGGCCTGGGCGTCGGTCTTCGGGGACTACGAGATCCTCCAGCCGTTCCCGCAGCTCGGACGTCCCGTCTACGAACTGGAGGACGGCGAGCGCGACGCCGCCCGGCTGGCCCGCTTCGAGGGGGTCACCGCCCATTTCGGCAAGTTCATGGGCATGACGTCCCGCGGCTGGGAGCTGGGCGACAAGGAGACCGGCGGGTTCCGCCGCCAGGTCAACCTGATCACCCCGGACGAGCGGCACGTGATGGTCGCGTTCGAGCCCGGCATCCGCGTCCTGAGCCCGGAGGAGTTCGCGGAGCAGAGGATCGAGCGCGTCATGCTGATGACCGGCCGCTACTCCGGGAAGGCGCATCCGTTCGGCGCGCTCGACCCGGTCACCGCGTCCGAGATGCTCGCCGAGCTGACCCGCCTCACCGCCTGACCCGCGGACCGGCGCCTTCCGTCCACCGATCGGTGGACGGAAGGTTCCACCGGTCGAGGCTCATGCGCGCCGGGGCGCCGCGGCCAGCATTTCCGGTATGACGGATCTACTCGTACGCATGGCCCGGTGGAGCGCCGGGCACCCCTGGCGCGGCATGGCGGCCTGGCTGCTGTTCGTGGTTCTGTGCCTCGGCATCGGCGTCGCGGCCGGCGGGCACGCGGCCACGACCGAGGACTTCCGGATCGGCGAGGCCGGCCGGGGAGAGACGATCGCCGCCGAGGGCGGGCTCCAGCAGCGGCCCGTCGAGCACGTGCTGGTCACCGGCGGGGGCGCGGCCGCCGACGCGGCGGCGCGGGACGCCGCCGCGCGGATGGGGCGGCTGCCCGAGGTCGCGTCGGTGTCCGCGCCCGTGAGGTCGAAGGACGGCTCGGCGGTCCGCGTCGACGTGACGTTGAAGGGCTCCGAGCTCCAGGGCAAGGAGCACGTCGAGCCGCTGCGGGCCCAGACCGCCGCGGTCCGGGCCGCGCACCCGGACGTGAGGGTGGAGGAGACCGGCGGCCCGTCCATCAGCAAGGGCGTGGGCGAGCTGCGCGACGACGACCTCGCCCGCACGGAGATGATCGCGTTGCCGATCACCCTGCTCACGCTGCTGCTGGTGTTCGGCTCGTTCGCGGTGGCGGTCGTGCCGGTGGTGCTCGCGCTGACCTCGATCGCGGCGGCGATCGGCCTGTCGATGCTCGCCTCGCACGTCTTCCCGGACGCCGGGGTCGGCGCCAGCGTCATCCTGCTGATCGGCATGGCGGTCGGCGTCGACTACACCCTCTTCTACCTCAAGCGGGAGCGGGAGGAGCGGGCCCGCTCGGGCGGCCGGCTGGACGCGCGGGCCGCCGTGGAGACCGCCGCGGCGACGTCGGGCCGCTCGGTGGTGGTGTCCGGGCTGGCGGTCGCCGCGTCCAGCGCGACCCTCTACCTGGCCGACGACGTGATCTTCTCCTCGATCGCGACCGCGGCGATCGTCGTCACGCTGATCGCCGTGGTCAGCTCCCTGACCGTCCTGCCGGCGGTGCTCGCCAAGCTCGGCGGATGGGCGGAGCGGCGGGCCGTCCGGCGCGGCCGGACGCCGAAGCCGCCGCGGACGGGCGGCGGCCGGATCACCCGGGCGATGCTGCGTCCCACCGGAAGGCACCCGGCCGCGACGCTGGCCGTGGCGGTGACCGCGATGCTCGCGCTGACCGCGCCGCTGCTGAGCATCGACCTCACCGACATGGGTCGCGACAGCCACCCGCGCGAGATCCCGGCGATGCGGACCTACGACCGGCTGAACGCGGCGTTCCCGGAGCTCAAGGCCATGCACCAGATCGTCGTCAAGGCCGACGCCGGACGCGCGGACGAGGTGACCGCGTCCCTGCGCGCCCTGGCGGAACGGGCGGCGGGCGACCCCCTGCTCGCCGGGACGTCCGAGCTGCGCACCTCGCCGGACGGTCGGATCAGCCTGCTCGAACTCGCGGTGCCGCACCACGTGAGCACCGACGCCGCGCGGCGCTCCCTGGAGCGGGTCCGCGGCGAGTACGTCCCGGAGACCGTCGGGAAGCTCGGCGTCGAGACCGCCGTGACCGGAGACGTGGCCCGCTACGCCGACTACCCCGAGCACCAGGAGAGCAAGCTTCCGTTCGTCATCGGGGCGCTGCTGCTGGTGACGTTCGCGATGACCGTGTGGGCGTTCCGCTCGGTGGCCCTCGGGCTGATCGGGGTGCTGCTGAACCTGCTGTCGGCCGGCGCCTCGCTCGGCCTGCTCACCCTCGTCTTCCAGGGGACGTGGGCCGAGGGGCTGCTCGGCTTCACCTCCACCGGCTCGGTCGGCTCCCGCGTCCCGCTCTTCCTGCTGGTGATCCTGTTCGGGCTGTCGATGGACTACCAGGTGTTCGTGATCAGCCGGATCCGGGAGGCGGCGCTGCGCGGCGTCCCGACCCGGCAGGCGGTGCTGGACGGGGTCGGCGGCTCGGCGAGCGTGGTGACCAGCGCCGCGTTCGTCATGGTCACGGTGTTCGCCGGCTTCGCCACCGTCCACATCATGGAGCTGAAGCAGATGGGCTTCGCGCTGGCCGTGGCGGTGCTCCTGGACGCGGCCGTCATCCGGATCACGGTCCTGCCCGCCCTGATGCTTCTGCTCGGCGACCGGTGCTGGTGGCCCGGCCGGCGGCATCGCCCCGGCGCCGCCCGGACGGCGGACGGCGCGACCGCGCCCCTGCCGCAGAACATAGGCTGACCGGCATGGTGCAGCCCGGTGAACGTCCCCAAGTGCGGGCGCTCCGCAGGTGGTACGCCGCCGCCTGGATCATGTTCGGACTGGTCCCGCCCGCCCTCGCGGTGGCCGACCAGCCGGACGACACCAGAGCCGCCACGCTGGCGCTGCTGACCGCGCTGGGGCTCTGCTACCCGATCACCGAGACGTTCCCCGGGAACCCGGCGGTCCGCCGGAACACCTTCCTGGCCGCGCTGATCGGGGGGATCGGCGCCGTCTCCTACCTGATGGGCGGTGCCGCGTCCCTGCTCATCACGTCCCTCCCGCACTTCTGGATCCTCGCGGGGACCCCGCGGCGCGCGGTGCTGCTCAGCGGCGCCGCCGCCGCGGCCGCGGTCGCCGGAGACGCCCTCCACAACGCCCCGGACGGGGAGCCGCTCACCGGCAACTCGATCGCCGCGCTCATCGGATACGCGGCGGGCGTCCTGTTCGGGCTGTGGATGCAGCGGGTGGTCGGGCAGCACGACCAGCGCGCCCGGCTCCTCGAAGCCGACCTGGCCGAGGCCGAGCGGCGGCTCGCCGAGGCGCAGCGCCGGCAGGGCGCCGCCGACGAGCGCGAACGCATCGCCCGCGAGATCCACGACACGCTCGCGCAGGGGTTCGCGTCCATCGTCGTCCTGGCGGAGGCGGCTCGCGACGGCCTGCGCTCCGACCCGGACCGCAGCGGCCGCCAGCTCGTCTCGATCGAGCAGACGGCGCGGGAGAACCTCGCCGAGGCGCGCGTCCTCGTCGGGGCGGCGTCGCAGGGCAGCGTCGCCCCCGCCTCGGTCGCCCGGACCCTGCGCCGCACCCTCGACCGGTTCGCCGAGGACACCGGGCTCACCGTCCACGCCGAGCTGCCCGACGTCGAGTGCGACCAGACGACCCGGATCGCGCTGCTGCGCTGCACGCAGGAGTCGCTCGCCAACGTCCGCAAGCACGCCGCCGCGTCCACGGTCGGCGTCGTGCTCGAACGGCACCCGCACGGCGTCGAGCTGGAGATCACCGACGACGGGCGCGGGTTCGCGGTGGCCGGGTCGCGCGGCTTCGGCCTCGACGGCATGCGCCGCCGCCTCGCCGAACTCGGCGGCGAGCTCACCGTGACCAGCTCCCCCGGCGAGGGCACCCGGATCCTCGCCATGATCCCCGCGAGGGCGTGAGATGACCGCGAAACTCAGGATCATCGTGGTGGACGACCACACGGTCATGCGCGCGGGCGTCGTCGCGCTGCTGGCCGCCGAGCCCGGCATCGAGATCGTCGGCGAGGCGGACGACGGCCGCGCGGCGATCGACCTGGCCGAGCGCCTGCGGCCCGACGTCGCGCTGCTCGACCTGCGGATGCCGGTGCTGGACGGCGTCGCGGCCACCGCCGAACTCGCCCGGCTCGGCACCCGCGTCCTCGTCCTCACCACCTACGACACCGACACCGAGATCGAGCGCGCGATCGAGGCCGGGGCCATCGGCTACCTGCTCAAGGACACCACCCGCGACCAGCTGGTCGGCGCCATCCGGGCGGCGGCGCGCGGGGAGACCGTCCTCGCGCCGCGCGTGGCCGAGAAGCTCGTCGCCCGGATGCGCCGCCCGGAGCCGGCCGCGCTGACCGCCCGGGAGATCGAGGTCCTCCGGGCGGTCGCCGACGGCCTGTCCAACGCCGAGATCGGGCGGCGGCTCGTCATCGCGGAGGCGACCGTCAAGACGCACCTGCTCCGCGTCTTCGCGAAGCTGGACGTCGGCGACCGCACGCACGCCGTCGTCGTCGCCATGGACCGCGGTCTGCTCTCCCGCTAGCCGCGCTCCCCTAGTCGGCGCTGGCGACGGGCAGGGAGCGGAGCCGGAAGGTGGCGAGGAACGCCGCGACGAGCGTGACCGCGACCAGCAGCCCGATCGCCACCGGAAGGTCCACGGTCGACCTCACCGGCGACGCGTCGGTGAGCGCGTCCGTCACCGACAGGCACCACTGCTGGATCGACGCCGACTTGGCGCCCGGCGCGAAGTTGCCGAGCAGCGACTCCCACACCAGCGCGTACAGCAGGCCGATCGTGACGGCGTTGCGGCTGGCGACGGCCAGCGCGACGAACACCGCGCTGTAGACGACGCCGCCGATCAGCACGCCGATCGTGAACGCGGGCGTCAGCTGCGCGGTCGTCCCCGTGAGGATCAGCCCCGCCAGCGCCGTCGGCACCGCCGCGAACGCCGTCACCAGGACGATCGCCACGACCAGCTTCGTCAGCACGATCACCTCGCGCGGAACCGGCTTGGTCAGCACGTACATGATCTGGCCGTCGTCGATCTCCGGGCCGATCACCCCGGTCCCGGCGATCAGCGCGAGCAGCGGCAGCAGCGTCGCCAGGCCGAACTTCTGCAGGATGTTCGCCGAGACGTCCAGGTCGTCGTTGCCGGTCACCTTGAGCGCCGCCGCCAGCACCAGCAGGAGCAGCGGCAGCCCCAGCAGGAGCAGCGCGCGCTTGCGTCCGAGCATCGCCCGGAACGTGATCATCGCGATCGTGCCATTCATCGGGCCACCAGGTAGGAGAAGACGCTTTCGAGGGACTCGTCGGCCGGGGAGACCTCCCACAGGCGCACGCCGGCGTCCCGGGAGACCTGCGGCAGCAGCCAGGTGAAGCGCTGGAAGTCGACCGCCTCGACCTGCAGGCCCTTGTCGGTGAGCTGGACGCTGCGGGCCGACCCGTCGGCGATGACGGCGGCGGCGAGCCGCCGGTCGTCGGACGAGCGGACCAGGAAGATGTGCGGCCGGTCGGTCATCAGCCGCCGGATCTTGCGGAAGTCGCCGGACGCCGCGTGCCGCCCCGCCACGATCACCTCGATGTGGCTGGCGAGCCGCTCCACCTCCTCCAGGATGTGCGAGGAGAACAGGATCGTGCGGCCCTCGGCGGCCATCCGCTGGATGAGGTCCATCAGCTGGAGCCGCTGCCGCGGGTCCATGCCGTTGAACGGCTCGTCCAGCAGCAGCACGGGCGGGTCGTGCACCAGCGCCGACGCCATCTTGATGCGCTGCTTCATGCCCTTGGAGTAGTTGCCGATGGGGCGCCCGGCCGCGTAGTCCATCTCCACCAGGCCGATGGCGCGGCGGGCGGCCGCGCGCGGATCGGGCAGCTTGTGCAGCTTGGCCATCGCGAGGATGAACTGCTCGCCGGTGAGGAAGTCGTAGGCGGACTCCCGCTCGGGCACGAGCCCGAGGCTGCGGTAGATGCCCGGGTTGCGCCAGATCGGCTTCCCGTCCAGCGTGACGGAGCCGGACGACGGCGCGAGGAACCCGCCCATCATGTGGATGAGCGTCGACTTGCCCGCCCCGTTCGGCCCGAGGAGCCCCGTGACGCCCGGCCCGACCTTCATCGTCACGCCGTTGACGGCGACGACGTTCCCGTACCACCGGGACACGTTCTCCAGAATGAGCTCACTCATGTCTTCCTCCATGTGGGGGGGCGACCCCCCACACCCCCCGGTTCGCTTCGCTCATCAAGAGAGGCCCGCCTTCCGGAACCTGCGGTAGAGCACCGCGATCGAGCCGACGACGATCAGGACGCACACCGCGAGGGCGACCACCCCGCCGGCGACTCCGGACGGGACCCCGGCGGACGACGACTGGGCGCCCAGCAGCCGCACCTGGACGATGTCGACCAGGTTGAACGGCGTGAACAGCCCCGCCCAGCCCTGGAGCGTGAAGTTCGTCTGCGCCTCGGCGATCCCCTGGACGGCCCCGACGAACGCCGCGCTGATCATGTAGACGGCGATGACCGCCGCGACCCCGAAACCGCGCCGCGGGGTGAACGCCGCGACCACCATCCCGATGGCGGCCAGGACGAGCGCGAACAGCACGCAGCCGACGAGCGCGCCGAGGTACTTCAGCAGCTGCTCGCCGGAGTCCGGCATCTTGGAGATCAGGCCGCCCACGTACAGGACGGTGACCGGCACCGCCATCAGCGCGAACAGCGCGGTCGCCATCGCGGCGGCCTTCGCCAGCACGAAGTCGAGATGGCCGACGGGGCGCGAGAAGTACAGCGGGATGACGTGGAAGCGCACCTCCCGCGAGGCCAGCACCGGCGCCTGCGTGGCCAGGAAGATCGCCACGATGACCTGCATGATGTTGGCGTAGGAGGAGTAGCGGAACAGCGCGTCCTCCTGCTTGGTGAACGCGAACGCCGCGACCGACCCGGCGGCCGGCAGCAGCATGATCGCCCCCAGCAGGAACGGCATCACCTTCGCCCGCGCGGGACGGCCGAGGCCGTAGGCGGCGCGCAGGTTGTGCACGTACAGCGACCGCAGCACGTACGCGCGGCCGTTGCGGCGCCCCTCGTAATGCCGGTAGCCGATGTCGTGGATCGTGCTGGTGCTCATCGCGGCGCTCCCTGCTGCACGTCTCCGGGCTGCGCGCCGCCGGGCTCGACCCCCGCGGCAAGGGCCTGCGGGGCGGGCGGCGTCTGGAAGACCTCTTCGATGTGGTGGCGGCGCTGCTCCATCCGGATCAGCCGGAGCCCGAGCTCGGCGACGCCGTCGCGGACCAGGTCGTAGGTCTGCTCGCCGGCGATGTCCACGACGAGGAACCGGCCCTCCGGACGGACGGCCACGCCCTGGTCGTAGAGGTGCTGCCCGAGCGTGTCGCGCCCCTCGTCCACCTCGACGGTGAGCACGCCGCTCTCGGCCGTGTACGCCTCGACGGCCTGGGAGCGCAGCAGCTTCCCGCCGTCGACGATGACGACGTGCTCGCAGACCCGCTCCAGCTCGCCCAGCAGGTGCGAGGTGACCAGGACGCTGATCCCGAACTCGGTGCCGATCCGGCGGATCAGGTCGAGCATCTCGTCGCGTCCGGCCGGGTCGAGGCCGTTGGTGGGCTCGTCCAGGAAGACGAGCTTCGGGTCGTGGACGAGGGCCTGCGCGAGTTTCACCCGCTGGCGCATCCCCGTCGAGTAGCCGCCGATGGGACGGTAGCGCTCCTCGTACAGGCCGACGTGCCGCAGCGTGTCGGCGGCGCGCTCGCGGGCCGCGGTCGGCGGCAGCCCGCACATCCGGGCCATGTGCACGACGAACTCGGTCGCGGACACGTCCGGCGGCAGGCAGTCGTATTCGGGCATGAACCCGACGCTCTCCCGGATCCGCAGGCCCTCGCGCGCGATGTCGAGGCCGAGCACGGTCGCGGTCCCGGAGGTGGGCGGCAGCAGCCCGAGGAGGATCTTGATGAGCGTCGACTTGCCGGCGCCGTTGGCGCCGACCAGGCCGACGACTCCGGGCTCGACGGCCACGGAGAGGTCGTCCAAGGCGGTCACCCGGGGGAACCTCATCGTCAGGCCCTGGGTGGCGATGATGGGCATACCGTCGAACCTAGCGGCTGGCCCCGCATGGCACGTCACCCTCAAGGGCGATCAGGGGCAGCCTTTGGTCCGATGCCGGAGGCGACCTAAGTCCCCCTCATCGCGTTCCTTCGGCCGCGGTGCCGCAGCACGACGGCCCACACGGCCCGCTGCAGGAGCAGGGTCAGCGTCCCCGCGATGATCATTCCGGCGACGTTCACGCCCAGCTGGAGCAGCGACCCGTTGATCTCGCTGCCGTGCTTGAGCGCCATCGCGACCGCGAGGTTGCCCGCCGCCGGCACGGTGGTGACCGAGATGAAGACCCCGACCAGCGCCGACGACTTGCCCGCGGTGAGCGACAGCACGCCCGCGGCGCCGGCGAGCAGCGCGACGATGAACGACCAGCGGTCCGGGCTGTAGATGAACGCGGTGAGCGGGCGTTCGTCCGGCAGGCGGTCCAGCTCGATCACCCCGCTCCACCGGGCGGCCAGCGCGCACACGTAGGTGACGGCGATCGCCACGGCGAAGCCGATGACCAGCGCCCGGATCGCGTGCACGATGCGTCCGGGCTGGAGCCGGACGAGCCCGTAGCAGATCGCCGCGATGGCCGCGAACTCCGGTCCGAGGACCATGGCGCCGACCACCAGCACCGGCGAGTCGATCAGCGCCGCGATCGCGGCGAGCTGCGTGGCGAGCACGAGGAACGCCACGAACGACCAGGTCAGCGCGGTTCCCTCGCTGACCTGCCGGTCCAGCTCCTCCCAGACGACGGCGTCGTCGCCGTGCCCCGGAGCCAGGTCCTTGGCCACCTCGGCGCGGTCCGACAGCGTCAGGTCGACCTTGTCGAGGGCGATCGACCCGTCCCGGTCGACGTCGAGGGCGCGCAGCGCGTCCAGCACCTCGTTGGCCGACTCGCGGGCGATGTCGGCGGTGACGAGGTCGCCGCGCGGGGCCCGGGCGGCGCCCTCGATCACGACGACGTTGGTGGCGCCGGCGCAGCCCGCCAGCTCCTTGCAGACCGCTTCCGTGCGGTCGGCCGGAACGATCGCTCTCAGATGCAACACGGGCCAATCGTGCCGTAAGCGTCGCGGTGGTGGGTCACGAGCCCGGCCGGAGGAAGCCCAGGCCAGAATGTTTGATCGATTATTTGCCTTCAAGTTGGCAAAAACGCCCAGAAACTCCCCCCAGGACGGTGAAGTCATGAAACAGGCGCCGGTGCTGTTGAAGGCCGCGCGGACGGCCGCGGCGGGCCTCGCGCTCGCCGTCCCGCTGGCGACGGCGGGCTGCGAGGGCGATGTGGGCCTCTCGGAGTCAGGATCGCCCTCGTCCGGCTCGACCAAGCCCGCCTCCGGCGACGAGGCCAAGGCCCGCAAGAACCTGTCCGGGCTCCGGATCTCGTCCGAGGGTGATCGCGGCGGCTACCGGCGCGACCGGTTCGGCACACGCTGGAAGGACACCGACCACAACGGCTGCGACCAGCGCAACGACGTCCTCGCCCGCGACCTGACGAAGGTCGAGAAGAAGGGCCGCTGCATCGTGCTCGCCGGGAAGCTGGACGACCCCTACAGCGGCAAGCAGATCGCCTTCGAGAAGAAGGACGCCGCCGAGGTCCAGATCGACCACGTCTACCCGCTCGCCCTCGCCTGGCGGATGGGCGCGTCCCGCTGGAGCGAGGACAGGCGCGAGCAGTTCGCCAACGACCACGACAACCTGCTCGCCGTCTGGGGCGTGCCCAACCGGGACAAGAGCGACTCCGGCCCCGGCGAGTGGAAGCCCCAGAAGGGGTTCCAGTGCGTCTACGCGATCAAGTACGTCGCGGTCGCGAAGAAGTACTCCCTGCCGGTGACGCGCTCCGACCACGACGCGCTCCAGGACTTCCTCGCCCGCTGCTGACCGCCGCACCACCGACGGGCCACACCACCGACCGGCGCTGCCGTTGACCGGCAGTGCCATCGGACGGCGGTGCCGCCGAAGGGCGGTGGCACTGACCGGCGGTGCCGTGGGCCGGTAGTGCCGTGGGCCGGTAGTGCCGTGGGCCGGTAGTGCCGTCGGACGGCGGTGCTGCCGGTGGGCCGTAGGCTCGTGCCATGAGCGAAGCGCGCGGCGAGGACGCCGAGAAGGACGTGGAGAGCGCCGGGCAGGAGCGGCCGCGGGTGCGGACGGAGCGGGGCGTGGGGGCGCGGGCGACCGGTGCGGAGGTGACCGGCGCGTCCGCGACCGGCCTCACGCTGCGGGCCGGGAACGGGCTCGGCTCCCTGGCGCTCGGGGCCATGGCCCTCGGCGCCGTCGCGGTCGGCGCGGTCGCGATCGGCAGGCTCGTCGTGAAGCGGGCGGTCGTCGACCATCTCCAGGCCGGGACCGTCGAGATCAGGCACCTGAAGGTCGGCCGGCTGGAGATCGACGAGCGTTAGCCCGGGCGGGCCCGTGCCCGTCCGGCCGTGCGCGTCCGGCTAGCCGAGGGTCGCGCGGACCACGCCGGCGAGGTGCTCGGCCACCGACTGGGCCTGCGTCTCGGAGGCCGCCTCCACCATCACGCGCACCATCGGCTCGGTGCCGCTCGGGCGGATCAGGACGCGGCCGGTGTCGCCGAGGTCGGCCTCGGCGGCGGAGACGGCGACGGCCAGCTCGGGAGAGGTCTTGGCACGGTCCTTGTCGACGTCCTTGACGTTGATGAGGACCTGCGGCAGCCGCGTCATCACCTTGGCCAGCTCGTCGAGCGGGCGACCGCGGCGCACCATCGCGGCGAGCAGGTGCAGGCCGGTGAGGACGCCGTCCCCGGTCGTCGCGTGGTCCAGCATGATGACGTGGCCGGACTGCTCGCCGCCGAAGCCGAAGCCGCCCTCCTTCATCGCCTCCAGGACGTACCGGTCGCCGACCGCCGTCTCCACGACGGTGATGCCCGCCTCGCGCATGGCCAGCTTGAAGCCGAGGTTCGACATCACGGTCGCGACCACCGTGTCGGCGGCGAGGGCTCCGGCCTCCCGCAGGTCCAGGGCCAGGATCGCCATGATCTGGTCGCCGTCGACGACCTCGCCGCCCGCGGTCACCGCCAGGCACCGGTCGGCGTCGCCGTCGTTGGCGATGCCGGCGTCCGCGCCGTGCTCGCGGACGGCGCGCTGCAGCGCCTCCAGGTGCGTGGAGCCGCAGCCGGAGTTGATGTTCAGCCCGTCGGGGGCCGTGCCGATCGTGATGACCTCGGCCCCCGCGCGGCGCAGCGCCTCCGGGGCGACGTCGCTGGACGCGCCGTTGGCGCAGTCGATCACGACGCGCAGGCCGTCCAGCGACACCGGGACCGTGGTCAGCAGGTGCGCGACGTACTGCTCGACCGCGCCGTGCGCCTCCCGGACGCGGCCGACGCCCGCTCCGGTCGGCGGCTTCCACGCCTCGCCGAGCCGCGCCTCGACGCGGTCCTCCAGCTCGTCGGGGAGCTTGTAGCCGCTGCGGTCGAAGAACTTGATCCCGTTGTCGGGGGCCGGGTTGTGCGAGGCCGACAGCATCACGCCGAGGTCGGCGTCCAGGGCGTGGGTCAGGTGCGCCACCGCGGGCGTCGGCAGGACGCCGAGGCGCAGCACGTCCACCCCGGCGCTCGCGAGGCCCGCCACGACGGCGGCCTCCAGGAACTCGCCCGAGGCGCGGGGGTCGCGGCCGACCACCGCGACCGGGCGGTGCCCCTTGAACGCGCCCTGCTCCCCCAGCACCCGCGCCGCCGCGACGGACAGGTCCATGGCGAGCGGGGCGGTCAGGTCTCGGTTGGCGAGTCCGCGCACGCCGTCGGTCCCGAACAGACGAGCCACAGTTCAACTCCCGATCAGAGAGAAGGTTCCGGAAAACAGGGAGAGGACACCCGGAAAAGCGGACGAGCCGCCGCACCCGGGTGCGCCGGCCGTACGGGCCGGCTGCGGAGAAGCCACGGGGTGCGACGGCTCGTGCCGTCGATCAACGCTTGCTGTACTGCGGAGCCTTGCGGGCCTTCTTGAGACCGGCCTTCTTGCGCTCGGGCACCCGCGCGTCGCGGGTGAGGAAGCCGGCCTTCTTCAGCGCCGGGCGGTGCTCGATGTTCGCGAACTGCAGCGCGCGGGAGATGCCGAGGCGCAGCGCGCCGGCCTGGCCGGTGGTGCCGCCGCCGTTCACGCGCGCGAGCACGTCGAACTGGCCCTCCAGGCCCAGCAGCACGAACGGCTCGTTCACGATCTGCTGGTGCACCTTGTTCGGGAAGTACTGGTCCAGGGTGCGGCCGTTGATCTTCCACTGGCCGCTGCCGGGGACGATGCGGACCCGCGCGATGGCCTGCTTGCGGCGGCCGGTGCCGGCCGCGGGGCCGGTGGCGACCGGCTGGCCGAGGTAGCTCTCGCCGGCGGCCTCGGGGGTCTCGGTGCTGTACTCGGAGGGCGCTTCCTCGTACGAGTCGATCTCGGCGGCCTGCTCGGCGCCGGTGGTGTCGTCCACGGTTCTCCTTGGGGTGTTCTAGCCAGGGCGGCTGGCCCGTCAGGCGGGTGCCCCGGCGGCCTCTGCTTCCGGGTCGCGCACGATCGGCTCGTGCGCGGGCGTCACTTCTTGATCTGGCTGACCTGGGTGATCTCGAACGGGACCGGCTTCTGCGCCTGGTGCGGGTGGTCCGGCCCGGCGTAGACCTTCACCTTGCCGAACATCTTCCGGCCGAGGGAGTTCTTGGGCAGCATGCCCTTGATCGCCTTCTCGACGGCCCGCTCGGGGTGCTTGGCCAGCAGGTCGCCGTAGCTCACCGAGCGCAGACCGCCCGGGTAGCCGGAGTGCCGGTAGGCGCGCTTCTGCTCCAGCTTGTTGCCCGACAGCGCCACCTTGTCGGCGTTCACGATGACGACGAAGTCACCGGTGTCGAGGTGCGGGGCGTAGATCGGCTTGTGCTTACCCCGGAGCAGCTGTGCGACCTGACTGGCGAGACGGCCCAGCACGACATCGGTCGCGTCGATGACGTACCACTGACGCTGGACGTCAGCGGGCTTAGGGGTGTACGTGCGCACGGTCGTAAGCCTTCGTTTCTCGTCGACTCTCAGCGGTTTCGATCCTCCACCCGTCCTCGCGGACGGGTGCCTCCTGGCAGCGGAATCCTGCTCGCGCCGATCAGAGGATCATCCGACCCGGCGCTCCGGGATGCCGGGGCCCGCACGCGGCCACGGGGGCACATGATGGGGACACACCGACAGGTCGTCGCGCCTCCCGCCTGCAGCGAGCAGGCGCCGACGCACACAACAAACACGCAGGATACTCGGCCATGCGCACACGGGTCAAAACGAGCCGCCGTGGCGCTTCCAGCCGCGGGTCCAGTATGCCGCATGACTTGAATGCCAGGAAGTGGACGTTCAGCACCGCGACGATCACACTTCGTGGCGGATCGGCTCTTTCTGGATTCATTTCTATAACACAGGGTCTATGTCGGGATATGGTGCCGGGCGACCGGTCCACGCCGGCTCACGCCGGCCCGCACCCGGGAGCCCCCGCTGACCACTCCCCGCAGACCAGCCGATCCCGCCGGAGGTCGCCGGCCCGGCCACGCCGGGCGCCCCGGCCCCTCCGGGCGCGACGCCTCCGCGCCGCGCGACGTTCCCCCGCGGCCCGGTGTCCCTCCCTACCGCGACGAACTCGTCGCGAGCGGCCCGCGACGCGCCCGCCGGGAGCCCCCGCCCGCCGACCGGTCGCCTAGCGACGGCGACGCGTTCTGGAACGGCCGCCCGCCGCGCGGGAAGCGCCCCAAGAAGAAGGGCGCGAAGGGGATCGTCGTGGCCGCCACCGCGTCCGCCCTCGCCATCGGCACCGGCGTCGTGATCGACCGGCTCGTCCTGCCCCAGTTCCGGTCGGAGCGGACGTCCGCCTCCGGATCACGGCACAGCCCGACCGTGGAGGTCCCGGCCGGTCCGCAGAGCGACCCGCTCGCCGCGACCGGCAAGGGCTCTGGAACCGGGACGGGTTCCGGCTCCGGGACGGGGACGGGCGGCGGCCGGACCGGCGCCTCGCCCGCGCCGACCGCCGAGGAGCAGACGCCGCCGCTGAAGGTGATCCACCCGCCGAAGAGCGCGTCCGCCAAGCCCTCGAAGTCCAAGAAGTCCCCCGGGTCGGACGCTCCGTCGGCGCCGGGCGCGAGCAGGACTCCGGGAGGCGGTACCGGCGGCTCCGGCTCCGGCGGCTCGTCCGGCCCCGAGGCGAGCGTGGTGTCCCTCACCAACGCCGAACGCGCCAAGCACGGCTGCCCCGCGCTGCGCACCGACGCGCGGCTCGTCACCGCGGCCCGCAAGCACTCGGCGGACATGGCGGCCAACGACTACTTCGACCACACGTCCCGCAACGGCGACAGCCCGTGGAAGCGGATGGAGGACGCCGGATACAGCAGCCCCGGGGCGGAGAACATCGCCAAGGGCTACCCGACCGCGTCGGCCGTCGTGAAGGGCTGGATGGACAGCCCCGGCCACCGGGCCAACATCCTGAACTGCGGGCTGCGCGCCATCGGCGTCGGGATGGCCTCGGGGTCCGGCGGGCGGCTGTGGACGCAGGACTTCGGCTGGAAGTGACCGCCCCCGCCCGGCGGGGACGCGACCTTCGGCAAATCACCGGCGTCCGGTTCGCCCCCATGTCATGGTGGGTGTCGCGAAGGTCCAGAGCCCTGAACGAGGAACGGTAAGGTCCAACCCATGGGTTATCCGGGCGATCAAGGCAAACCCGGCGACTGGCCTCCCCGGCAGTCGCCGCACGCGCCGTACGGACCCGGAGCCGAAGCGCCGCCGTACGGCCACGACAACGACGAATCCCCTTTCGCCCCGCGCGACGAGGGCCCCGGCGCGCCGCCGGCGTTCGGCGGGGGCGGCTTCGGCGACGACACGTTCGGCCAGGAGAAGTTCGGCAATGACGCGTTCGGCGGTCCCTCCTACGGTGGCGGCGCGCCCGGTGGTGCGCCCGGCGGCGAGGCGCCCGGCGAGCGGACCGCGGCCTGGTCCGACCAGCCGCCCGCGTGGGGCGACGAGTCCGCCGCCGGCGGCGGCTTCGGCGAGAACGGCCCCGGCGAGGGCGGCTTCGGCTCCTACGAGGGCATGCCGCCCGGACCGTCCGGCGCGCCCGAGCGCCCCGAGCGCCGCCGCAACCTGCCGCTGATCATCGGCGGCGCCGCGGTCGCCGGGATCCTCCTCATCGGCGGCGGCGTCGGGCTGTCGTCGATGCTCAAGGGCGACTCCAAGCCGAAGCCGAAGCCGACGCAGGCCGCGTCCCAGCAGCCGCAGGCCACGCCGACCCCCACGCAGCCCGTCCTGACCCCGGTGAAGCTGCAGAGCCGCACCACCGACCCCGTGCCGCTGACCCTCAAGGAGATCTTCGGCAAGGCGACGTTCAAGGCGGGCAGCCACAAGTACGTGCGGACGGCCGCCGCCGGGAAGAAGACCTGCGCCGGCGCCGTCGGCGGCACGACCCTGGCCGCGGCGCTCAAGAAGGGGCGCTGCACCCAGGTGCTCCGGGCCACCTACGCGCTCAGCAACGGCTCCCTCGTCGGCACGGTCGGCGTGTTCAACCTGCAGACCGAGGCCGCCGCCAAGAAGGCCGTCAAGGCCGCCGCCGCCAAGGACGCGTTCCTGGTGTCGCTGCCCGGCACGGGCGTCAGCAAGAACATCGGCAAGGGCGAGGCGCTCGGCACCTCGCAGGCGCGCGGCCACTACGTCATCATGACCTGGGTGCAGCGGCCGGACGGCAAGAAGATCTCCAGCAAGTACCATGCCGCGGTCCAGGTCTTCGGCACCCAGCTGGTGAAGGGCAGCAACCTGGCAATGGCGCTGCACTACCGGGAGACCGAAGGCAAGCCCCTCCAGAAGTGACCCCCATGACTACCCTCACTGCTTATGTCTGGACCTAGAGACGCACGGGAGCCCGGCGAGCAGGCCGGCGAGGCCCCTCCCCTCAAGCTCCCCGCCTTCGGGCTGGAGGCCCCCTGGTGGGCCGCGGAGTCCGCGGACGCGGCCCCGTCGGCCGAGCAGGCCGCCGCGCCGGAGATGCTGTCGGCGCCCGTCGTCGAGGACGCCCTCACCGAGGAGGTCCAGGACGAGGCCGGCGCCTCCGCCTCCGAGACGCCCCGCCTCTCCGAGGTCCCCGCCGCTCCCCACGTCGCCTCGGCGCCGCCCGGGACGCTCGTCGCCGGGAGGGGCGTCCCGCGCGTCGACTCCCGCGGCGCCGTCCCCGCCGATCCGATCGTCAAGCCCCCGATCTCCCCCGACGAGACCGACCCCGAAGGCTTTCCGCCCATCCCGCCCGTCGAGGGCGGGTTCCGGGACGCGACGCCGCGAGGCGAGGCCGCGGGGGCCGTCACACCAGAGACCGAGGCCACCGTGGACCACCCCGCCGTGACCGACACCGCGACGGACATCCCCGCGTCGCTTTCGGCGTTCGAGAAGGCCAAGGAGGCGGAGGACGCCGCCTCGCTCGCGCCCGTGCTCGTCCCGGACGCCATCCTCCCGCCCGGCGTCGTCCCGCCCACCGGAAGCGGCCCGTTCCCGCACACCGATCCGGCCGCGGTGGGCCCGGCCGGCTCCGACCAGGGGGGCACGCCGCTCTTCCACGCCGAGGGCGCCGCCCCCGCCGACGCCCCGCCGCCCGGACGCCCCCCGCAGGGCATGCCCGTCACCGGCCGGGGTGGCGCCAAGGGACGCTCGGTGCTGATCGGCGGCGTCGCCGCGGTCATCCTCGCCGCGGTCGGGGCCCTGTTCCTCATCGGCGGCACGGGCTCGGACGGCGACCGCGGCAAGAAGGGCGAGACCCCCGAGGCCCCCGCGGCGGCCCAGACCACGCCCGCGGTCACACCGTCCGCCACGGCCGCCGCCCCCGTGGACATCAACAACGAGAAGACCGACACCGCCGACCTGACGTTCCGCGACGTCTTCCCGACCGAGACCATCCGGTTCGGCGACCGGACGTACCTGCGGGACCGCTGGTCGCTCAACCGGGACGTCACCTACGCGGCCCGCGGCTCCATGCTCGCGGCCCTCCGCAAGGACCAGTGCCGCAAGATCGTCCGCGCCACCTACATCGACCCGCAGACCAAGCTCGCCGTCACCTCCGGCATCGCGGTGATGCCGACGAAGGCGGCCGCGATCGCCGTGAGCAAGGCGGGCGACCCCGCCCGCTACGAGTGGTTCCGCGGCATGGCGGGCAAGCGGTCCCCCGACATCGACCAGGCTGGCGGGTACGCGGCCGCGACCGTGCGCGGCCGGTACGTCGCCTACGCCTACGTCCAGTGGGCGAACGGGAAGAAGGCCAAGCCCGGCGACCCGACGATCAAGAAGGCGGCGCAGCTGTTCCTCGACTACGACCTGCGCCCGATCGTGGCGCGGTCCCGCGGCTGAGCCCGTAGGCCCGGCCCGGGACCGCGGGGTCAGCAGCCCTGCCGGTGCACGGCGCCGCCGGGCGGCGCCGGCTGGTCGGCGGACGCCGCGGCGGCCGTGGCGTTCAGCGTCCGGACGCGGCGGGTCTCCTGGGCCCGCCTGGCCAGGCTCTCGTCCTCGGGGTAGCGGATCTCCTCCAGCGACAGGCCGTGCGCGGGCGCCACGTTCACGCCCGAGTCGCGGACGCGCGCCGCGAGCACCTGCGCGGGCCACTCGACCTCGCGCCGCCCGTCCCCCACCATCAGCAGCGCGCCGACCAGCGCGCGGACCATCGAGTGGCAGAACGCGTCGGCCTCCACGGTGGCGAGCGCGAGATGCGGGTCGCGGTCGTCGCGCGCCCACTCGTAGCGCAGCAGCTCCCGGATCGTCGTCGCGCCCTCCCGCCTGCGGCAGTACGCGGCGAAGTCGTTCTCGCCGACCAGCCTGCGGGCGGCCTCGTTCATCCGGCCGAGGTTCAGGGGACGGGGATGCCACAGCACGTCGTGGCGGCGCAGCGGCTCCACCCCGAACGGGTTGTCGCACACCCGGTACACGTAGCGCCGCGACAGCGCGGAGAACCGCGCGTCGAACCCCTCCGGGGCGATCGACACGCGCCACACCCGCACGTCCGGGGGCAGCAGCCCGGCGAGGCGGCGCGGCATCGTCCCGTTGATCGCCGAGTAGGCGGCGACGGGGACGACGAGGTGGGCGACCTGGCCTCGGGCGTGGACCCCGGCGTCGGTGCGGCCGGCGACGGTGAGCATGGGGGGCGGGTCCAGCCGCAGCATCCGGGCCAGCGCGTCCTCGATGACGCCCTGGACGGTCCGCTGGTTCGGCTGCCTCGCCCAGCCCGCGAAGTCCGACCCGTCGTAGGAGATGTCGAGCCGGAGTCGTACCAGTGCGGTCATGTCAGCCGAGTCGTCCTTCTGCAACGTCCGTCCATCCCTCCGGGCACCCCGCGTTCGTCGGGCACTCCCCTGACACGCTCCCCGGTGAACCGTCGCCCTCCTGCCATGACCATGCGATCAAGTCTGGCAAAGTTCGGGCCCGCCGTCCCGATGGAAACGGCGGGCCCTCACGAACTTCGAGCAAACGCTCGCCCAGTTCAAGCGGCGGATTACTCCTTCTCGCCCTCGTCCTTGGCTTCCGCGTCGCCGGCGGCCTCGTCCTTGGCGTCCACGGCGGCCGTGTCGTCGGCCTCCGTCTTGGCCTCGGGCTCCTCCGCCTTCGGCGCCGGGGCGGCCGGAGCGGCCGTGCCGCCGGACGCCGCCAGCTGCTCCTGCACCAGCTCGATCACGGCCATCGGGGCGTTGTCGCCCTTGCGCGGCCCGATCTTGGTGATGCGGGTGTAGCCGCCGGGACGGTTCTCGAAGCGCGGCGCGATCTCGGTGAAGAGCTCGTGCAGGACGCCCTTGTCGCGGATCGTCTTGGCGACCAGGCGACGGTTGTGCAGGTCGCCCTTCTTCGCCTTGGTGATCAGCTTCTCCGCCAGCGGACGCACCCGCCGGGCCTTGGCCTCGGTGGTGGTGATGCGGCCGTGCTCGAACAGCGACGTGGCCAGGTTGGCCAGGATCAGGCGCTGGTGCGCCGCGCTGCCGCCGAGGCGGGCGCCCTTGGTGGGCTGGGGCATGTCGTTTCCTTCCTGCACCGGCCGTGTCAGGTACCGGTGTCAGCTGGTTCCGGCCGGCCGGGGACCGCGGGCCCCCGGCCGCCGGACTCGGGTTCCTAGTACTGCTCGGTCTCGGCGTAGCCCTGGTCGTCGTCGCCGTAGTTGTCGGCCGCCGCGCTCGGGTCGAACCCGGGCGGGGAGTCCTTCAGCGACAGGCCCATGTCGTTGAGCTTCTGCTTGACCTCTTCGATCGACTTGGCGCCGAAGTTGCGGATGTCGAGCAGGTCCTGCTCGCTGCGGGCGACGAGCTCGCCCACGGAGTGGATGCCCTCGCGCTTCAGGCAGTTGTAGGAGCGGACCGTGAGGTTCAGCTCCTCGATCGGCAGGGCCAGGTCCGCGGCGAGCGCGGCGTCCGTCGGGGACGGGCCCATGTCGATGCCCTCGGCCTCGACGTTGAGCTCCCGGGCCAGCCCGAACAGCTCGACGAGGGTCTTGCCGGCGGAGGCGACCGCGTCGCGCGGCAGCATCGCCTGCTTGGTCTCCACGTCCAGGATGAGGCGGTCGAAGTCGGTGCGCTGCTCGACTCGGGTGGCCTCGACCTTGTAGGTGACCTTGAGCACGGGCGAGTAGATGGAGTCGATCGGGATCCGGCCGATCTCCTGGCCCGGCTGCTTGTTCTGCGCGGCCGAGACGTAGCCGCGGCCGCGCTCGACCGTCAGCTCCATCTCCAGCTTGGCCTTGTTGTTCAGCGTGGCGATGTGCAGGTCCGGGTTGTGGACCTCCACGCCCGCCGGCGGCGCGATGTCGGCCGCGGTCACCTCGCCCGGGCCCTGCTTGCGCAGGTACATGACGACGGGCTCGTCGTGCTCGGAGGAGACGACGAGCTCCTTGAGGTTCAGGATGATGTCGGTGACGTCCTCCTTCACCCCGGGCACGGTCGAGAACTCGTGCAGGACGCCCTCGATCCGGATGCTGGTGACGGCCGCACCGGGAATGGAGGAGAGCAGCGTGCGGCGCAGCGAGTTGCCGATCGTGTAGCCGAAGCCCGGCTCCAGCGGCTCGATGGTGAACCGCGACCGGTACTCGTCAACCTGCTCTTCGGTGAGAGTGGGACGCTGAGCGATGAGCATGGTGGTGCCTTCTTTCCGCGGTGCCCGCTATTTGACTACCGCGTTCTGGATTCTTCCCCGATCCGCCGGGGCCCCAACGGGGGACCCCGGCGGGCGTTGAGCCCTTACTTGGAGTAGAGCTCGACGATCAGCTGCTCCTGGACGGGAGCGTCGATCTGCTGCCGGACGGGCAGCGAGTGCACGAGGATCCGCATCTTCTCGCCGTCGACCCCGAGCCACGCCGGAACCGGACGCTCGCCGACCTCGGCCTTGGCGACCTGGAACGGCGTCATCTCCAGCGACTTGGGCTTGACGTCGACGATGTCGGCCTCGCCGACCAGGGCCGACGGGATGTTGACCTTCTTGCCGTTGACCCGGATGTGGCCGTGCCGGATGAGCTGGCGGGCCATGTCGCGGGACTTGGCGAAGCCGGCCCGGTAGACGACGTTGTCGAGCCGGCGCTCCAGCAGCATGAGCAGGTTGTCACCCGTCTTGCCCTGCTGGCGGGTCGCCTCGACGTAGTAGTTGTGGAACTGCCGCTCCAGCACGCCGTAGATGCGCCGCGCCTTCTGCTTCTCGCGAAGCTGCAGCAGGTACTCGGTCTCCTTGGGCCGACCGCGACCGTGCTCACCCGGCGGGTAGGGACGGATCTCGATCGGGCACTTCGGGCCCTCGCACTTGCTGCCCTTGAGGAACAGCTTCATCTTCTCGCGGCGGCAGAGCTTGCAGTCCGCACCGGTGTAACGAGCCATTGTTCTAGATCTCCCCTGCCTCAGACCCGGCGACGCTTCGGCGGGCGGCAGCCGTTGTGCGGAACGGGCGTGACGTCCTGGATCGAGCCCACCTCGAGGCCGGTGGCCTGCAGCGACCGGATGGCGGTCTCGCGGCCCGAGCCCGGGCCCTTCACGAAGACGTCGACCTTGCGCATGCCGTGCTCCATCGCGCGCCGGGCGGCGGCCTCGGCGGCCTGCTGCGCGGCGAACGGGGTGGACTTGCGCGAGCCCTTGAACCCGACGTGGCCCGAGGAGGCCCAGGAGATCACGTTGCCGTTGGGGTCGGTGATCGAAACGATCGTGTTGTTGAACGTGCTCTTGATGTGGGCGTGCCCGTGAGCGACGTTCTTCTTTTCCTTGCGGCGCACCTTCTTGGCGCCGACACGGCTCTTAGGAGGCATGTGCTCTCTCTACTCTTGAGGTCATCGATCCGGAGGACCGACTCCGGACTACTTCTTGCCGGCCTTCTTCTTGCCGGCCACGGTCTTCTTCTTGCCCTTGCGGGTGCGGGCGTTGGTCTGCGTGCGCTGACCGTGCACCGGAAGCCCGCGGCGGTGCCGGATGCCCTGGTAGCACCCGATCTCGATCTTGCGGCGGATGTCCGCCTGGACCTCGCGGCGAAGATCACCCTCGATCTTGTAGTTCGCCTCGATCCAGTCACGGAGCTTGACCAGCTCGTCGTCGCCGAGCTGGTGCACGCGCAGGTCGCCGCTGATGCTGGTGCCCGCAAGGGTCTCCAGCGCCCGCGTCCGGCCGATGCCGAAGATGTAGGTGAGAGCGACCTCGAGGCGCTTGTCGCGCGGGAGGTCGACGCCGAGGAGGCGTGCCATGTGGGCAGTTCCCTTCATTCGTCCGGAGGTATGGACGCACCGCCTCCGCATACACCCTGCCCGGGTGGCGGCCCCGGCCTCCGGAGTTCCGGGGGTGCCCCTCCACACGACACTGCCGTACGGCCGGATCCGGGAGTTCCCGGACCCGGCGCGTACGGCCGTGTGAAGGCTGCGGTGCGCTTGCTGGGTTGTGAGCGTCAGCCCTGACGCTGCTTGTGGCGCGGGTCGGAGCAGATGACCATGACCCGGCCGTGCCGGCGGATGACGCGGCACTTGTTGCAGATCTTCTTGACGCTCGGCTTGACCTTCACTGGGTCTCCTAGAGATAAGGGTCACCCCCGCGCCGCCACGCACGGGGAAGGCAACCCCAGTGGGATTTACTTGTAGCGGTAGACGATCCGACCGCGCGTGAGGTCGTAGGGGCTCAGCTCCACAACGACGCGGTCGTCCGGCAGGATCCGGATGTAGTGCATCCGCATCTTGCCGCTGATGTGGGCGAGCACCTTGTGCCCGTTGTCGAGCTCCACCTTGAACATGGCGTTCGGCAGCGACTCGATGACGGTGCCCTCGATCTCGATGGCCCCTTCTTTCTTGGGCATGTCCTCCGCGCTTCGCTGATCGGCTCATTGGACGCGGTCCGGCTCTCCAGGGGAGAATCAGCCGCGACCCGCACCGCGGCGCGGATGCGCCAGGAAGGGGAATCGAGCGGCCGTCGACGGACCGACAAGGGAGTCTACGTCAACCGGCCGTCCAATGCGAAATCGACGCATGATACGTGTCCGGAGACTGCTCCCGAGTCAAGCATACCTCGCCTGCGCGTTGTACCTTTCCAGGAGAGCGACGTTCGAGGAGGGTCAGCATGCCGAGCTATGACTTCGCGCTGATCCTCAGCCGTCCCCTCTACGAGGACGAGCTCGACCCGCTGTTCGACCGCACCCACGGCGCCGTCACCGTGTCGATCGTCAGCGAGCCGCAGCACGCCGACCGGCGCGGAAACGCCTCGTGCACCTGGCCCGGCGCCACCCTCGCCGCGGCGATCATGGAGGTGGTCGGGCACGTCGAGGAGAGCGCGCCCGGCCTGCACGTCCTGCAGGTGGAGGCCGACCCGCTGCTGACCATCCGCGACATCGCCGAGCGGGTGGGCCGGTCCCTCGACTCGGTCCGGCACGCGATCACCGGGGCGCGCGGCGCCACCGGCTTCCCGTCCTCGGAGATGTCCACCGCCGGTCACCGGCTGTGGCGGTGGTCCAAGGTCGCCGCCTGGTACGGGCTCGACGATCCCCAGCTCATCGAGGCCAAGCCGACCGTCCAGGCCATCAACGGCTGGCTCGCGCTGCGCGACGTCGTCCCCGACGTCGCCCCTGCTCCAGAGGACGTCACCTCGGCCCTGTCCCTCGTCATCCCCCACGTCGCCTGAGCGCGCGCCGCCCGGGCGAGGCGGAGGACGCCGCCCCGGCGACCGCCCTCCCGGCGGGGGCCGAGTCGACAGTCCCGGCGCGCGGACGCGAAGATCGTCCCGGCGCCCGCGCCCGGGGCTGCCCGGAACGCGGGGTTCCGTGATGTGCTGGGGGCGACGGGGAGGCGATCGATGGCGATCATCGCGCAGCTGAGCGACATCCATCTGGCGGCCGGACGCAACGGCGGGATGGACGACGACTCGGGGCCGGTCCGCGCGCTGCGGGCCGCCGTGTCGAGCCTGCTGTCGCTGCCCGCGCGGCCCGACGCCGTCGTGCTCACCGGGGACCTCGCCGACCGCGGCCTGCCCTCCGAGTACGCCCGGCTGCACGCGCTGCTGTCGCCGCTGCCGATGGCCGTCTACCCGATGTGCGGCAACCACGACGACCGCGACGAGATGCGCCGGACGTTCGCCGACCATCCGGCGGTCGCGGCGACGGGGACCGGGCCCGGGGCGCCCGTCCAGTACGCCGTCGACGTGGCCGGCGTGCGCCTGGTCTGCTGCGACACGACCGTCGACGGCCACCCCCACGGGCACATGAGCGAGGAGAGGCTCGCCTGGCTGGAGGAGACGCTGAGCGCCGCGCCCGGCGTCCCGACCGTCATCGCCACCCACCACCCGCCGTACCCGATCGGGATGCGGTTCATCGACGACCTGCGGTTCGTCGACCCCGCCGGGTTCGCGGCCGTGATCTCCCGGCACCCGCAGGTCGTCCGGGTGATCTCCGGGCACGCGCACCGGGCGACGGTCGGATCGCTGGCGGGACGGGTCTGCACCACCTGCCCGAGCACCTACCGGCAGCTGTTCCTCGACCTCACCCAGCGGGGCCGCGCCGCCGTCACCGGGGAGCCCGCCGGGTTCGCCCTGCACCTCGTCGGCGAGGACGGCACCGCCACCACCCACTTCGCCCCGACCGGGAACTACCGGCCCCTGATGGACGTGGAGTGACCCCGCCGGGCGGCACCGGGCGCGCCGGCCCGGCCCCTGCCGGACGGGCGCGTCAGCGGTCGCCCTGGCGCCCGCCGAAGACCGTGCGCATCAGCAGGACGGCGCCCCACGGGGCCGCCACCCAGATCCACCACGGGTAGACCGCGCCCGACGTCACCAGGATGATCAGCCACACCGTCAGGTTGATCGCGCTGACCGTCGCCCAGGCGCCCCACATCGCCGCCATCCGCTGCGGTCCGAGGTCGCCCGACGGCCGCCGCGCCGGCGACGCGGTGCCCTTGCTCTGCGTCGCGGGGACCGGGAGCTGGTACAGGTCCTCCTCGGGCAGGTCGGACGTGACCTCCTGGAGCTGCCCGAGCGTCTTGGCGCCGTAGACCGCGTCCAGCCGCTCCTGCAGCTCGTCCATCGTGATCCGGCCCTCCGCGCAGTGCTCGCGCAGACTCGCGGCCACCCGGTCGCGGTCGGCGTCCGACGCCCGGATCTCAGGGTTCGGCGCCATCGCTCCTCCGCTCCTCAGGACCTGCCTTCACTCTCCATTCTGCGGCGCGGATCCGAGCTTCGCGAACCGGTCCCGGCCTTCGTCGAGCGCCGTCAGGACGCGGGGGCCGTCCGCCGTGACCGCGAACGTGTGCTCGAAGTGCGCCGAGGAGCGCCCGTCGGTCGTCACGACCGTCCAGCCGTCGTCGAGCTCGACGGTCTCCTTCGTGCCGAGGTTCACCATCGGTTCCACCGCGAAGCACATGCCCGGCTCCAGGACGGGCCCGTGCCCGGGCGCGCCGTGGTTGGGGATCAGCGGGTCCATGTGCATCTCGGTCCCGATGCCGTGCCCGCCGTAGCCCTCGACGATGCCGTAGCGCCCCTGAGAGCGGATGTGGGACTCGATCGCATGGGAGATGTCCGTGAGGCGGGCGCCGGCGCGCCCGGCCGCGAGGCCGCGCCACAGGGACTCCTCCGCGACCTCCAGCAGCCGCCGCTCCTCGTCGGTGATCTCCCCCACCGGGACTGTGATCGCCGCGTCGCCGTGCCAGCCCTCCACGATCGCGCCGCAGTCGATGGACAGCACGTCGCCCTCGCGCAGGATCTTGTCCGCCCGCGGGATGCCGTGCACGATCTCCTCGTTGACCGACGCGCAGATCGTCCCCGTGAAGCCGTGGTAGCCCTTGAACGACGGGACGCCGCCGTTGTCGCGGATGTGCTCCTCGGCGAGCGCGTCCAGGTCCAGCGTGCTCAGGCCGGGCTCGGCGGCCGCGCGCAGCAGCTCCAGCGTCCGGCCGACGAGCAGACCCGCCGCGCGCATCAGCTCGACCTGCTCCGCGGTCTTCATCTGGATCATGAGCCTGCGCCGTTTGAACATCTCTCCCCTTGCACCGGTCCTCGCGCCGAAACGGCCGCGCGGACGCGGGATCACCCGCGTCCGCGCCCACGACCCCCTCGGGGGGCCGTCACTTCTCCAGTGAACCCGTCGACCTCTCCAGCGGGCCCGTCACTTCTCCAACGGGCGCAGCGCGGTGAGGGCGCGCTTGGTGACCTCTTCGACCGGTCCGGTGGCGTCGATGCCGACGAGGATGTTCTCGTCGGCGTAGAACTGCACCAGCGGCGCCGTGTCGTGCCGGTACACCTCCAGGCGGTGCATGACGACCTCTTCCTTGTCGTCGTCCCGCTGGAACAGGTGACCGCCGCAGTCGTCGCAGATGTCGTCCTGCTTGTCGTCGAAGTCGACGTGCCAGATCCGGCCGCACTTGTCGCAGGTGCGCCGGCCCGACAGCCGCCGGACGACCTCGTCCTCGTCGACGACGAGCTCCAGCACGATGTCGAGGCGGGTGTCCCACTCGGCGAGGATCTTCTTCAGCGTCTCGGCCTGCGGGACGTTGCGCGGGAACCCGTCCAGCAGGAAGCCGTCGCGGGCGTCGTCCTCGCCGAGCCGGTCGCGGACCATCGCGATCGTGACCTCGTCGGGGACGAGGTCGCCGCGGTCCATGTACTGCTTGGCCTGCCGGCCGAGCGGCGTCCCGCCGCTGACGTTCGCGCGGAAGATGTCACCTGTCGAGATCTTCGGGACCGACAGATGAGATGCGATGAACTGGGCCTGCGTCCCCTTGCCCGCACCCGGGGGGCCCACCAGGACGATACGCACTACCGGAGGAAGCCCTCGTAGTTGCGCTGCTGGAGCTGACTCTCGATCTGCTTCACGGTATCCAGTCCGACGCCGACGACGATGAGGATGCTCGTGCCGCCGAACGGGAAGTCCGAGCTCGCCTTCATGAGTGCGAAGGCGACCATCGGGATGAGGGACACGAGCCCCAGGTAGAGCGCACCGGGTGTGGTGATCCGGGTCAGCACGAAGTCGAGGTACTCGGCGGTCGGCCGACCAGGACGGATACCTGGGATGAATCCACCATACTTCTTCATGTTGTCGGCGACTTCAGTGGGGTTGAAGGTGATCGCCACATAGAAGTACGTGAAGAAGATGATGAAGACGAAGAAGATCCCCATGTGCCAGGCGTTGTCCTGCTGGAGATAGGGCTGGACCTTTTGCAGCCACTTGGTGTTGGGCCACAACTGGGTGGCCAGTACCGGCAGGTAGAGCAGCGAGGACGCGAAGATGATCGGGATGATGCCGGCCTGGTTGACCTTCAGCGGGATGTAGGTCGACGTGCCGCCGTACATGCGGCGTCCCACCATCCGCTTGGCGTACTGGACCGGGATGCGCCGCTGGGCCTGCTCGACGAACACGACCCCGGCCATGATCGCCAGACCCACCAGGATCACGACCGCGAAGACGAAGCCGTTCTTGGTCTTGTAGATGCTCCAGAACTGGGCGGGGAAGACCGCCACCACCTGGGTGAAGATCAGGATCGACATGCCGTTGCCGACGCCGCGGTCGGTGACCAGCTCGCCCAGCCACATGATGACGGTCGTGCCCGCCACCATGATGATCACCATCGTGATGATCGGGAAGATGCCCTTGTCGTACAGGATGTCGCCGCTGCCGGAGATGCCCTGGAACAACTGACCGGTGCTCGCCATCGCGACGATGCCGGTCGCCTGCAGGATCGCCAGCCCGACCGTCAGGTACCGCGTGTACTGGGTGATCTTCGTCGTGCCGGCCTGGCCCTCCTTCTTCAGGGCCTCCAGCCGCGGGATCACCACCGTCAGCAGCTGCAGGATGATGCTGGCCGTGATGTACGGCATGATGCCGAGCGCGAAGACCGACAGCTTCAGCAGCGCGCCGCCGCTGAACAGGTCGACCAGGCCGTAGAGCTGGCTGCTGCCCTTGGCCGCGTCCGCGGTCTCCTTCAGCACCTTCACGTTCACGTTGGGCGTCGGCAGGATCGAACCGATCCTGAACACCACGATCATGAACAACGTGAAAAGGATTTTCTTACGCAGGTCAGGCGTACGGAAAGCCCGAGCGAACGCGGTCAGCACCATTCCTCCTGCGCGACTGGCGGGTTCATGGCCGCCGAGGGGGCGGTTTCAGGTCCATGAGTTCGGGCGGAGAATACCCGGTGTGACGGCAGAGTGCGCAATCTCACGCGGAGTACCTTCGCTCGTGTGACTCTAACAGCAGATGACACCGGGGCCGCCCCGCCGGACCCGGCGGCCTCACGGCCCCGGGCCTCATGCGGGCGCGGCCCCGGCATCAGGTGTCCTTCTTACAGCTCGTCGGCGGATCCGCCGGCGGCCGCGATCTTCTCCTTGGCGGCGCCGGAGAAGGCGTGCGCCTTCACCCGGACCGCGACGGAGATGTCGCCCGTGCCGAGGATCTTGACCGGACGGCCGCGGCGCACCGCGCCCTTCGCCGCCAGGTCCTCCGCCGTGACCTCGCCGCCCTCGGGGTAGAGCGCGGCGAGCTTGTCCAGGTTCACGACCTGGAACTCGACCCGGTTCGGGTTCTTGAAGCCCTTGAGCTTCGGAACCCGGCGGATCAGGGGCATCTGGCCGCCCTCGAAACCGACGGGGACGGTGCTGCGGGCCTTGGTGCCCTTGGTGCCGCGACCGGCGGTCTTGCCCTTGGACGCCTCGCCACGGCCCTTGCGGGTCTTGGCCTTGTTGGCGCCGGGGGCCGGACGCAGGTCGTGCACCTTCAGCGGGGCGCCCTCGGTCTCCGCAGCGGAGTCCTTACCGAGATCAGCCGCCATGTCAGTCGACCTCCTCGACGGTGACCAGGTGCGCCACCGTCCGGATCATGCCGAGCACCTCGGGGCGGTCCTCGCGGACCACGCTCTGCCCGATCTTCTTCAGGCCCAGGGTGCGCAGCGTGTCACGCTGGTTCTGCTTCTCGCTGATCACGGACTTGGTCTGCGTGATCTTCAGGTTGCTCACGACGACGCGACCTCCGCCCTCGGCTCGCTGCCCGCGGCACGCGCGCGCAGCATGGCCGCCGGGGCGACGTCCTCGATCGGCAGGCCGCGCTTGGCCGCGATCTCCTCGGGACGCTTCAGCGACTTCAGACCCGCGATCGTGGCGTGCACGATGTTGATCGCGTTGTCGCTGCCCAGCGACTTGCTCAGCACGTCGTGGATGCCGGCGCACTCCAGGACCGCGCGCACCGGGCCGCCGGCGATGACGCCGGTACCGGGGCTGGCCGGACGGAGCAGGACCTCGCCCGCCGCGTCGCGCGCCTGCACCAGGTGCGGGATGGTGCCCTGGATCCGCGGCACCTTGAAGAAGTGCTTCTTGGCCTCCTCGACGCCCTTGGCGATCGCCGCGGGCACCTCCTTGGCCTTGCCGTAGCCGACGCCGACGGTGCCGTTGCCGTCACCGACGATCACCAGAGCGGTGAAGCTGAAGCGCCGCCCGCCCTTGACGACCTTGGCGACACGGTTGATCGCCACGACCTTCTCGATGTACGACTGGCCCTTGTCGGCGCCACCGCGGCGGTCGTCGCGGCGGTCGCGACGGTCGCCACCCTGACCGCCACCACGCCTCTGCGCTGCCATCAGTGGTTCCTCTCGTTCACCTTGTAAAGGGCCATCAGAGCTCCAGGCCCCCCTCACGCGCACCGTCCGCGACAGCGGCGATACGGCCGTGGTACTTGTTGCCGCCGCGGTCGAACACGACCGCGTGGACGCCGGCCTGCTTGGCCCGCTCGGCGACGAGCTCGCCGACCTTGCGGGACTTGGCCGTCTTGTCGCCGGAGTCGGCGCGCAGGTCCGCCTCCATCGTCGACGCGCTGGCCAGCGTGTGGCCCTTGTCGTCGTCGATGACCTGGACGAACACGTGCCGGCTGGAGCGGGTCACGACCAGGCGCGGCCGCGCGGCGCTGCCCACGACCTTCTTGCGGACCCGCAGGTGCCGACGCTTGCGAGCAAGCTGGCGACCGCTCGTGGCCTTGCCGGCCAGGGTCTTGGTGCCTGCCATGACTACTTACCAGCCTTTCCGACCTTGCGGCGGATCTGCTCGCCCTCGTAGCGCACGCCCTTGCCCTTGTACGGGTCGGGCTTGCGCAGCTTGCGGATGCGAGCGGCGATCTCACCGACGAGCTGCTTGTCGATGCCCTCGACGACGAGCTGCGTCGGCCTCTCCACCGTGAAGGTGATGCCCTCCGGCGCCTCGAACGGGATCGGGTGGCTGTAGCCGAGCGAGAACTCCACGTTCTTGCCCTTGGCCACCACCCGGTAGCCGACGCCCTGGATGACCAGGGTCTTCTTGTAGCCGTCGGTGACCCCGACGACCATGTTGTTGATCAGCGTCCGAGTGAGCCCGTGCAGGCCGCGCACCTTGTTGACGTCGTTGGGCCGGGAGACGACGAGCTTGCCGTCCTCCTGGCTGACCTCGATGGGGTCGGCGACGGTGTGCGAGAGCGTGCCCTTCGGGCCCTTGACGGTGACCTCGCGGCCTTCGAGCTTGACCTCGACACCGCTGGGCACGCTGATGGGGAGACGTCCGATACGAGACATTAGAAGTGCCCTCCCCTCACCAGACGTAGGCGAGGACTTCCCCGCCCACTCCGCGCTTGCCGGCCTGACGGTCCGTCATCAGGCCCGAGGACGTCGAGATGATCGCGACGCCCAGCCCGCCCAGGACCTTCGGCAGGTTGTCCTTCTTCGCGTACACACGCAGACCCGGCTTCGAGACGCGCTTGATGCCGGCGATCGAACGCTCGCGGGTCGGGCCGAACTTCAGCTCGATCAGGAGCTTCTTGCCGACCTCGGCGTCCTCCACGGTCCAGCCCGAGATGTAGCCCTCCTGCTGGAGGATCTCGGCGATGTGCGCCTTGATCTTCGAGTACGGCATCGCCACCGAGTCGTGGTACGCCGAATTCGCGTTGCGCAGACGCGTCAGCATGTCTGCGATCGGGTCGGTCATCGTCATGGCCTACTGGCCCTCCCTCGCCACGGTTTCCTCGGGTTGATGCGGCCCGTGGACCTTTGGCGCGGTCGTGGACACCCTCTCAGGCGCCCGGTTGGTCATTACAGGCCGGCTTCCGCCGCCCCCGGAGCCGCGCTCCGGGGACGCGGTCACCAGCTGGACTTCGTGATGCCAGGCAGCTCGCCGCGGTGGGCCATCTCCCGGAAGCACACGCGGCACAGGCCGAACTTCCGGTAGACGGAGCGCGGACGCCCGCAGCGCGAGCACCGAGTGTACGCGCGCACGCCGAACTTCGGCTTCCGCGCCGCCTTGGCGATCAGCGACTTCTTCGCCATGCTCAGCTCTCCTTGAAGGGGAAGCCCAGGAGCTTGAGCAGCGCCCGGCCCTCGTCGTCGGTCTTCGCGGACGTCACGACCGTGATGTCCATGCCCCGCGAGCGGTCGATCTTGTCCGGGTCGACCTCGTGGAACATGACCTGCTCGGTCAGCCCGAAGGTGTAGTTGCCGTTGCCGTCGAACTGCTTCGGCGACAGCCCGCGGAAGTCGCGGATACGGGGCAGCGCCGTGGCGAGCAGGCGGTCCAGGAACTCCCACATCCGGTCGCCGCGCAGCGTGGCGTGCGCGCCGATCGGCATGCCCTCGCGCAGCTTGAACTGCGCGATGGACTTGCGGGCCCGGTTCACCGCGGGCTTCTGCCCGGTGATCGCCGCCAGGTCGCGGATCGCGCCCTCGATCAGCTTGGCGTCCTTGGCCGCGTCGCCGACCCCCATGTTGACCACGATCTTGGTCAGCGAGGGGATCTGCATGACGTTGGCGTAGCCGAACTGCTCGCGCATCTGGCCCGCGATCTCCTCGCGGTAGCGCAGCTTCAGCCTCGGCGTCGGAACGGGACGCTCGGTAACGGTCTCGGTCATCGGTCTCAGATCTCCTTACCGCTACGGCGCGAGATCCGAACCTTCGTGCCGTCGTCGTTGGTGCGGTAACCGACCCGTGCCGGCTTGCCGTCCTCGACGATCGCGACGTTGCTGACGTGCAGCGGCGCCTCGACCGTGACGCGACCGCTCTCCTTGCCGGCACGCTGCTGGTCGGCCTTGATGTTCTTGGTGATGAGGTTGACGCCCTCGACGACGACCCGCTCCTCGCGGGGGATGACGCGCAGGACCTTGCCCGTCGCGCCCTTGTCCTTGCCGGCGATGACGATGACCTCGTCGCCCTTACGGATCTTCATCAGAGCACCTCCGGCGCGAGCGAGATGATGCGCATGAACTTCTTCTCGCGCAGTTCGCGGCCCACCGGGCCGAAGATACGGGTGCCGCGGGGGTCGCCGCCGTCCTTGATCAGGACGGCGGCGTTCTCGTCGAAGCGGATGTAGGAGCCGTCCGGGCGCCGGCGCTCCTTGCGGGTGCGCACGACGACCGCCTTGACGACGTCACCCTTCTTCACGCCCGCGCCGGGAAGGGCGTCCTTCACCGTCGCGACGATGATGTCGCCGACTCCCGCGTAGCGCCGACCCGAGCCGCCGAGAACCCGGATGCAAAGGATCTCCTTCGCACCCGTGTTGTCGGCGACCTTGAGTCGCGACTCCTGCTGGATCACGTCTAACTCCTGTTCGTCACACCGGTTCTCGGCGCCCCCTTCGCGGGCGCCGAGCCTGGTGGAACCAGACTGTGGTCAATAGCGGGACTGCGTCCCGCGGGCCTGCGGCCCTACTTGGCCTTCTCGAGGATCTCCACCACGCGCCACCGCTTGGTGGCCGACAGCGGCCGGGTCTCCATGAGACGGACGCGGTCGCCGACGCCGCACTCGTTGGCCTCGTCGTGCGCCTTGTAGTTCTTCGTGCGGCGGATCACCTTGTGGTACTTGGGGTGCTTCACGCGGTCCTCGACGGACACGACCACGGTCTTGTCCATCTTGTCGCTGACCACCAGACCCTCAAGGATCTTGCGGCTGGTCCGCTGCTCGGTCGTCTGCTCGGTCATTCGTTGCCCTCCGCGGCGTCCTCGACCGTCACGATGCCGAGCTCGCGCTCCCGCATCACGGTGTAGATGCGGGCGATCTCGCGCTTGACGGTGCGCAGCCGCCCGTGGCTCTCAAGCTGGCCGGTGGCGGCCTGGAAGCGGAGGTTGAACAGCTCCTCCTTGGCCTCCCGGAGCTTGGTGACCAGGACGTCCTCGGGCTCGGTCCGCAGGTCGTCGGCGGTAAGACCCTTGGCCATCAGGACTCACCCACCTCTCGCTTAACGATCTTGCACTTCATCGGCAGCTTGTGGATCGCGCGGGTGAGCGCCTCCCGAGCGACCTGCTCGTTCGGGTAGGAGATCTCGAACAGCACGCGGCCCGGCTTGACGTTCGCCACCCACCACTCCACGGAGCCCTTACCGGAGCCCATGCGGGTCTCGGCGGGCTTCTTGGTCAGCGGACGGTCCGGGAAGATGTTGATCCAGACCTTGCCGCCGCGCTTGATGTGGCGGGTCATGGCGATACGCGCGGCCTCGATCTGCCGGTTGGTCACGTACGCGCTTTCGACGGCCTGGATGCCGTACTCGCCGAACGTCACCCTCGTGCCGCCCTTGGCCATGCCGCGGCGCTTCGGGTGGTGCTGCTTGCGGTGCTTGACCTTGCGAGGGATCAGCATCGGTTACTCAGCTCCCCTCACCCTGCGGAGCAGCCTCGGCGGTCGGCGCCGGCTGCTCGGAACCCTGCTGCTGCTTCTGCTCGCCGCCACGGCCGCCGCCGGCGCCACCGGCACCACCGGCACCGCCACGGCCACCGCGACCGCCGCGAGCGCCGCCGCGACCCTCACCGCCGCGGCGCTCGC
>NZ_BAABEV010000010.1:0-216926 GCF_039540335.1 Actinomadura verrucosospora | reverse complement strand
ACGTTCGGTGGTTTTGGCGAGGGGGAAACACCCGGTCCCATCCCGAACCCGGAAGTTAAGCCCTTCAGCGCCGATGGTACTGCATGGGAGACCGTGTGGGAGAGTAGGACGCCGCCGGACACATATTGTAGAAAGGCCCCGCCGTTACCGGAGGGGCCTTTCTCATTTCGTGCCTGCTTCCCAGGGCCTTTTTCGCATTGCCCGGCCGCTATGCCGGAGGGACACTCCGTCCGCCGGTGAGGGCGGCGAGCGCCGGGTGGGCGCGTCCAGGCGCGATGGTGGTGATGTCGTAGAGCGCGACGCCGGCCTTCACGAAGGGGTCTTCGGCGGCGATCTTCTCCGCCTCCTGCCGGTCGACGCCGGCGACGATGATGAGGCCGCCCTCCGACGAGGGAACAGTCTGGCCGGACAGCAGGAACGTGCCCGCGCCATGATGCCGTTCGAGAAACGCCACATGGGCGGCGACATGGGGTTCGGCGTCCTCCTCCGACCTCGTGTACTCCAGGCGCAGCAGATGCAGCATCGTATGCTCCCCGATGGTTGTCCGATCTCCGGACAAGTCTGCCAGTGGGCGGCACGGTCACCGGTCGTTCGTCGATGCGGTATCGGCGATCGTGTGGGCGAGCCTGGTGCGGCGCCTATGATCGGCAGATGCCCCTAGGCCACCTTGGCGTAAATGTCCGCGACCTTGGCCAAGCCAGGGCGTACTACGACGAGTTGATGCCCCTGGTCGGCTTCGAAACCTTCTTCGCCACCGAGGAGGAGTTCTCCTACCGCCCGGCGGGCGGCAAGCCAGGCACGTACCTGTTCTTCTACCCGGCATTGGAGGACGGTGACTACTCGCGCCACCGTCCGGGTCTCCAGCACCTCGCTTTCATGGTGAAGACTCGGGAGGAGGTCGACCGTCTGCATGAGTGGGCGGTCAAGCGGGGCGCGAACGTGCTCTATGAGCCCCAGGAGTTCCCGCAGTACGGCCCCACCTACTACGCCACCTTCTGGGAAGGTCACGACGGCGTCACTTTGGAGATCGTCTGCCACCGTTAGGCTGCGCGTTTGGCGATCGCCTGGACTGAGCGGTTCGTCAGCCAGGCTTGACTGGCACCGGCAGAACCAGCGACGCCTTCGACCAGATCGATGCGGGCTTTGAGGCGTGGAGGGCCGGCGCCCAGACCCTCGGGCCCGCCGCCTCCGCCCGACCAGCGACCCCGCTGAACCCCCGTACGAGGACCTTCCGCGCATCGCGGCGGTCCTCACCTCGGTGGGCCCCAGTCGGCGGCGAGACCCGCTGTGGGCAGTCTCCCTTGGACCGTGCGCTGTCCGGGGATCAGCGGCCGAGTGCCTGGTCGAGCGTGGTGGCCCACTGGTGCAGCAGGCGGGTGCGGCGTGCCGAGTCGTCGGTGAGCAGGTCGGCCAAGCCGAGGCCGCGGACCAGGTCGAGGGTCGCCTGGACGGTCTCCCGGACGCCGGGGACCGACTCGTCCGCGCCCAGCGCCTCCACGGTGAGGCGGTGCGCCTCGCGCCCGACCCGCGCCTCCAGGGGGACGACCTGCGCGCGGAGCTGCTCGTCCGAACTGGCCGCGACCCACAGCTGGAGCGCGGCGCGGAAGAGCGGGGTCGTGTACATCTCGCCGAGGAGCGTGACGACGTCCAGCGTGGAGGGACGGCGGTCGGCGAGCGCGTCGAGGCGCTCGCGCATCTGCGCCATCCGCACGTCCGAGCCGTACTCGACCGCCGCCGTCACCAGTTCCTCGCGGGTGGGGAAGTGGTGCTGGGCGGCGCCGCGGGAGACGCCCGCGCGCTCGGCGACCACCGCCACCGTCGTGCCCGCCCAGCCCACGGAGGCGAGGCAGCCGATGGCGGCCTCCAGGAGGCGCCGCCGCGTGGCGCGGCTGCGGTCCTGCTGCGGTTCGCGGGGGAGTGCCTGGGCGGTCATGGAGTCCTCGAAGTCGGTGGCCCTCCAGTCAATCAAACGATCAGGCAGAGAAACAATCATGCGTGATTGATTTTTTAGAGGCGGGCTGGCAGGGTTCTGGCCATGAGCCAACCGCTGCGGGTCGGGAACGCCTCGGGCTTCTACGGCGACCGCTTCTCCGCGGTGCGGGAGATGCTGGAGGGCGGGCCGCTGGACGTCCTCACCGGCGACTACCTGGCCGAGCTGACGATGCTGATCCTCGGGCGCGGGAAGATGAAGGACCCGGAGGCCGGGTACGCCGCGACGTTCCTGCGGCAGATGGAGGAGTCCCTCGGCCTGGCCGCGGAGCGCGGCACCACGATCGTCGCGAACGCCGGCGGGCTCAATCCGCAGGGGCTGGCGGCCCGGCTGCGCGAGCTGGCCGCCCGGCTCGGGATCGACGTGCGGATCGCTCATGTGGAGGGCGACGACCTGCTGCCCCGGGCGGAGGAGCTCGGCCTGGCGGACGCCCGCCGCGGGCGGCCGCTCACCGCCAACGCCTACCTGGGCGCCTGGGGGATCGCCGAGTGCCTGCGGGCCGGCGCGGACGTGGTGGTGACCGGACGCGTCACCGACGCGTCCCTGGTCGTGGGCCCGGCCGCCGCGCACTTCGGCTGGGCGCGCGACGACTGGGACGCGCTCGCGGGCGCGACGGTCGCCGGGCACGTCCTGGAGTGCGGCGCGCAGGCGACCGGCGGCAACTACGCCTTCTTCCAAGAAATCTACAACGTAAAGGCACCGGGCTTTCCGATCGCCGAGATCCATCCCGACGGGTCCAGCGTGATCACCAAGCACGACGGGACGGGCGGCGCCGTCACGGTCGAGACCGTCACGGCCCAGCTCCTGTACGAGATCGGCGCGCCCGCCTACGCCGGCCCGGACGTGACGACGCGGTTCGACACGATCGCCCCGGCGCAGGACGGGCCCGACCGGGTGCGGATCAGCGGCGTCCGGGGCCTTCCACCGCCGCCGACCACCAAGGTGTGCCTGAACCACCTGGGCGGGCACCGCAACGAGATGACCTTCGTCCTCACCGGCCTGGACATCGAGGCCAAGGCCGAGCTCGTGAAGGCGCAACTGGAGGCCACCTTCACGGAGGGCCGGCCGTCCCGCGTCGAATGGACGCTCATCGGCGCCCCCGGGCCGGACCCGGCCACGCAGGGGGAGGCCACCGCCCTGCTCCGCTGCGCCGTCCTCGACCCGGACCCGGAGAAGGTCGGCCGCGCGTTCAGCGGCGCCGTCGTGGAACTCGCCCTCGCCGGCTATCCGGGCTTCACCATGACCTCCCCGCCGGGAAAGGGCGGCCCTTACGGCGTCTACACGCCCGCCTACGTCCCGAACGAGGCCGTCGAGCATGTCGCGGTGACCCACGAGGGCGAGCGCATCGCCATCGCCGCGGCTCCGCACGTGCGCGACCTCGAAGCCCCCGCCGAGGCCCCGCCCGCCGGAGGCGTCCCACCGGGAGCCGCCGTCCGGGCGCCGCTCGGCCGTGTCGCCGGGGCGCGGAGCGGAGACAAGGGCGGGGACGCCAACATCGGCGTGTGGGCCCGCACCGACGCGCAGTGGCGCTGGCTGGAGCCCTTCCTGACCACGGAAAGGCTCCGCGAGCTGCTGCCGGAAACCCGCGAGCACACCGTCCGGCGGCATGTGCTGCCCAACCTGCGTGCGGTGAACTTCGTGATCGAAGGGCTGCTGCAGGAGGGCGTGTCCGCCTCGACCCGGTTCGACCCCCAGGGCAAGGCCCTGGGGGAGTGGCTGCGGTCCCGCCTCGTCGACATCCCGGAGGCAGTTCTGTGACCCTCAAGAGCACCCTGGACGCGCGGAGCCCGGAGTTCCGGGAGCGCCGCGCGGCCATGTTGGAGAAGCTGGCGGCCCTGGACGCCGAGCACGCCAAGGCCCTGGAAGGAGGCGGCCGCAAGTACGTCGAGCGGCACCGCGGGCGCGGCAAGCTCCTCGCCCGCGAGCGCATCGAGCTGCTGCTCGACCCCGACTCGCCGTTCCTCGAACTGAGCCCCCTCGCCGCGTGGGGGAGCGACTTCCCGGTCGGCGCGAGCGTCGTCACCGGCATCGGCGTCGTCGAGGGCGTCGAGTGCATGATCGTGGCGAACGACCCGACGGTGCGGGGCGGGGCCAGCAACCCGTGGACGGTGAAGAAGAGCTTCCGGGCGTCCGACATCGCGCTGGAGAACCGGCTGCCCGTCATCAACCTGGTCGAGTCGGGCGGCGCGGACCTGCCGACGCAGAAGGAGATCTTCATCCCGGGCGGCCGCATGTTCCGCGACCTCACCCGGCTGTCGGCCGCGGGGATCCCCACGATCGCGCTCGTGTTCGGCAACTCCACGGCGGGCGGCGCCTACATCCCGGGCATGTGCGACCACGTCGTCATGGTCAGGGAGCGCGCGAAGGTGTTCCTCGGCGGGCCGCCGCTGGTGAAGATGGCGACCGGCGAGGAGGCCGACGACGAGGAGCTCGGCGGCGCCGAGATGCACGCGCGCGCCTCCGGGCTCGCCGACTACATGGCGGCGGACGAGGAGGACGCGCTGCGCCTCGGACGCCGGATCGTCGCGAACCTCAACCACCGCAAGCTCGGACCCGCGCCGGGCCCGGTCGAGGAGCCGCTCTACGACGCCGAGGAACTGGCCGGGATCGTCCCCGAGGACCTGAAGGTCCCCTTCGATCCGCGCGAGGTCATCGCGCGGATCGCCGACGGGTCGCGGTTCGACGAGTTCAAGCCGCTGTACGGGACGAGCCTGGTCACCGGCTGGACGCGCGTCCACGGCTACCCGATCGGGATCCTCGCGAACGCGCAGGGCGTGCTGTTCGGGGACGAGGCGCAGAAGGCGGCGCAGTTCATCCAGCTCGCGAACCAGCGCGACACCCCGCTGCTGTTCTTGCACAACACGACCGGCTACATGGTCGGCAGGGAGTACGAGCAGGCCGGGATCATCAAGCACGGCGCCCTGATGATCAACGCGGTGGCCAACAGCAGGGTCCCGCACATCTCGATCATCATGGGCGCCTCGTACGGGGCGGGCAACTACGGCATGTGCGGCCGCGCGTACGACCCGCGGTTCCTGTTCGCCTGGCCGAGCGCCAAGTCGGCGGTGATGGGGCCGCAGCAGCTCGCGGGCGTCCTGTCCATCGTGGCGCGCCAGGCGGCGCAGGCGCGCGGGCAGGCCTACGACGAGGACCAGGACCGCGCGATGCGGGAGATGGTCGAGGCGCAGATCGAGGCCGAGTCGCTGCCGTTCTTCCTGTCCGGGCGGCTCTACGACGACGGGGTGATCGATCCCCGCGACACCCGGACCGTCCTCGGCCTGTGCCTGTCCGTCGTCCACAACGCCCCCGTGCGCGGCGCCGAGGGCTTCGGCGTCTTCCGGATGTGAGTGTCGAACAATGATCAAAAGAGTGCTGGTCGCCAACCGCGGCGAGATCGCCCGCCGCGTCCTGCGCGCCTGCCGGGACCTCGGCGTCGGGACGGTCGCCGTCCACTCCGACCCCGACGCCGCCGCGCCGCACGTCCGGGAGGCGGACGTGGCCGGGCGGCTGCCCGGCGCGTCCCCGTCGGAGACCTACCTGTCGGTGGAGCGGCTCCTCGCCGTGGCGGAGCGCGCCGGGGCCGACGCCGTCCACCCGGGCTACGGGTTCCTGTCGGAGAACGCGGACTTCGCGCGGGCGGTCGTCGACGCCGGCCTGACCTGGATCGGCCCGCCTCCCGAGGCGATCGCCGCGATGGGCTCCAAGATCGAGGCCAAGAAGCTGATGGCCGCGGCGGGCGTCCCGGTGCTGCCCGAGCTCGACCCCGTCCGGGTCGGCGACGCGGACCTGCCGCTGCTGGTCAAGGCGTCCGCGGGCGGCGGCGGGCGCGGCATGCGCGTCGTCAGGACGCTCGAGGAGCTGGAGAGCGCCGTCGCGGGGGCGCGCAGGGAGGCGGAGTCGGCGTTCGGCGACCCGACCGTGTTCTGCGAGCCGCTGCTGGAGGACGCCCGCCACATCGAGGTGCAGATCCTCGCCGACGCGCACGGGACGGTCTGGACGCTCGGCGAGCGCGAGTGCTCCATCCAGCGCCGCCACCAGAAGATCATCGAGGAGGCGCCGTCCCCGGCGGTCGGTCCCGAGCTGCGCGCGCGGCTGTGCGGGGCGGCGGCGAGCGCGACGCGCGCCATCGGGTACACCGGCGCGGGCACGGTCGAGTTCATGCTGGCGCGCGACGGAGGCTTCTCCTTCCTGGAGGTCAACACCCGGCTCCAGGTCGAGCACCCGGTCACCGAGTGCGTGTACGGGGTGGACCTCGTCCGGCTGCAGATCGAGGTCGCCGAGGGCGCCCGCCTTCCGGCCGCGCCGCCGGAGGCGCGCGGTCACGCCATCGAGGTGCGCCTCTACGCCGAGGACCCCGCGCACGACTGGCGGCCCGCCAGCGGCACGCTGCACACCTTCGAGGTGCCGGGGGCGGACGCCGAGTTCGCCGTGCCGGCGGCGTACGGGCTGCGGCTCGACAGCGGCGTGGAGAGCGGCGCCGAGGTCGGCGTCCACTACGACCCGATGCTCGCCAAGGTGATCGCGTGGGCGCCGTCCCGGGCCGCCGCCGCGCGCCGGCTGGCGGCGGCGCTGCGCGGCGCCCGCATCCACGGCCTCACCACCAACCGCGACCTGCTCGTCCGGATCCTGGAGGAGCCGGGGTTCCTGGACGGCGCCACCGACACCGGCTACCTCGACCGCGTCGGCCTGGACACCCTGGCCGCGCCCCTCGCGGACGAGGCCGCGGTCCGGATGTGCGCGCTGGCCGCCGCGCTCGCCCAGGCGGCCGCGAGCCGGGAGGGCGCCGCGGTGCTCGGCGGCCTCCCGTCGGGCTGGCGCAACGTGCGGTCCCAGCCGCAGCGCAGGACGTTCCAGGGGCCCGGCGGCCCGGTGGACGTCGACTACCGGCTGGACAGGGACGGTCTGACCTCCGAGCTGTGCCCGGGCACGTCGCTGGTGTCCGCCGCTCCGGACCGCGTCGTCCTCGACCGCGACGGCCTCCGCGAGACCTTCGCCGTGACCGCCGCCGGGGACGCGGTGCACGTCGACTCGCGCCTCGGCCCGGTCGCCCTCGTCGCCGTTCCGCGGTTCGCCGACCCGAGCGGCCGGATCGCCCCGGGCTCCCTCCTGGCCCCCATGCCCGGCACCGTCGTCCGCGTCGAGACCGAACCGGGCGCGGACGTCGCCGAAGGGCAGACCCTCGTCGTCCTGGAGGCGATGAAGATGGAGCACCGCATCGCCGCGCCGTCCGCCGGGACGGTCGCCGAACTGAACGTCACCGCGGGGCAGCAGGTCGAGTCCGGCGCCGTCCTCGCCGTCATCGAAGGGACCCCCGAATGAGCTTCGTCGAGACCGAGGAGCGGCGGGCCCTGCGCGCCGCGGTCGCCGAACTGGGCGGCGAGTACGGCTCCTCCTACTACGTGGAGAAGGCCAGATCCGGACAGAAGACCGACGAGCTGTGGGCCGAGGCCGGGCGCCTCGGCTACCTCGGCGTCAACGTGCCGGAGGAGTACGGCGGCGGAGGCGGAGGCATCGGCGACCTCGCCGCCGTGTGCGAGGAGCTGGCGGCCGCGGGCTGCCCGCTGCTGCTCATGGTCGTCTCCCCGGCGATCTGCGCGACGATCATCGCCCGGTCCGGCACCGAGGACCAGAGGAAGCACTGGCTGCCGCGCTTCGCCGACGGTTCGGTGAAGATGGCGTTCGCGATCACCGAGCCCGACGCCGGCTCCAACGCGCACCGCATCACCACCACGGCGCGCCGCGACGGCGACGGGTGGGTGCTGAACGGGCAGAAGACGTTCATCTCCGGCGTGGACGAGTCGGACGCCGTGCTGTTCGTCTCCCGCACGCAGGACCAGAAGGGCAACCTGCGGCCGTCGCTGTTCATCGTCCCGACCACCGCGCCCGGGTTCACCTTCACCCCGATCGACATGGAGATCGTGTCGCCGGAGAAGCAGTTCGTCTGCCACCTCGACGACGTCCGGCTGCCCTACGACGCGCTCGTCGGCGACGAGGACGGCGGCCTGCTGCAGCTGTTCGCCGGCCTCAACCCCGAGCGCATCATGGCCGCCGCGATGGGCGCCGGGATCGGCCGCCTCGCGCTCGGCAAGGCGACCGCCTACGCCGCGTCGCGGCAGGTGTTCAGAACGCCGATCGGCGCGCACCAGGGCATCGCGCACCCGCTCGCCGCCGCCAAGATCGAGCTGGAGCTGGCCCGGCTGATGGGGCAGAAGGCCGCGTGGCTCTACGACGAGGGCGACGACGCCGGCGCCGGCGAGGCGGCGAACATGGCCAAGTACGCCACCGCCGAGGCCGCGATCCACTGCGTCGACCAGGCCATCCAGACCCACGGCGGCAACGGCCTCACCACCGAGTACGGCGTCGGGATGCTCGCCGGCGTCGTCCGGCTCATGCGCATCGCCCCGGTCAGCCGCGAGATGATCCTCAACTACGTCGCACAGCACTCCCTGGGGCTGCCCAAGTCCTACTGACCGCTTCGGTGGCGGCGGCGGGGCCGGGCGGCCTAGACTCCTGCCGTTCCCGCGCTTTGATCAAAAATGAAGATCGCGACCTGAGGGACTCACGTGTACGGTCCGCCACCCGTTCCGCCGCCCGCCGCCGAGCCCGTCCCGCACGCGCCGCCGCCTCCCGCCGCGGCCCCGCGCGGCCGCCGCCTGGCGGCCTGGAGCATCGACACCGCCCTGCTCGCCTGCGCCGCGGGCCTCCTCGGCACGATGACGTGGGGACGGCTGAACGGGCTCCTCGGGGACGGGCTCTGGGGCGACGCCCTGTCCGCGGCGGGCGGGCTCCTGCTGTCCGGCGGCGACGTCCGGCAGGCCGCCGAGAACTTCGGGACGAGCATCTGGAACACGGCCGTCAGCGCCGTCGAGCAGGCGCTGCTCCTGCTCATCCTGATCGAGTTCCTGCACCAGTTCGCGGGGCAGGCCTTCGCCGGCCGGACCGTAGGCAAGGCCGTGCTCGACCTGCGCGTGGAGAACGCCAGGTCCGCCAAGTCCCGGGCGCTGCGCCGGTCCCTGGTGACCACGGCGGGCGGCACCGGCCTGTACTGCACCGCGTGGATCCTCCTCCTGCACGGGCTCTTCTTCCTGTCCCTCGTCACCTGGCTGGTCGCCGTCGCGGTGTTCCTGGCCAACAGCGCGCCGACCCTCGTCGGCGCCCGCCGCCGGGGCCTCGCCGACCTGCTGGCGGGGACGTCCCTCGTCCGCGCGGACGGCTACCGCCGCGCGGCCCAGGCCGCGCGGCAGGGCGCCGTCATCGCCTGGGACGGCACGCAGGCGGCGGGCCAGGTCGCGGGGCAGGCCGTTCGTGAGAACGCCGCCCGCCTCGCGCAGGCCGAATCGATGCAGCGCGCCCTGCAGTCCGAGCGCGCCCGGCAGATGCAGGATCTGGGCCGGAGGTCCGCCGCCCGGATGCAGGACGCGGTGCAGAGCGAACGGGCGCAGCAGGTCGGCCAAGCGGGCAAGCGCGTCGGGGGCCGGCTCCGGAACGCCTACCAGGATCGCCGGTCCGCCCGGCGGCAGCCGCTGCCCCCGCAGCAGGAGCAGCCCGCCCTCCCGCCGCCCGCGCCCCACTACGACCCCTACGCGCAGCCCGGCCCCTACGCGCAGCCCGGCCCCTACGCGCAGCCCGGGTACGGCCAGCCGGGGTACGGCCAGCCGGGGCAGCACGAGCCGCCGCAGCAGTACATGCCGCCGCCCCAGCAGTAGTCGCCCGGGATTCGGAACCGTCGAAGTCCTACTGAATCACCCCACCTCGACCTTTGCTTACTCTTAGTAGTCATTACGTTACATAGAGCAGGTGTCGGGGACGATCGCGACGCAAGTACCGGATGCCGGAGCGAAAGGGATGATCATGAAGAGGTGTCTTGCGGTTCTGGTTCTCGCCGCCGGGACGACGATGGCCGGGATGACCGGCCTGTCCGCGACGGCGTCGGCCGCCACGGCGTCCGGCGAGCCGATGAAGGGCCACGACCACCACTGCTGCTGTGAGCACAACGTCAACAAGAACATCAACATCAACATCAACGGCTGACGCGACGGCCGTTCCCGCCCGGCGGTCCTTCCGGCGGGCGGCCATCTGGCGGAGACCGCACGGTCTCCGCCAGATCGTCACTCCGCCGCTTCACTCCGCCAGGGCGTCCAGTTGCGCCTCCAGCGGCACGGGCGCGCCGAGGCGGTTGTCCACGGCCGTGTGGGGCACCGGAGGCGGCGTCCCCGGCAGCATCCGGGCGACGAACGCGTCGAACGCCGCCAGCTTGCCGGCGTCGCGGGGCGAGCCCCGCCGCTCCAGCCGGTGCCGGAGGGTCGCGGCGTTCGTCCGGATCCAGACCAGCCTCACCGGCGGCCCGCCGAGGGACGCCACCCACGCGCTCCAGCGCGCCGCGTCCCGGATGTGGCCGGTGAACGGGCCGCTCAGCAGCACCGGGCAGCCGTGCGACCGGATCTCCCGCGCGGTGCCGGTCATCCCCGCGTACTCGTGCGGCTTGACGTGCTCGTCGTACCAGGGGCCCTCGCGCTCGCCCGGATCGCGGGAGAACGCCGCGAGGGTCGCTTCCACGAACGGCCCGAACATCGTGTCCTTGTCCAGCAGCGCCGGGACGGGGCGCAGCCGCCGCAGCAGCAGGTCTGAGACCGTGGTCTTGCCGGAGCCGGGCGGCCCCGCCACCACCCAGGCCGGGGCGGGCGTCACGTCGACAGGCGCAGCCGGCGGGTCGCCAGCCGCTCGATGCGCGCCTCGTCGATCTCGTGGCCGAGGCCCGGCTGCGTGAGCGGGACGCCGACGACGCCGCCGGACGAGCGCACCGGCGGCGTCACGAACACCGGGCCGCCTGCCGGGTCGGACACGTCGCTCGGCAGCGTGCACCCCGGCAGGGCCGCGAGCGCCACCGCGGCGGCCTGCCCGATGCCGAACGCGCCGCAGCCGCTGCACCACACGTCCCATCCCGCCGCGTAGGCGAGGTCGTGGGCGCTGCGGGCCGCGGTCAGCCCGCCGAGCCGGTCGAGGCGCAGGTGCAGCGCACGGCCCGCCTCCAGCGACAGGGCCGCGTCCAGCGTCTCCAGATCGCCCACGTCCGGGGCCACGGCGGTGCCCACCCGCGCCTGGAGCCGGGCGTGCGCGGCGAGGTCGCCGCCGGCGAAGGGGCGCTCGATCGCCGCCAGGCCGTAGGCGTCCAGCGCCTCCAGCGCCGCCAGGTGCTCCGGCGACTCGGTGTAGGCGTGGCCCGCGTCGGCGACGAGCGCCAGGGCCGGGTACGCCTGCCGGATCGCGCGGACGGGCTCGATGTCCCACCCCGGCCTGACGTCCAGCGTGACGCGGGTGTGGCCCGCTCCAACGGCCCTGTTGACCCGGGCCGTGACGGTGTCGATCGTCGGCTCGGGGGTGATCCGCGCGCCCGTGACGATCGAGGTGCGGGTGCCGCCGAGCGCGTGCGCGAGCGGCAGCCCGCGGGTCCGGCACCACAGGTCCCAGCAGGCCGTGTCGACGGCCGCCGCGGCCTCCCGCGCGCCGAGGTCGGCGGCGGCGGACACGTCCTCGGGGCGGTCCCAGTCGAGCCCGATCAGGGCCGGCCCCATGCGCGTCTCGATGTCCGCCCATGCCGCGCCGGGGTCCCCGGCTCCGTCCGGGACGGCCATCTCGCCCCAGCCGACGGCGTCGTCGCCTGCCAGGCGGACGAGGACGCTCTCCGGCCGCCGCCCGCGCGGCATCGCCACGCGGAAGGCGTCGCAGCCGTGGATCCGAGGCACCGCACCAGCCCTTCGAAGTAGGGGTCGTTCCTCAATGATCCCTCCTCCCCGGACCAGGAAGGACAATCCACGCGGGTCAGGACCGCCGCGGCGGGACGGGCGCCGGCCGCGGGCCGGGCCGTCCGGTCAGGGGCAGCTGCTCTCCAGCGACACCGGCTTGGAGCTCGGCTTGGCCGGCTCGCCGCCGTCCTGCCCGTCGGGCGAGGCGGTGGGCGAAGCCGTCGGCGAGGCCGTGGGCGTGCCGCTCGGCTTGGCGCTGACCTGGCGCGGCTCGCTGTTGACGGCGTCGGCCGCCAGGGTGCGGATCTTCTCGAAGTCCGGGTTCCCCGTGTAGATCAGCGGCGGGACGAACTGCAGGCTCCTGATCTGCGCGCCGTTCTTGACCCGGTTCGACAGCTTCATCAGCGCGGGCAGCAGTTCCTGCGGGATGTCGGTCGACAGCGTCCGCTTGGCCGCCGCGGCGAGCTTGTCGAAGCTGGTGAGCACGGTCTGCGGGTCGGCCTGCTCGGCGATCGCCCGCATCAGGCACTTCTGCCGGCTCATCCGCACGTAGTCGCTGCTGTTGGTGCGGGACCGCCCGTACCAGAGGGCCTCCTTGCCCTTCAGCGTCCGGTAGCCGGGCTGCAGGACGCCCCCCTGCAGGCCGTACGGGATCGGCTCGGTGATCTTGAGCTTGACGCCGCCCATGGCGTCGACGATGTCGGCGAAGCCGAACATGTCGACGAGGATGTAGTAGTCCACGCGCAGGCCGAGGACTCCGGCGACGGTGGCCTTCAGCAGCTCGGGGCCGCGGCGCTTCTTGGCGACGCCGGGCACCACGTCGGGGTGGTTCTCGGCGTACTCGTAGACCTCGTTGAGCAGGCCCGGGTTCTGCGGGCCGTCGCCGGTGAAGCCGTAGGGGAACCGGTCGCGGGCCGGGCCGGGCGGCATCGGGAACCGCTCCAGGTTCCGCGGCAGGCTCAGCAGCACCGTGTCGCCCGTCTTGGTGTCGACGCTGGCGAGGGTCACGCTGTCGGTGCGCACGCCGGTGCGGTCGGCGGCGGAGTCGCCGCCGAGCAGCAGGATGTTGACGCGCGGCTGGCCGTTGAACGGGTCCGCGGTGTCGACCGGCTTGCCGTTCTCGCTTCCGGTGCGGAAGATGCTGGTCAGCGCGTCGCGGTACACGTAGGTGCTGTGCGCCGACCACGCCACCGGCACCGCGACGGCGGCGCACATCACCGCGACGGCGGCCGCGCCGAGCGTCCGGGCGCCCGCGGCGAGGCGGGTCGGGCGCAGCAGCAGGTAGGAGCGGACGACGACGAGGATCCACAGCACGCCGAGCGCGATGATCGCGGCGGAGGTCCGCTGCAGCACCGCGGGCTGGACGGCGTAGTGCACCAGATCGGAGCGGTAGAACGTGGCGGCGCCCGCGAGGGCGGCGACGATCGCCACGTACAGCGCGAGCAGAATCCCGCCGGCGATCCGGCGGCCCGTGACGAAATGCGCGACGCCCCAGACCAGGGCGGACGCGAGCGTCAGTGCCAGCGCGCGGGGGAGGCCCCCGGCTCCGCCGGAGGCACCCTCATCGTCCCTGTTCCGGGCACGCCCACTTGGCGACCGACCCATGTACGCTCCGATTCCCACCCACAGTGAATTAAGCCTCGGCTCACATTATGGACGCGTCGAACCGGGCAAAGGTTGCGTAAGAGTCGATCGCATGCGAGCGGGTGTGGCCTTTGGTGCAGATCGTCAGGATAGTGAATCCGCCGCCGTTCGGGGACCCGTACGGATGATCACGTAGTGGGCAGGGCGCCAGCGCGTGGGCGGCCGTCAGCGGCGGGACGATCACCAGCAGGCACAGGACCGCCACCGTCGTGCCGCCCGCGAGCCGCCACAGCGGCGACAGCCCGGCCGGGAGCAGCACCGCGTAGGAGTGGACGATCAGCCCCGCCCACAGGGCCGCGACGACCACGCAGCCGGCCGTCAGCGCCGCCAGCCACGCGGGCCTCGCCGCCGCGTGCAGCAGGAGCGGGCGGCCGTGCCCGGCGGCGAGGGCCGCCGCGGTCAGCGCCAGCGCCTGGACGGTCAGCAGCGCCGCGCCGAGCCGGACGCGCCCGGCCCGCAGCTGCGCGATGCCCGGCAGGGCGGGGGAGACCGCGGCGATCACCAGCGCCTCGGCCAGCTCCCGCAGCGCCGCCTCCCGCGCCCGGCGCCCCCGCTCGCGGTCCCGGGCCGCCGGGCCCGGCCCCTCCTGCGGCAGCGGCCGCGCCCCGGCTCCGACCGACCCGCCGTCGACCATGCTGCGCCCCCTCCAGGGACGGAGACCCCTCTCCGTTCCTGACGTAAGAGAGTGCAGGTCAGCGAGCTGATCGGGGCACGAAGGCGACGGCGTGTCGCGAAATGCGGGGACGCCCGGCGATCCGCGGGGGCGCCCTTTACCAGCTGCTGGACAGCGGCTTGCCCTCGGCGTAGCCGGACGGGCTCTGGATCCCGACCACGGCGCGCTCGTGGAACTCCTCCAGGGTCCGCGCGCCCGCGTAGGTGCACGAGCTGCGCAGCCCCGCCACGATCGAGTCGATCAGGTCCTCGACGCCGGGCCGCTGCGGGTCCAGGAACATCCGGGAGGTGGAGATGCCCTCCTCGAACAGGGCCTTGCGGGCCCGGTCGAAGGGGGAGTCCTCGGCGGTGCGCAGCCGCACCGCCCGGGCGGAGGCCATGCCGAAGCTCTCCTTGTAGAGCCGCCCGTCGGCGGCCCGCTGCAGGTCGCCCGGCGACTCGTAGGTGCCGGCGAACCACGAGCCCACCATCACGTTCGCGGCGCCCGCGGCGAGCGCCAGCGCGACGTCGCGCGGGTGCCGGACGCCGCCGTCCGCCCACACGTGGCGGCCGAGCCGGCGCGCCTCGGCGGCGCACTCCAGCACCGCGGAGAACTGCGGGCGGCCGACGCCCGTCATCATCCGGGTGGTGCACATCGCGCCGGGGCCGACGCCGACCTTGACGATGTCGGCGCCCGCCTCGATCAGCTCGCGGGTGCCCTCGGCGGTCACCACGTTCCCGGCGACGACCGGGACGGCGGGGTCCAGCGCCCGGACCGCGGCGAGCGCGCTGATCATCTTGTCCTGGTGGCCGTGCGCGGTGTCGACGACGATCAGGTCGGCGCCCGCCTCCAGCAGCGCCTTGGCCTTGCCGGCGACGTCGCCGTTCACGCCCACCGCCGCGGCGACGCGCAGCCGGCCGGCGGCGTCCACGGCCGGCCGGTAGAGCGTGGCGCGCAGCGCGCCGGTGCGGGTGAGGACGCCGGCGAGGCGGCCCTCGGCGTCCACGACGGGGGCGAGCCGGTGGCCGCGCTCGTGCAGCCGGTTGAACGCCTCCCGCGGGTCGACGCCGGCGGGCAGCGTGACCAGGTCGCGGGACATGATGTCGCGGAGCTGGGCGAACCGGTCCACGCCCATGCAGTCGGCCTCGGTGACGACGCCCACCGGACGGTCGTCCTCGACGACGATCACGGCGTTGTGCGCCCGTTTCGGCAGCAGCGCCAGCGCGTCGCCGGCCGTGCTGGAGGGGTCCAGCCGGATCGCGGTGTCCACCACCAGGTCGCGACCCTTGACCCACTCGATGACCTCGGCGACGACGTCGACCGGGATGTCCTGCGGGAGGACCGCGACGCCGCCGCGCCGGGCGGCGGTCTCGGCCATCCGGCGGCCGGACACGGCCGTCATGTTGGCCACCACGAGCGGGATGGTGGTCCCGCTGCCGTCCGAGGTGGCCAGGTCGACCTCCAGGCGCGACCCGACGGAGGAGCGGCGGGGGACCATGAAGACGTCGTTGTAGGTGAGATCGTGAGCGGAACGCTCATCGTTCAGCAGGCGCACGGCAGTACTACACACCAATCGCGTTCGCAGTGGCTGGGCCACCGTACATTCTCGGCGATACCCGGCCGTGCTCCCGCCGAGGCCGGCGGCCGGACGCCCCGGACCGCCCCGGACCGCGGGCAAAGCCCGTGACCAGGGGTGATGACACTGTGTCCCGGGAGGGCGTCGAGTGTCGTCTCAGCCCGTCTTCCCCCCTCCTTGCAGGGATAACGAAAGTGGGCCCGTGCCCCTGATGCAAAACGGTGCAACGTGAGGCTTGGCTCTCTGTAAAGTTACCTCTTGACGTAACTGCGCCCCCGATGCACTTTTCTTACATGTGCCTCGCGCGGACGGCGGATCCGCCGTAGGGGGTGGGTCAGAAGAACACCGGGAGAAGCGCATGCAGGTCACGCACGTCGTCCCGGTCGGCCATGCCCGCCCGCGCCGCCGGCCGCCCCGACCGGGCCGCGATCGCCGGAGCGGCCACGGCCGTCCGGCGCGTCCACCGCCCGGGCGGCGTCGCGCCGTGCGAGCGGCGCGGGCTCGGCAGCGTTGCGCTTTCGTACCGGTTTCTGCGGCATTTAAAACGTCGCCGCCCGGAACCGGTCACCGACGCTTCGACGGCCATCGGGCAGGGCGAACACGAGCAAGATCAATATTTGACGTCATACCGTCCTGAAATGGAATGATCTTGCAGTTGCTGGCAAAACGATTCATCACATGTCGAGGAGGAGAGCCGTGCTGGATGCGGTCGACGCCGTGCTCGTCCGCGAGCTCCAGCGGGATGGCAGGGCGACGTTCCAGGCGCTGGCCGATCGCGTCGGGCTTTCCCGCACGGCGGTGCGGGCACGGGTGCAGCACCTTCTCGAAACCCAGGTCGTCCGCGTCGTCGGCATCGTGCACGCCGCCGTCGTCGGCGCGGAGGCGATCGGGCACGTGTCGGTCACCGTGGCCGGCTCGGCGAGGGAGGTGGCCGAGACCGTCGCCGAGCGCGCCGCGGTCAGCTTCACCGCGCTGACCGCGGGCCCGTACGACCTGGTCGCCCAGGTGCGCACCCGCGACGACGCCGCGCTCGCGGCCGAGGTGGACCACATCAGGTCCGTCGCCGGCGTCCGCGCGGCCGAGGTGTTCCGGTCGGTGTCCACCGTGCGCGACACGCACGCGGTGGTGCGCGAGCTCGGCGAGGTCACCCTCGACGACATCGACTGGCGGCTGCTGCACGAGCTGCAGCGCGACGGCCGCGCCCCCTACACCCGGCTCGCGCACGTCATCGGCCTCTCGCAGGCCGCCACCCGGGCCCGGGTGGTCAGGCTCATGCGCACCGGCGTCATCCAGGTGACCGGCCTCGCCGACCCCCTGGCGCTCGGCGCCGCGGAGCTCGGCGGGTTCGGGCTGGTGGTGACGGGCGGGCTCCGCAAGGTCGCCGACGCGGTCGCCGCCCAGGACGGCGTCCGCTACCTGGCGACCGGATTCGGCCGCTACGACATCGTCGGGCAGGTCGAAGCGGCCTCGCGCGCCGAGCTGGTGGCCGTGTTCGACGCCATCCGGTCGGTGTCCGGGGTGACGGTACGGGAGTCCTGGCACCACCTCGACGTGGTGAAGGAGTCCTACGCCGTCCAACTGCCCGAGCAGCCCCTCAACGGGGCGGTCTGAGCGCGGCCCTCGGCCCGGCCACGGCGCGACCGTGGCCGGGCCGAGGGCCCCCGCTAGTCGCGGCTGAGGGCGACCTCCTCCAGGTCCAGCTCGTGCATGACGCGGGCCAGGACCTCGTCGTCGATGCGGCGCTCGTCCCGCATCCGCACGAACACCCGGCGCTCGGCCATCAGCATCTCCCGCCGCAGGCGCCGGTACGTCGCCGTCGGCACCTCCTCGCCCTCCGGGCCCGTCCCGCCCCCGAGCCGCTCCCAGGCGCGCAGCTGCCGGTGCTCGGCGAGCTGCCGCAGCCGCTCCACGACCGACGCGTCGAGCCGCTCCTCGGCGTTCAGCTCCTCCAGCCGCTCCAGCGCGGCCTGCGCGGCGGCGTGCTGCGCGCCCGCCAGAGCGACGGTGTCGGCGTAGCGCTCCCGGTCCCCGCCGATGCCGAGCGCGCGGATCAGCGCGGGGAACGTCAGCCCCTGCACCAGCAGCGTCCCGAGGACGGTGGTGAACGTCAGGAACAGGATCAGGTCGCGCCCCGGGAACGGCGTGCCGCCCGAGGCGACGAACGGGATCGCGAACGCGGCGGCGAGCGAGACCACCCCGCGCATCCCGGCCCACGACACCACGACCAGGCCGCGCCAGCCCACGCTCGGCACCGCCCGCTCCCGCCGCGACAGCAGCCGCGGGACCTGCGAGGCGGGGAACACCCACACGAACCGGGCCGCGACCGTGACGGCGAACACCGCGGTCGACCACCAGGCCAGCTCCTGCCAGCTCCGTCCCGACATCTCGTGGACGATCGGGGGCAGCTGCAGGCCGATGAGCAGGAAGACCACCGACTCCAGGAGGAAGACCATGACCTTCCAGAAGGAGTGCCCGATCAGGCGGGTCACCGCCGCGGACTGGGTCTCCCGGTTGCCCAGGTACAGGCCGCTGACCACCACGGCGATCACTCCGGAGGCGTGCGCGGTCTCGGCGAGGAGGTAGGCGGCGAAGGGGGCCACCAGCGCGACGCCGTTCTCGACCAGCGGATCGTTCAGCCGGGTCCGCAGCCAGTGCAGCGGCGGCCCGAGCATCAGCCCGACCGCCGCGCCCACGACGGCGGCGAACAGGAAGCGTCCGACGCCGTCCAGGAGGGTGAACCCGGCGCCCGTCGCCGCGATCAGCGCCACCCGGAACGCGGTCAGGGCCGTCGCGTCGTTGAACAGGCTCTCCCCGACGAGGACCGTGACCGTCCGGCGGGGCAGGCCGAGGCGCTGCGCGATGCTCACCGCGGCCACCGCGTCCGGCGGCGCCACGATCGCGCCGAGCACGAACGCCGCCGCCAGCGGCAGGTCGGGAACGATCAGATGCGCCACGTAGCCCACGGCGAAGGTCGTGAACAGCACCAGCCCCACCGACAGCAGGCCGATGGACCAGACGTTCTGCCGAAGGTTGGTGAACGAGCTGTTCCACGCCGCGGAGAACAGCAGCGGCGGCAGGAACACGAACAGCACGAACTCGGGTTCGAGCTCGAATTCCGGGACCCCCGGGACGAAGGAGAAGGCGAGCCCCGCGATCACCAGGACCAGCGGCGCCGACAGGCCGAGGCGCCGCGCGGCCGCGGCCACCATCAGGGCGCCGACCGGTACGGCCAGCAGCCAGAGTGCGTGCGTCGTTCCCACCGCCGAATCATGGCATGACCGGGTGGTACCGGCGTCGCGCGGGCGGCCCGGCCGGACCGGGAGGAACCGGGCCGGGGCGCGGTCAGCGGGCCTGGTCGTCGCGGTGCGGCGCCTGCTTGGCGAAGGTCAGGAAGTCGCGGGCGGCGGGCGGCAGCCGGCGGTGCGCGTGCACGAGGCCGATCATGCGGGTGAGCGGCGGCATGAAGGAGCGGACCGTCACCCCTTCGGTGTCGTCGATCTGGTTGCGGTACCAGAGTAAGGAGCCCCGCCCGGCGCGGACCCAGCCGAGCCACGCGCCGCGCTCGTCGGACTCCACCGCGGCGACCGGCCGCGCGCCGATCCGCCGCAGCATCGTGTCGATCTCCGCGCGGCGGGCGCCGCCGCGGGCGGGCAGGACGAGCCGCATGCCGTCCAGCGCGGCGGGCGGCACCGGTTCGCGGACCTTCAGCGCGCGCGGGGAGATCAGCACCACCTCGCGCTGCTCGAACGGGTGCGCGGTCATGTCGCCGGGGACGGGGAGGTCGGTCAGCGCCAGGTCGGCGCGGCCCCCGCGCAGCACCGCCGCGATCTGGTCGCGGTCCGCGCAGCGCACCACCCGGACCCGCACGGCGGGCTGGTCGCGCGCGAAGCGGGGGATGAGGCCGCCGGTCAGCTCCGGCTCCAGCGACGCGGTGACCGCGATGCGCAGCTCCGCGCCGCGCCCGTCGGCGCGCGTGACCGCCAGTCCCTCGATCGCGTCGACGGCGTCCAGGGCGACCCGGGCCTGCCGGACGACCTGCTCCCCGGCGGGCGTGAGGACGACCCCGCGCCCGGACCGCGCGAACAGCTCCAGGCCGAGCTCGCGCTCCAGTTCGCGTACCGCCCGCGACAGCGCGGGCTGGGCCACGTAGAGGGCTTGGGCCGCCGACGTCATCGTGCCATGGTCGGCGGTCGCCACGACATAGCGCAGCTGCCGCAGATTCATGCACTGACCGTATGCCAACGAACCGCTCCGGTCCTGGACATAGCCGGATTAGGACCGGGAATCAGCGGACCGGTCCGGCGATCAGCCCCCGGGTCCGGGCGGGGTGCTCCCGGCGCGCCCGGCCGGGACGGTCTCCGGCTCGGGCTGCAGCTGCGGCGCGCCCACCCCGCACTGGCGCCGGCATTCCGGCTGGACCGGTTCCCCGGACGGCGTCCGCAGCGCGTCGTCGCCGACGGTGAGGAAGGACAGCACGGCCCCCGCCGCCAGGAGACCGGCGCATGTGATCATCGCCAGCCGGTACCCGTGCGAGAAGTCCACCGGGTTCTTGAAGGCGTCGCCCGTCAGCCCCGCCAGGGGCGGGATCGCCGCCACCGCCAGCAGGCCGGCGGCCCGCGCCACCGCGTTGTTGACGCCGCTGGCCACCCCCGCGTGGCGGACGTCGGCGGTCGCCAGGACCGTGGCGGTCAGCGGCGCGACCACCGCCGCCAGCCCCAGCCCGAACACCACCACGGCCGGCAGGACGTCCCGGACGTAGGAGGCGTCCGCGCCGATCCGGCCCACCAGGAGCATCCCGAGGGCCGCCACGACCAGGCCGACGGTCATCGGCAGCCGAGGGCCGATCTTCTGCGCGAGCGCGCCCGCTCGGGCCGACAGCAGCAGCATCAGCACGGTGACCGGCAGCAGCGCCGTCCCGGCCGCGATGGGCGAGAACCCGGTGACGACCTGGAGGTTCAGGACGAACAGGAAGAACATCACGCCCATCCCGCCGTACATGATGAACGTGACGACGTTGACGGCTGAGAACTGCCGCGAGGAGAACACGTCCAGCGGCAGCATCGGCTGTGGCGCCTCGCGGTCCGCCCGTCTGCGCGGCCGCCCGCGGAGACGTTCGAGCAGCACGAACGCGACGGCCGCCGCCAGCCCGGCGATCGCGGCGGCGGCGATGACCGGCGGGGACGCGCCCCCGCCGGGCGCCTCCGTCAGCGCGTACGTCGTCCCCGCCAGGGCCAGCGCCGCCAGGGCCGCGCCGAGCACGTCGAAGCGCCCGTGGGCCTGCGGGTCGACGCTCTCGGGGACGTGCCGGACCGCGACCAGCACCACGACGGCGGCGAGCGGAACGTTCAGCAGGAACACCCACCGCCATCCGGCCGCCTCCACGAGCCAGCCGCCCAGGAACGGGCCGATCGCGCCGGCGACGCCGCCGAGGCCCGACCAGGCGCCGACCGCGCGGGGGCGGTCGTCGGCCGTGAACGACGCCTGGATGATCGCCAGCGAGCCCGGGGTGAGCAGCGCTCCGCCCACGCCCTGCAGCGCCCGCGCCATGACCAGCGTCTCGACGTTCGGCGCCACGCCGCACAGCACCGAGGCGACCGCGAACCACACCGTGCCGATGAGGAAGATCCGGCGGCGTCCGAACCGGTCCCCGAGGGAGCCGCCCAGCAGGATGAAGCCCGCGAGCGTGAGCGTGTAGGCGTTCACCGTCCACTGGAGCCCGGCCATGTCGGCGTTCAGGTCGCGGGCCAGCCTGGGCAGCGCCACGTTCACGACGGTGGAGTCGAGGAACGCCACGCTCGATCCGAGCACCGTCGCCAGCAGGATCCAGCGTCCCGGCCCGGTGCCCAGCCGGACGTCCGGCATCAGACGATCAGTTCGTCGACGAAGCACCAGCGCCAGTCCTCGCCCGGCTCGAACGAGCGGACGATCGGGTGCCCCTCCTTGTGGAAGTGCCCGCTGGCGTGCCGCATGGGCGAGGAATCGCAGCATCCGACATGGCCGCAGCTCAGGCAGAGCCGCAGGTGGACCCAGCGTGTTCCCTCTCTGAGGCAGTCCTCGCATCCCTGGGGTGTGTTCGGGGACGGATCCTCGATCGGAAGGGACTGCACGTGCTCACAGGTGGCCATACCTGAATCGTGCCACGGCCGTGGTAACCGGATTACCAATGGTCGGGGCTGAACGGCTCGTCCTCGGGGCGCGCGGACCGCGACAGCAGCCGCAGGTCCGACTCGACCATCATGGTCACCAGCCCCTCGAAGGTCACCTCGGGCTCCCAGCCGAGCTGCTCGCGGGCCTTCTTCGGGTCGGCGCACAGCAGGTCGACCTCGGCCGGACGCGTGTACTTGGCGTCCAGGACGACGTGGTCCTGCCAGTCCAGGCCCGCGGTGCGGAAGGCGAACTCCACCAGCTCGCGCACCGACTGGGTCTGGCCCGTCCCGATGACGTAGTCCTCCGGGGAGTCCTGCGCCAGCATCATCCGCATCGCCCGGGCGTAGTCGCCCGCGTAGCCCCAGTCGCGGCGGGCCTCCAGGTTGCCGAGACGCAGCTCGGTCGCCAGGCCCAGCTTGATGCGGGCGGCGCCCAGCGACACCTTCCGCGTGACGAACTCCGCGCCCCGGCGCGGCGACTCGTGATTGAACAGGATCCCGCTCACCGCGAACATGCCGTAGGACTCGCGGTAGTTCTGCGTGATGTAGTGGCCGTAGCTCTTCGCCACCCCGTAGGGGCTGCGCGGGTGGAACGGGGTCTTCTCGTTCTGCGGCGTCTCGCGCACCATCCCGAACATCTCCGAGGACGACGCCTGGTAGAAGCGGATCTGCCCGTCGCCCGGCGTGCGGGACGGGCTGATCCCCGACACCACCCGGATGGCCTCCAGCATGCGCAGCACGCCCATCCCGGTGACCTCGGCGGTCAGCTCCGCCTGCTGCCACGACATCGGCACGTAGGAGATCGCGCCCAGGTTGTAGACCTCGTCGGGCCGCACCCGCTCCACCGCCGAGATCAGGCTGCCCTGGTCCAGCAGGTCCCCGGTGGTGATCTGCACGTCGCCGATGTGCTTGCGGAGCCGCGACACATGGGGGTTCGCCTGCCCCCGCACCAGGCCCCAGACCTCGTATCCCAGCTCAAGCAGATGCTCGGCCAGATACGAGCCGTCCTGTCCGGTGATGCCGGTGATGAGTGCTCGCCTGGACAGCGGATCCTCCATGGCTGAAATAGGTCCGACGCGGGCCCGCCGCGGGCCCAAACCCGCCGCGAGCGTGATTTATGAGGTTACCGACCAGGCCACGTCCATGACGAGGGAGGGCACCGTTTGAACCGAATTCCCTTCTGGTTCGCCCGCCCCCGGCCGCCCGGTACTGGTCACAGCGTCCAACAAGGACGCCGTCGGCAGACTCTAGGCCACCCCGCGGACAAGCCCGGACCCGCCACCGCGGCCCCGTCTGGACGGTTGCGATCGCGTCCGAAGGCAGTTTCGAGCCTGCGAGAAACTGATCGCGCAGGGAGCCTCTGGGCGAGCCGGAGCGATGCAGATTTCGCCCGCAGTGTTCTGGCGTCGGGCGCCCCCAGGCGCCCGGCGCCAGAACACTGCGATCAGACCGCGCGCTGGCGGGCGCGGTAGGCGGCGACGTGCATGCGGTTGCCGCAGGTGCGGCTGTCGCAGTACCGGCGGCAGCGGTTGCGGGACAGGTCCACCAGGACGCGCGAGCAGTCCGGGGCCTCGCAGGTGCGCAGCCGGTCCAGTTCGCCCGCGGCGACCACGTAGGCGAGCGCCATGCCGCAGTCGGCGGCCAGGTGCTCGCCGAGAGGCGCGCCCGGCGCGAAGAAGTGCACGTGCCAGTGGTAGCCGTCGTGGTCGGTCAGATGCGGCGTGGTGCGGACCTCGCCGACGATCTCGTTGATCCGCCGGACGGCGGAGGGGACGTCCCCGGAGCGGAACACCGCGTGGAAGCGGCTTCGCAGCTCCAGTACGCGGGCCAGGTCGGCGGCGGTGAGCTCGCCCACGTCGCTGAAGGCGTTGCGGTCCACGAACTCCCGCAGCCCGGGCAGCCCGCCGAGCTCCTCCGCACCGGACGCCGCCGCGCTCGTGTTGATCAGGTCGACGACGACGGCGAGCGCGTGCTCGGTGTCATGAGTGAAGATCACGATGACTCCAGTCTCGGGGGACCCGGGCGGTCGGGCGCCCGGCGTCGTCGCCGGGGCCGGGACGCGGCCCGTGGCCCCCACCCTATGACGGGAACCGCGCACGTCGGCGCCCACCCCGCCAGGACACGCTGGCGCCCACGGCGCCGGATCCGAACGGAACGTTCCATCCCGTGGCTCGCCTCCGCGACTACCCCGCCGCTTTCCGGCAAGGACCATCGCCGTGGAGGAGGACCGGCTCTTCGTCGTCTTCCTGGCCGTCGCCGTCGTGGTCCTGCTGGCCCGCGGGCTGGCCGGGCGGCTGCGCGTGCCGGACGCCATCGTGCTCGTCCTGCTCGGCCTGGCGGCCGGGTTCGTGCCGGCGCTGCCCGCGGTCGTCGTCCCGCCCGAGGTGGTGCTGCTCGGGTTCCTGCCGCCGCTGCTCTACCACGCGGCGTTCTTCACCGCCCCGCGCGAGGCCCGCGCCGATGCCGTGCCCATCTTCGCGCTGGCCTTCGGCCTGACCACCGTCACGACCGTCGCGGTGGCCGCGACGCTGCACGTCCTGCTGCCGGACGTCGGCTGGACCGCCGCGCTGGCGTTCGGCGCCGCGGTGTCGCCCACCGACCCGGTGGCGGCGACGGCGGTGATGCAGCGGCTGGGCGCGCCACCGCGGATGGTCACCATCCTGGAGGGCGAGAGCCTGATCAACGACGGCGCCGCGCTAACGATCTTCGGGCTGGCGGTCGAGGCGCTCGGCACCGACTTCACCGTGGCGCACGGTGCGGCCCGGGTGGCCCAGATCGTGCTCGGCGGCGTGGCCTACGGGCTGGTCGTCGGCGTCGTCATCCGCCGGATCCGGCGCTGGATCAGCGATCCCGTCAGCCAGATCATCGTCTCCCTCGTCACGCCCTACGTCGCCTTCATCCCCGCGGACCGGTTCGGCGCGTCCGGAGTGCTCGCGACGGTCGTCGCGGGGTTCTCCATCGGCACGCACGGGGAGGGTTTCCTGCAGCCCGCCTCGCGCCTGGCCGGCACCACCTTCTGGCGGATCCTCACCTTCCTGCTGGAGTCGGCGCTGTTCGTCCTGCTCGGCCTGGAGATCCGCGAGATCGTGCGCGCCCCGGGCGGCCGGACCTGGGGGACGGTGGTGGCGGTCGCGCTCGCGGTGTCGGCCGTGGCCATCGGCGTCCGGCTGCTCTGGCAGCTCGGCAACGGGCCGCTCGCCCGGCTGGTGCCCGGCGGCCGGCGCAGCCAGGCCGACCTCGGCCTGCGGGAGCGGCTCGTCATCGGCCTCGGCGGCATGCGCGGAGCGATCTCACTGGCCATCGCGCTGTCGCTGCCCATCGGCCTCGGCGGCGAGCGCGGGCTGCTGGTCCTGCTCGCCGCGCTCGTCGTGCTGGTCACGCTGGTCGGGCAGGCGCCGCTCCTGCCGCTCCTGCTGCGCCGGCTCGGGCTGATCGAGCCGGAACGGCGGCGCACGGAGTCGATGCTCGCCCGCAAGGCGGGGCTCCAGGCGGCCCCGGCCCGGCTGGACGAGCTCGCCGAGGAGGGCGAGGTCGACGACCAGACGGCCGAGGCCTTCCGGCAGATGCTCGAACTGCGCCTCGAACGCGTCCGGTACTTCCTGGACCGGGAGGGCGCCGAGGGGCCACGCCCGCCGGACAGCAGCCGCGTCCGCACCGAGCTGGTCATGGCGCAGCGCGCCAGGCTCCAGGCGCTCTACCGCAAGGGCCGGATCGGCGCCGAGACGCTCCGCGAGATCGGGCGGGAGCTCGACTTCGAGGACCCCGTGGCGGTGAGGCGGCCGCCCTCCTGAACCCGGTCCCGCCGCCGTGGCCGGGGCGTCAGCGCTCGTAGTGGGGGTCGGCGACGACGGGGTAGTAGGCGTCGGTGTGCTGGATGCGCATCGTGACGGCCGAGCCGTCCAGGGCGTAGTCGGCCTTCACCTGGCGGAACATCGAGTCGCTCGCCCACGGGTTGTAGAGCCGCCCCACCGTGGCGCCGTACCGCAGGTGCACGACGTCGTAGCCGCCGGACGGCATCGACTCCAGCGCGAGCCCGTCGGCGAGGGAGATCGCGAACCGGAACTCCGTGGGCGCGTCGGGGCCGTGGATCACCGTGAGCAGGCGCACCCCGCCGGCCGTCGTCTGCGCGACGATGTCGGTGTCGACGTCCACTCCGACGAAGACCCGCAGGCTCGGGCGCAGCACCTGGGCGACGGTGTCGGCCGCGGCGACGTCGATCCCGAGGTGGATCCGCTGCCCGTCCCGGGTTGGCACCCACACTCCGTCACGGGCGCGCTGTCCCCAGGCGACGTCGGGGTTCTCCATCTCCTGGGGCTCGTTCTTGCCTCGCGCGACCAGAATCCTGGAAGCGGCGCTCATCGCCGCGGCAGCCCCGTCCCGTGCATGCCTCATGGCGGGCCCCCTCGCCTTCTTCCATCACCGCGTGACTTCGCGCTCGTCCTGGGTTTACCACGGGCGGGGCGGACAGGACCCCCGATGGTCTGTCGCCGGTCGATTCGCGACGTTCGCCCCGTGCGTCGTTGGACCTTACACCACGCTTATACGCGCCGGTCGGGCCGGGCGCTGATCCTTCTCCCGCCCTGCTCGCGGCGCCGTGACGGTGCGCGCCCGGGGCCTCACGCAGCGGTCCGCGGGCCGCCCGGCGACCGGGCGGCCCGCGGACCGTGCTCCCCCTCAGACGAGCGCCGGCTCACCCACCGTGACGCTCGCCGACAGGTCGTCGAGCACCTCGCTCAGACGGTCCAGGGCCGCCGCGATCCACGGCAGGGACGCCGGGGCGGGCGAGGCCAGGGCCGCGAGGCGCTGCTCGTCGTCCTCTCCGTAGAGCAGGCTCGGCGCCACCCGCATGCGCAGCGCCGCCGGGGCGTCCCCGAACGAGCTGCCGGGCAGGACGCCCATTCCGTACCGTTCCAGGAGAAGGTGCGTGAGGTCCGCGCCCGTCCGGATGCCGTGGTCGGCCTCCAGCTTGTCCCGCATCGGGCCGAAGTCGGGATAGAGGTAGAAGGCCGCTTCCGGACGCACGACCCGCGCGCCGGCCGCGGCGAACCGGTCGGCGACCGCGCCGGCGACGGCGCCGTGCAGGCGCCTGCTGCGGTCGACGTGCTCGACCAGCTCCGGCGGCTCGGCGAACGCGAACGCGGCGGCGTGCTGCATCGGGGCCGGAGCGCTGGACCAGATCTCGCTGGCCACCCCGAGCAGGCTGTCGCGCAGCGCCCGGCCGAACGGCCCGTCCGGCAGCCGCGCCACCCCGATCCGCCATCCGCCGGCCGCCAGGCTCTTGCTCAGCGCGGTCGTCACGACGGTCCGCTCGGGGGCGTACCGCGCCGGGCTCGGCACCGTCGTGCCGGGCACGTGCACCAGGTCGCGGTAGATCTCGTCGGAGATGACGACCAGGTCCTGTTCGCGCGCGACCGCGCACAGCCGCCGCACGGTGGCCTCGGAGGCGATGGTCCCGGTCGGGTTGTCCGGGAGCGTCACCACGACGGCCCGCACGTCGCGGCCCCGGGCGCGGGCCCGCACCACCGCGTCGGCCAGAAGCGCCGGGCTCGGGACGCCGCCCTCGCCGGGAGGCGTCGCCACCCGGATCGGCTCCACGCCCGCCAGCGACGCCTGCGCCGCGTAGCTCACCCAGCTCGGGGCCGCCACGACGACGTCGCCGCCCAGCGCGGTCAGCAGGGCGAACAGCAGCGGCTTGCTGCCGGGGCCCGCGACGACCGCGGCGGGGTCGGTGGGCAGCCCGCGGCGGGCCCAGTATCCGGCCGCGGCGGCGCGCAGCGCGGCACTCCCGGCCACCGGGCCGTAACCCCCCTGGCCCGCGGCGGCGCCGAGCTCGCGGGTCAGGGCCGGATGTATCGGTATCCCGGCTTCTCCGAAGCCGAGGGGAAGCACGCGCTCCCCCCTCCTGCGCTTGCTGGCGAGCGCCTCGTTGACCGCGAGCGTGGCGGACAGGGGGACCGGGCGCGGCTCGAACGACAGCGGCCGGACGGCTGAGGGCAGGTTCTGGGGCATGAGCACTCCATTAGGGCATGACAGATTCACGGAGGGTAATCGTGGAATCCCCGTGTGTTGCGACCCGGCCGGGTTCGACTAACTCTTGCCCTCAACGAGCATCATTACAAGCGAGTCTCGCCGATGCTGACCGTAAGATGGGCTGATGCTAGAGCTGCGCCGCCTGCGGCTTCTCGCCGAGTTCTCCCGCCGCGGCAGCATCGCCGCCACCGCCGCCGCCCTGGGCTACACGCCCTCGGCGGTCTCCCAGCAGCTGGCCGCCCTCGAACGGGAGGCCCGCGTCCCGCTGCTCGACCGGACGGCGCGCAGCGCGGAGCTGACCGACGCCGGCCGCCGCCTCGCCGAGCGCGCCGAGGAGATCCTCGGCCTCGTGGAGACGGCCGAGGCGGAGCTGTCCGCCCAGGCCGACGCGCCCATGGGCCGGGTCGTGGTCACCGCCTTCCCGACCGCGGCCGTCGCGTTCGCCCCCGCACTGGCGCAGAGCCTCGGCGACCATCCCGGGCTCACGTTCGTGCTCCGGCAGACCGCGCCCGGCACCGGCATCCGCCAGGTGCAGAACGGCGAGGTCGACATCGCGCTGATCGACGACTGGACGGGGAAGGTCCCCGACCAGTCGCCCGCGGCGCTGGAGTTCTTCCACCTGCGCCGCGACCCCCTCGTCCTGGTCGTCCCGGACACCCATCCCATGGCCCGTCCGGACCGGCCGGTCGAACTGCAGCGGCTGCGGGACGAGCCGTGGATGGCGGCGCCGGCCGGGGAGCCGTCGCGGCAGGCCGTCGAGCGGCTTCTGGACACGGTCGGCGGCGCCCGCCCTGTACCGTGGGAGTTCGAAGGCCTCCACACGATCCTGAGCCTCGTGGCCCGCGGCATCGGTATCACCGCGGTGCCGGCGCTGGCGCTCGCCGCCGGCGACCAGGGCGTGGCGGTCCGGCGCATCCCCGAATGCAGGCTGGCCCGAGAGGTCTACGCCGTGACCCGCACCGCCAGCGTGCGCAGGCCGTCCGTGGCGGTCACCCTGCGCGCGATCTACGCGGCCGCGAAAGAGGTCCAGATCACCGCGCCCGAGTCCTGAAAAGGGTTTGGGGATACCCGGAAGAAGTCCCTCGTGACCTCTGCCGGAACGCGGAAATAAGCCGGAGAGGCGGGTTCGGGCCTGGCCGCATCCGGCCTTGATTCGCACCAAGGGGGCGTCGAGGCCGAACTAACAGGGGAAACGGCTGCGCGGGGACGGATCCGTCGAAACCGGACGGACGCGCGCGGATCATCACGTACGGTGGGGCGAATCGTGAGCACATCCGAGACCATGTACACCGATCGGGGAGCGCAGCGCTCGATGGAACGACCGGCGACCATGACAGCGGAAGAACCACCAGGCCTGGTGCGGGCACCGAAGCCGCAGGACGGCCAGGGGGCCGCGGGTGGCCACCACATCTTCGAACTGCCGCGGGTGACCGCGCTGCTGATGCACGCGCTCCCGCGCTTCGTCGAGGGGGTCATCGCCCCCGTCGCGGTCTTCTACGCCGCCCTCGTGGTCCTCGGCCTGAACGGCGCGCTCGTCGCCGCCGTCGCCTGGGTGTACGGCGGGATCGTCTACCGGTACGTGCGCGGGCACCCGGTGTCGGGGATGCTCATGCTCGCCGCGGTCGGCGTGACCGTCCGCGCCGCCCTCGCCGCCGCGACGCACAGCGCCGTCGTCTACTTCCTCCAGCCGACCCTCGGCACGCTCGCCGTCAGCATGGCCTTCCTCGCCTCGGTGCCGCTCCGGCGGCCGCTCGCGATGAAACTCGCCAAGGACATGGCGCCGATCCCCGACGCGTTCTACAAGAACGCCCGGGTCCACCAGTTCTTCCTGCGGATCTCGCTGCTGTGGTCGGCGGTGCTGCTCACGAACGTGGGCGTCAGCCTCTGGATGCTCTTCAACGAGTCGATCAGCATGTACCTGTGGTTCCGCACCGGCATCGTCGCGGGCCTGGGAGCGGTCGGCATCGCGATCTCGGTCTGGGGCTTCAAGCGCGTGGTGCGCCACGTCAACCGCGAGCCCGCTGCGGCGGCCGCCCCCGCGATCGCCCCCGCGGCCGGCGCCTGACCGCGCCGTCTTCGGCCCCCGTTCGTCCCCTCTGTCCTCCTCTCACCCTGCTCTGACCGTGCTCTGACCCTCTCTGAGCAGCGAATCTCCGCTGATGTCCGAACCTGGGCGTGATTCGGGGCGTCTCCATCCTTAGATAGATTTCACCTACACGGGGTGAATGTTTGAGGTTGGGGGAGTCAGTGGTGACAAAGGGTCGGTTGGGGCCTGTGGTGGCCGGCGGGACGGGAGCGCTGGCGCTGCTCGTGACCGGCTGCTCGATCGGGGGCGAGGGCAAGCTCGCCTCGGGCGGGTCGGACACGACCGTGACGATCACGCCGGCGAACGGGACCGCCCAGGTCAAGCCGGACGGCACGATCGAGGTCAAGGCCTCGGGCTCGAAGCTGAGCAACGTCACCGTCCAGGGCGGGGGCGCCGCGATCTCGGGGAGCTACGGGGACGGCCGCAAGACGTGGCGTTCCACCCGCACCCTGACCCCCGGGACGTCCTACACGGTCACGGCCCAGGCCGGCGAGGGCGGCAAGGCCCGCACGGTCACCAGCTCGTTCACGACGCTGAAGCCCGCCCAGACGCTGTCGATCGCGGACATCACCCCGAACCTCGCCGGGGAGAAGGTCGGCGTCGGCATGCCGATCTTCGTCCGGTTCAACCGGCCGGTCGCCGACAAGGCCGCGGTGGAGCGGACGCTGCGCGTCAGCCCGGAGAAGCCGGTCGAGGGCGCCTGGCGCTGGGTCGGCTCCGACCAGGTCATCTACCGGACCAAGACGTACTGGCAGCCGCACCAGACGGTCCGCTTCCAGGCCGACCTCGCCGGGGTCAACGCGGGCGGCGGCGTGTACGGGGCCAAGGACGCGCGGGCGACCATCACCATCGGCGCCGCGCAGATCACCACCGGCGACATCGGCGACCACCACATGACGGTGACGCGGGACGGCGAGAAGCTGCGCACCGTGCCGTTCAGCGCCGGCAACGGCCAGACGCGGGAGTTCACCACCACCAGCGGCGTCCACCTCCTGATGGAGAAGGGCAACCCGGTCACGATGACGTCCCCCGGACGCAAGGAGGGGGACGCGGGCTACTACAAGACCGTCGTGAACTACGCGGTCCGCTTCTCCAACAGCGGCGAGTACGTGCACTCCGCGCCGTGGTCGGTCGGCTCCCAGGGCTCGGCGAACGTCAGCCACGGCTGCCTGAACGTCAGCCCCGCCAACGCCAAGTGGTTCTACGACGTCATGCAGCGCGGCGATGTGATCAAGCTGACCGGGACCGACCGCGAGGTCGAGTGGGACAACGGCTGGAGCGTCTGGCAGCTCTCCTTCGACAAGTGGCGGGAGGGCAGCGCGCTCCGCTGAGTCGGCTGCCGGGGGCGGGGGAGGGGCGACGAAACCTCCGTCTTGCAACGCTTTGATCTCAGCCACCCGCAAAAACCCTGGGACATGGCATGATCGTCGACTTTTGTCGCTAATGTCGCTCTGGTAGACGGCGGGGTTCTGGAGGTCAACGGTGCAGCGGAGGCTTTCCGCAGGGGTTCGGGCTGGCGCGGGAATGGCGGGGGTCGTCCTCCTCTTCACGACGGCCTGCAGCGGAGGAGAGAAGGACTCCGGCGTCACCGTCGGAGAGAAGGGCGACGCGAGCGTCCCGCAGGTGACGATCAACCCGGGCAACGGCAACACCAAGGCCAGGCCCGAGGACGGCGTCGTCGTCACCGCCGCGGGCGGGACGCTCGAACAGGTCTCGGTCACGCTCAAGGGCAAGCCCGTGGACGGCACGATGGCCGCCGACAAGACCAACTGGAAGTCGCGCACGCTGCGCCCCGGTGCCAAGTACCAGGTCACCGCGGTCGCCAAGAGCCCCAAGGGCAAGACGGCCACCGTCAACGCCGTGTTCGCCACGCTCAGGGCCGCCGGCGAGCTCAGCATCGTCGACATCACGCCGAGCAAGAACGAGAAGGTCGGCGTCGGCATGCCGATCCAGGTGGTCTTCAACCGGCCGGTGGCCGACAAGAAGGCCGTCGAGAGCGCTCTCGAGGTCAAGTCGACCACGCCCGCCACCGGCGCCTGGTACTGGCTGAACGACACCACGGTGATCTTCCGTACGAAGAACGGGACCTGGTGGGCGCCCAACCAGCAGGTGACCTTCACCGCCAAGCTGGCCGGGGTGAGGTCGGGCAAGAGGACCTACGGCTTGACGGACTACACCCGCGGGTTCCGCATCGGCGACGAGCACATGGTCAAGGTCAGCACCAAGACGCACAAGCTCGTCGCCACCAAGAACGGCAAGAAGATCCGCAGCTGGGGGATCAGCGCCGGCCGCGGCGGCCGCGTCGTCAACGGCGTCGACACCTACCTCACCACCAGCGGCATCCACCTGACCATGGGCAAGGAGAATCCGGCGATCATGACGTCGGAGTGGATGGGGGTCAAGCCCGACGACAAGGCCAACGGCGGCTACAAGGAGGTCATCCCGCACGCGGTGCGGATCTCCAACAGCGGCGAGTACATCCACTCGATGGCCGCCACGACCTGGGCGCAGGGCCGCCAGAACGTCAGCCATGGCTGCCTCAACTCCCCGCCCGCCGCCGCCCGCTGGTACTACCAGTGGTCCTACCGCGGCGACCCGGTGATCATCACCGGCACCAAGCGCAAGCTGGACCCGATGAACGGCTGGAGCTACTACCAGATGTCGTGGGACCGGTGGGTGAAGGGCAGCGCCCTCGACCGAACCGTGACCACCGGCTGACCATGGCCGGGCCCCGCCCCGGGAACGGCCCGGACACGGCCGTCGGCGATCGGGGACCCGGTGAAGGAGCCAGCGCACCCGCTGCGACTGCGGCGCCGCCTCCGGCGCAGGGCGCACCGCGTCCTGCGCCGCGCGGCGCTCTGGACGCTGCGCCCGCTGCGGCGAAGGCGCCAGCCGCCGCCCGGTGACCGGCTCCGCGTCCGCGTCCTGCTGCAGAACGCCCACGGGACGGGCGGGACGATCCGCACGGTGCTGAACCTGTGCGGCCACCTGGCCCGCGACCACGACGTCGAGATCGTCAGCGTGCTGAAGCGGAGCCGGAGGCCCTTCTTCCCGCTCCCCGCCGGGGTCACGGTCACCTACGCCGACGACCTCCTGGGGCCCAAGGGGCGTTCGGCCCGCCTGCTGTCCAGGCTGCCGAGCCTCCTGACGCCGGCGGACGAGGCGTCGTTCCGCCACATGAGCCTCTGGACGGACGTGTGCCTGCTGCGCCGCGCCGTCTGGCGCGCGGCCCCGCCCGACGTGCTCATCGGGACCAGGCCGTCCCTCAACCTCCTGGCGGCCGAGCTGGCGCCGGCCGGGGTGGCGACGATCGGCCAGGACCACATGCACCTCGGCGCCTACCGGCCCGTCCTCCGGCGGCAGATCGTCCGCGCCTACCGCCGGCTCGACGTCGTCACCACGCTCACCGAGGCCGACCGCGCCGAGTACGAGGCGGCGCTCGCGGGGTCCCCCGTGCGCGTCGTCCGCATCCCGAACGCCGCGCCCGCGCTGCCGGAGCGGCCGTCGCAGCGCGTGCACAAGGTCGTCGTGGCGGCCGGGAGGCTCGTCCACGCCAAGGGTTTCGACGTGCTCCTGCGCGCGTTCGTGCCGATCGCCGCCGAGCACCCGGACTGGACCCTGCGGGTCTTCGGGGGCGGGCCCCGGCGCGACCGGCTCCGCGCGCTGATCGACGACCTCGGCCTCGGCGGGCGGGCCGAGCTGTGCCCCCGCACCCGGGACCTGCACGGGGAGATGGGGCGGGCGGCGGTCTACGCGCTGTCGTCGCGCCGCGAGGGCATGCCCATGGTCGTCATCGAGGCCATGGGGATGGGGCTGGCGGTCGTGGCGTTCGACTGCCCGACCGGGCCGGCCGAGATGATCGTCCACGGCCGGGACGGGCTGCTCGTCCCCGCGGGGGACGTGGACGCCCTGACCGCGGCGCTCCGCGCGGTGATCACGGACTCCGGCCTGCGGGACCGCCTGGGCGAGGCGGCCCTGCGGTCCGCGCGGGCCCACCACCTGGACCGGATCGGCCCCCGGTGGTCCCGCCTGATCCGCGAGCTCGTCCCCGCCGCCCCGCCCCCGCGGCGGGCCCGGCGGGCCGGCGTCAGCCCCTGAGCAGGCCGCGCACGTAGGCGGCCTGGCCCGCGTGCTGGAGGTCGTCGGAGACCACGCTGACCAGCCGGACCGCCAGCGTGACCGGCGGATCCCACGCCCGGTCGACGATCCGGGGGAGGTCGGCGTCGGTCAGCGCGGACACGTATCGGACGGTCCGGGCGTGGACGGCGTCGTGATAGCCCGTGAGCAGGTCGGCCTCCACCCGGACGGCGGCGACGTCGTCCGGAGTGTGGCCGTATCCGGTGTCGGAGGCGTCGAACGGAAGGGCGAAACGGTCGGCCCAGCCGTCCCGCGTCCACACCTGGCCGGTGCCGGCGACCCCGGCGACGTGGTCGTCCTGGATACGGGTGAGGTGCCAGACGAGCCACGCGATCGAGTTGGCGTCCTCGGCGGGGCGGCGGGCGAGCTGCGGCCCGCTGAGGCCTCCGACCGCCCCGTGGACGACCTGCCGGATCCGGTCGAACGCGTCGGTGAGCAGTTCAGCACTGGTCATTGGTCCGACGCTACCGTGGCCCGGCCAGGCCTCCAGGCTCCGGCCCCCGCATCCGGACGCGTCGGGAGCGGGATTTCGGCGTTCCGCTTGATACTCCTTGTGATCGATACGATCCTGACTGTAGTCGATCGGGAGGTCATCCGCCGCGGCGACGACCCGCCCACCGGGGCGCGCCCGCGGACCACGGCGTGACGGCGCGCACCCGTGCCGTTGGAAGGGGGACCGGGGGTGAACGGCTCCGCGTTCGTGCACCAAGGCTGCGTCTACTCCAGCGACGACGAGTTCTTACGGATGGCGGTCCCGTTCATCGACGAGGGGCTCCGGCGGGAGGAGCCGGTGCTGGTGACCACCACGCCCGTCAATCTCGGCCTGGTGCGGACCGCCCTCGGCCGGCACGCCCGCAACGTCGACTACGCCGAGTCCGCGTCCTTCGGCCGCCGCCCGCCGCAGCGCGTCGCCGCGTTCACCGGCTACCGGCACCGGCATCCCGGCGCCGCGCGCGTCCGCATCCTCGCCGAGCCCGTGTGGGCCGGACGGTCGGCCCGGCAGGTCGAGGCGTGGGAGTGCATGGACTCCGCCCTCAACGCGGTCCTGGCCGGCACCGGCATCCACATGGTCTGCCCCTACGACGCCCGCACCCTCGAACCGGAGATCGTCGGCAACGCCCTGCGCACCCACCCGCACATGGTGGACGGCACCGACGTGGCCGCGAGCCCGGGGTACACCGAGCCGGTCGCCTTCGTCCGCGACCGGGCGGCGCCACTGGCCGCCCGCCCGGACGACGCCGTCACCGTGCCGTTCACCGGCGACCTGGCCCGGATGCGGCACACCGTCGTGCTGGAGACGGCGCTGCTCGGGCTGTCCGGTGAGCGCTTAATGATCTTCGCGGCGGCGGTCGGCGAGATGCTCACCGGCGTGCCCGGCGCCGGGGGCCGCCGCCCGAGCGTCGCGCTGTGGGGCCGGCCCGGGGAGGTCGTCTGCGACGTCGACCTGCCCGCCACCGCGTCCCTCGATCCCTTCATCGGCCTCCACCCGCCGACGCTCGATCCGCGGCCGGGCGACGGCATCTGGCTCGCCCGGCAGATCTGCGACCACCTCGACGTGCGGTCCGGGCCGAGCGGCACCACGGTCCGGCTGCACACCCCGACCCTGCGCGACACCGACACCGACACCTGCGGCGGCGCCGGTGCCTGACCCGGGTCCCGGTGCCTGAGCCGGGCGTCCGCGCAGTTGGCGGGCCACCGAATGGGTAGGCGACCGGCATGAGCACTCCCGCGCCCGACCGGCGCCCGCCCGACCGCGGGTTCGCGGCAGAACTGCGCGACGCGGTGACGCTCCGCGCGTTCGCCCTGATCAGCGGGGTCCTGCTGCTGCAGTTCGGGTTCATCCTGTCCTACATCGGCGCGTTCCATTCGCCGGCTCCGCACCGCGTCCCCGTCGCGGTGGTCGCGCCGCCGGCCGTGGCGGGCCAGGTCGTCGCGCGGGTGAACGCGCTGGAGGGCGCACCGCTGAAGGCCCGCACGGCGCCCGGCGCGCAGCAGGCCCGCCGCGACATCCTGCACCGGGACGTCGACGCGGCGATCATCGTGAACCCGCGCGGCGGCACCGACACGCTCCTGGTCGCCTCCGCCGCCGGCCCGGCGCTCGCCGGCACCGCGACCGACGTGGCGCACCGGCTGGAGACCGCCCAGGGCCGGCAGGTGACGGTCGTCGACATCCGGCCGCCCGGCCCCAAGGACGGCCGGGGCCTGTCCTCCTTCTACCTCGTCATCGGCTGGGTCGTGGGCGGCTACCTGGCGGCGGCGATCCTCGCGGTCGCGGGCGGCGCCCGCCCGGCCAACGCGCGCCGCACGGTCATCCGGATGGGGGCGCTCGCCCCGTACGCGGTCGTGTCGGGGCTCGGCGGCGCCCTCATCGCCGGTCCGCTCCTCGGTGCCCTTCCGGGCCACTTCTTCCCGCTCTGGGGGATCGGGGCGCTCGTGGTCTTCGCCGCGGCGGCCGCCACCGCCGCGCTCCAGACGCTGTTCGGGCTCGTCGGGATCGGCCTGGCGATCCTGCTGTTCGTCGTCCTCGGCAACCCCAGCGCCGGCGGCGCCTACCCGGTCGCGCTCCTGCCGCCGTTCTGGCGCTCGATCGGCGGGTGGCTTCCTACCGGCGCGGCCACCACCGCCGTCCGCAACACCGTCTACTTCTCCGGCAACGCCACGGCGCACGCGCTTTGGGTGCTGGCAGGGTGGGCGCTCGCCGGGGCGGTCGTCGCCCTGGCCGTGTCCGCGCTGCGCCCGCGGACGACCGCCCCGGCCGAGGGGGTCGCCTCAGCCCGGAGGGCTTGACGCCGGCAGCCGGACGGTCACGACGAGGCCGCCCCCGGGGCGCGGCGACGCGGTCACCGTGCCGCCGTGGGCCGTCGCGGTCGCCCGGACGATCGACAGCCCGAGGCCCGAGCCGCGGTCGGAGCGCACCCGGTCGTTGCCGAGCCTCCGGAACGGCTCGAAGATCGTCTCGATCTCGTAGGCGGGGACCGTCGGGCCGGTGTTGGCGACCGTGAGCTCGGCCCAGCCGTCCCGGACCCGGGTGGCGACGTGCACCTCGCCGCCGTCGCGGTTGTGCCGGATCGCGTTCTCCACCAGGTTCTGCACGAGCCGCTCCACCAGCACCGGATCGCCGGAGGCGGGAGCCGGGCCGAGCAGGCGGTCCGCGGTCACGCCGCGGCCCTCCGCCTCGGCGGCGGCCTGCCGCAGGACGTGCCCGGCGACGTCCGCGAGGTCGAGCGGCCCGGCGTCGACCACGACGTTCTCGGTCCCGGCGAGGGTGAGCAGCCCGTCGATGAGCCGCTCGTGCCTGCCGTTGACGACCAGCAGCGACTCGCCGAGCCGCTTGACGTCGTCGGTGGCGTCCGGGCGCCGCACCGCCACGTCGACCAGCGTCCGGTTGATGGCGAGGGGGGTGCGCAGCTCGTGGGAGGCGTTCGCGACGAACCGGCGCTGCCCGTCGAACGCCCGCGCCAGCCGGCCGAGCATGGTGTCGAAGGTGTCGGCCAGCTCCTTGACGTCGTCGCGCGGGCCCTCGTAGGCGATCCGCTCGGTGAGGTCGTGGCTGCGCGCGACGCGGCGGGCCGTCTCGGTGATCGCGTGCACGGGGCGCAGGGCCCGGTCGGCGAGAAGCCAGCCGAAGCCGAGCCCCGCCGCGCCCACCAGGCCGAGCGCGATCCCGCCCTGGGTGAGCAGCGCGTTGAGAGTTTCCCGCTGGTAGTCCGCACGCCCCTTGATCAGGGCGCCCTGCACGCGCCGCACGGTGAGGTCCGACTCCTTCCCGGGCATCGGAGCGGCCTCCTTCACGGCCGCGGGTCCCGCGGCCGTGAAGACGCGGTCCTGCGCGGGTTCCCCCTGCCTCTGGAGACTGTTCTGGACGAGAAGGTAGGTCAGGCCGAGCAGCACGATGCCCGCGCCGAGGAACAGGCCCGTGTAGAGGATGGTCAGCCGCAGGCGGATCGTCGGCCGCAGCCGGCCGGCGAACCCCGCGGTGCTCGCGGCGCTCATGGGATCCGGTACCCCACTCCCGGGACGGTCTCGATGACCGGGGGATCGCCGAGCTTGCGGCGCAGCTTCATCAGCGTCACCCGGACGGTGTTGGTGAACGGGTCGGTGTGCTCGTCCCACACCTTCTCCAGCAGCCGCTCGGCGGACACGATCGTCCCGTCGGCGCGCAGCAGCTCGGCCAGCAGCCCGAACTCCTTGCGCGCCAGGTGGACGTACCGGCCGTCGCGGTACACCTCCTGGCGGGACGGGTCGACCCGGATCCCGGCGCGCTCCAGCGCCGGCGGGGCCGCCGGGCGGGCCCGCCGGCCGAGCGCGAGGATCCGCGCCACCAGCTCCTCGAACGCGAACGGCTTGGTGAGGTAGTCGTCGGCGCCGATGCGCAGCCCGTCGACCCGGGCCGGGACGGTGACGGCGGCGGTGAGCATCAGCACCCGCACGAGCGCGCCGGACTCCACCACCGCGCGGCACACGTCGTCGCCGTGCACGACCGGCAGGTCCCGGTCGAGGACGAGCACGTCGTAGTCGTGCACGCCGAGCCGCTCCAGCGCGGCGTCCCCGTCGTAGACCACGTCCACGGCGAGGGCCTCCGCCCGCAACCCCTCGGCGATCGAGTCGGCGAGCATCCGCTCGTCCTCGGCGATCAGTACCCGCACGTCCGCCACCCCTGCCGCTCCTTCGGACCCGCCCCCCGGCGCGTCCCGCCGCCCCAGCTTCGGGCAGCGGGCGTAACGCCGGCATAACGCGATCCGGTTACGCCGGGGTTACCGGCCGGAGGCTGGACTTGCGGTCGCCGCCGGCGCACCGCCCGGCGGAGACGACGAGGAGACGACCCGATGCGACGACGTATGCTCGCCGCGCTGGCGCTCGCCCCCGCCCTGGCCATCGGCGCGCAGGGCTGCGGGGGCGGGGACGGCGGGGGCGGCACCGCCAAGGCCGCAAGCGACGACCAGAAGATGCGCGAGTTCGCCCGGTGCATGCGCGCCAACGGGGTGGACATGCCCGACCCGAAGAACGGGCGGATCGAGATCCGGGCGTCCGCCAGGCCGGGCGGCCCCCGCAAGGGCGGCGGGCCGGAGACCGACGGCAGGATCCAGGCGGCGCAGAAGAAGTGCGCGCACCTGATGCCGAACGGCGGCAAGCCGCCCAAGCCGAAGCCCGAGGAACTGGCGAAGATGCGCGCGTTCGCCAAGTGCATGCGCGACAACGGCGTCGGCGCGTTCCCCGACCCCGAGCCGGACGGCGGCATCAAGATCCAGGCCGGGAAGGGCACGGGGGTGAACCCCGAGAGCCAGAAGTTCAAGAACGCGCAGAAGGTCTGCGCCAAGTTCTCGCCCGACGGCGGCAAGGGACCCGTGACGAGCCGGGGCGGCGACTAGTGGCCAGGACGCGCACCATCGTCCTCGGCGCGGCCGGGGCGGTCGTGGCCGGCGGCGCGGGGCTCGCGACGGTCGGCCTCGGCGGCGGCGGCGACACCGCCGCCGCCCGCAGCGCCCTCCCGCCCGCGACGGCGGCGATCGAGCGCACCACGCTCACCGAGACGCAGGACGTGGACGGCACGCTCGGCTACGGCGGGACCCGCACCGTCGCCGGCGCCGGGCGCGGGACCCTCACGTGGCTGGCGGGTCCCGGCTCGGTCGTCTCCAGGGGCAGGGCGGTGTACCGGGTCGACGACAGGCCGGTGCCGCTGCTGTACGGCAGGCTGCCGCTGTACAGGACGCTCGCCGAGGGGACGAAGGGCTCCGACGTCCTGCAGCTCGAACGGAACCTGCGGGCACTCGGCTACACAGGGTTCACCGTCGACAGGACCTACGACGCCGCCACCGCGGCGGCCGTGCGGCGCTGGCAGGACGCCCTCGGCGTCGGCGAGACCGGCCGGGTCGCCCCCGGCGCGGCCGTCGTCGCGTCCGGCCGGATCCGGATCGCCGAGCGCAAGGCGAACGTCGGCGACCGCGTCGGCGGGCCCGTCCTCACCTACACCGGCACGACCCGGGTCGTGTCCGTCGACCTGGACGTCGAGTACCAGCGGCTCGCGAGGAAGGGCGCGGAAGTGGAGATCGAACTGCCGTCCGGAGACACCGTCACGGGGCGGATCTCCTCGGTCGGGAAGGTCGCCAAGGAGGGGGCGCAGGACCAGCCGACCACCGTGGAGGTCGAGATCGCGGTCGCCGGCCGCGCGAAGCTCGGCTCCTACGACAAGGCGCCCGTCGAGGTGCACCTCACCGCGAACCGGCATCCCGGCGTCCTCGCCGTGCCGGTCGGCGCGCTGATCGCCCGGGGCGACGGCGGCTACGCCGTCCAGGTCGTCCAGGACGGGCGGGTCCGCACGGTGCCCGTCGAGACCGGGGTGTTCGCCGGGGGCCGGGTCGAGATCTCCGGACCGGGCCTCGCGGAGGCCATGAAGGTCGGGGTGCCGGCATGAGCCCGGTCGTGGAGCTCAGGGAGGTCACCAAGACCTATCCGGGCGGGGTCACCGCGCTCGACGCGGTGTCGCTGACCGTCGCGGAGCGCGAGCTCCTCGCGATCGTCGGGCCGTCCGGATCGGGGAAGTCGACGATGCTGCACCTGCTCGGCACGCTCGACCGGCCGAGCGCCGGCACCGTCCTCGTCGAGGGCGGGGACGTGTCGCGGCTCACGGACCGGCGCCTGTCCGCGCTGCGCGCCCGGCGGATCGGCTTCGTGTTCCAGCAGTTCCACCTCGCCGCCGGCGTGAGCGCGCTCGACAACGTCGCCGACGGGCTCCTGTACGCGGGCGTTCCGCAGCCGCAGCGGCGCCGCCGGGCCCGCCACGCGCTGGAGCGCGTCGGGCTCGGCCACCGGCTCGGCCACCGGCCGCACCAGCTGTCGGGCGGCGAGAGGCAGCGGGTCGCGATCGCCCGCGCCGTGGTGGGGGAGCCCGCGCTGCTGCTGGCCGACGAGCCGACCGGCGCGCTGGACTCGGCGTCGGGCGCGGGCGTCCTGGACCTGCTGCGCGAGCTGTCCGGCGGCGGGACCACCGTCGTCCTGATCACGCACGACCGGGACATCGCGGCGCTGCTGCCCCGGCAGGTGCGGATGCGCGACGGCAGGATCGTGCACGACGACGCACGGGTGGGGGCGCCGTGAGCGGGAGGACCGCCTCCGGGGACGCCCCGGCGAGGCTCGGCCCCGGCGACGTGCTGCGCGTCGGCGCCGCCGGTCTCAGGTCCCGGCCGACGCGGGTGTTCCTGTCCGCCCTCGGCATCGCGATCGGCATCGCCGCGATGATCGGCGTGGTCGGCATCTCGACGTCCAGCCGGGCGCAGCTGCAGGCCACCCTCGACCGGCTCGGCACGAACCTGCTCACGGTCGGCCCGGGCCGCGACCTGTTCGGCGGGGACGCCGCGCTGCCCGAGGAGTCGGTCGGCATGGTGGCGCGGATGCCGGACGTGCGGTCGGCGTCGGCGACGGCGAAGCTGGAGGACACCTCCGTCTACCGCAACGACCACATCCCGGAGGGGGAGAGCGGCGGCATCAGCGTCCTGGCGGCCCGCCTCGACCTGCCGCGGACCGTCGGCCTCACCATGGCCGCCGGCACCTGGCTCAACGCGGGCACGGCGCAGTACCCCGCCGTCGTCCTCGGGTCGGCGGCGGCCGACCGGCTCGGCGTCTCGACGCCGAACACGCAGGTGTGGCTCGGCTCCCAGTGGTTCACCGTCGTCGGCGTCCTGGAGCCGAACGGGCTGGCGCCGGAGCTGGACTCGGCCGCGCTCGTCGGCTGGGACGCCGCCGCGTCCCGCCTCGGCTTCGACGGCCACCCGACCACCGTCTACACGCGGGCCCGCAAGGACGCCGTGGAGAAGGTGCGGGACCTGCTCGCGGCGACCGCGAACCCGCAGGCCCCGAACGAGGTCGAGGTCAGCCGGCCCTCGGACGCGCTGGCCGCGCAGCAGGCCGGCGACCGGGCGTTCACCGGGCTGCTCCTCGGCCTCGGCGGCGTCGCGCTGCTGGTCGGCGGCGTCGGCGTCGCCAACACGATGGTGATCTCCGTGCTGGAGCGCCGCGCCGAGATCGGCCTGCGCCGCAGCCTCGGCGCGACCCGGGGCCAGATCCGGCTCCAGTTCCTCGCCGAGTCGCAGATGCTGGCCGTGCTGGGCGGCGTGGGGGGCGTGGCCGCGGGCATCGTGGTCACCGCCGTCTTCGCCGTGACGCAGGGCTGGCCGACCGTCGTCCCGGTGTGGGCGATGGCCGGCGGCATCTTCGCCACCCTCGTCATCGGTGGCGTCGCGGGTCTCTACCCCGCACTACGCGCAGCCCGCCTGGCCCCCACGGAAGCACTGGCGGCCCCGTGACCACGACGTGCCACGGGGCCGCTGCCCCTGAGAAATCAGCGCACGCCGTAGAGGTGCTCCAGGGCGAGCTGGTCGAGGTGCTCGAAGGCGGTGCGGCGGGCGCCGAGGGCCTCGGCGTCGGCGGTGGCGTCGCGGACGGAGCGCCAGTCCTCGCCGTCGGCCAGCGTGGGCTGGGCGAGCTCGTCCAGCTTGGCCTCGCGCAGGGCGTCCTGGACGTCGGGGTCGGCGCGGAACGCGCGGACCTTCTCGCGCAGGATCAGCCAGTTGCGCATGCACGCGGCCGCCGACTCCCACACGCCCCGGTCGTCCTCGGTGCGCGGCGGCTTGAAGTCGAAGTGGACCGGGCCGTCGTAGTCGCTCTGGTCGATCAGGTCGACGACCCAGAACGCGCCGCGCGCGTTCCCGGCGCCGAACCGCAGGTCCTGGTCGTAGCGGGGGCCGTGCTGCCCGTTGAGGTCGATGTGGAACAGCTTGCCCTGCCACAGCGCCTGGGCCAGGCCGTGCGCGTAGTTCAGCCCGGCCATCTCCTCGTGCCCGACCTCGGGGTTCAGGCCGACGGTGTCGGGGCGCTCCAGGGTCTGGATGAACGCGAGCGCGTGGCCGATCGTGGGGAGCAGGATGTCGCCGCGCGGCTCGTTCGGCTTCGGCTCGATCGCGAAGCGCAGGTCGTAGCCCTGGTCGGCGACGTAGGCGCCGAGGACGTCGAACGCCTCCTTGTAGCGGTCCAGCGCGGCCCGGACGTCCTTGGCGGCCCCGGACTCGGCGCCCTCCCGCCCGCCCCAGCAGACATAGGTCCGGGCGCCCAGCTCGGCGGCCAGGTCCAGGTTGTCCATGACCTTGCGCAGCGCGAAGCGGCGGACGTCGCGGTCGTTGGCGGTGAACGCGCCGTCCTTGAAGATCGGGTGGCCGAACAGGTTCGTGGTGGCGGTGGTGACGACCAGGCCGGTCTCGTCGAGGGCCTTGCGGAACGCGTCGATCGCGCCCTGCCGCTCGGCGGGCGAGGCGTCGAAGTCGAACACGTCGTTGTCGTGGAAGTTCACGCCGTAGGCGCCGATCGCGGCCAGCTCGCGGACGGCGCGGTCGGCGGGCATCGGCGGCCGGGTGCCGGGGCCGAACACGTCGACGCCCTGCCAGCCGACGGTCCAGACGCCGAACGAGAAGCGGTCCTCGGGCGTGGGCGTGTAGTCGCTCATGGGGTTCTCTCCCTCAGATCTGCGGGGCGGTGTCGCGCAGCGCCGCGTAGCGTGCGCGGACCCCGGCGTCGGTGCGGTCGGCGGTGTGCTCGGTCGCGGGCGGCGCCGGCCAGGCGGGCGGCCGGGGCGTCCCGGCCAGGGCCCAGGCCGCCTGGCGTGCGGCGCCGAGCGCGACGTACTCGGCGGGCTCGGGGACGGTCACCGGCGTCCCGAAGATCGCGGGGGCGAGGGCGCGGACGGCCTCGGCGCGGGCGCCGCCCCCGATCAGCAGGACGCGGCGCGGCCGGACGCCCTGCGCGGCGAGGTGGTCGACGGCGTCGGCGAGCGAGCACAGCAGCGCCTCCACGGCGGCCCGCGCGAGGTTCTCCCGCGTGGCGTTGGCGGTGGTGAGCCCCGCGAGCACGCCGCTGGCGTCCGGCCGGTCGGGGGTGCGCTCGCCGTCCAGGTAGGGGAGCAGCGTCAGGCCGCCCGCGCCGGGCTCGGCGGCGAGGGCCAGCGCGGACAGCTCCTCCAGCGAGGCCCCGGTCATCGCGGCGGCGGCCGACAGGATCCGCGCGGCGTTCAGCGTGCAGACCAGGGGCAGGTACCGGCCGGTGGCGTCGGCGAACCCGGCGACCAGCCCGGAGGCGTCGGCCGCGGGCTCCGAGGCGACCGCGAACGCCGTGCCGGAGGTGCCGATCGACACGACGACGTCGCCGGGCTCCAGCCCGAGCCCGAGCGCGGCGCCCATGTTGTCGCCGGTGCCGGGGCCGAGCGCCGCGCCCCAGGCCGTCTCGCCGACGCGCTCGCCGGGAGCGGCGACGCGGGGCGTCCGGGCCTCGTGCCCGAGCGCCGCGCGCAGCAGGTCCGGCAGGTACGCGCCGGTCGCGGGGGACCAGTAGCCGGTCCCGGACGCGTCCCCCCGGTCGGTCACCGGCTCGGACGCGCCGAGCCGCAGCGTCAGCCAGTCGTGCGGGAGCATGACCTGCTCGGTGCGGCGCGCGTGGCCGGGCTCGTGCTCGGCCATCCAGCGCAGCTTGGTCACCGTGAACGACGCGAGCGGCACGCTGCCGGTCCGCTCCGCCCAGGCCTTCGCGCCGCCGAGCTCCTCGACGAGGGCGCGGGCCTGCGGCGCCGAGCGCGTGTCGTTCCAGAGCAGGGCGGGCCGGACGGGCTCGCCGGCGCCGTCGAGCGCGACCATGCCGTGCTGCTGCGCGGCGACCGCCACCGCGTCGGCGCGTTCGAGCAGTTCCCTGACCTGGCCCAGCGCGCGCCACCAGTGGTCGGGGTGGCATTCGGTGCCGTCCGGATGCGGGGCGGAGGCGGCCGCGACCACGGCGCCGTCCGCGGCGCGGCACAGCACGGCCTTCGTCGACTGCGTCGAGGAGTCGACGCCCGCGACCAGGCTCTCGGGCATCCGGGTCCCGCCTTTCGTAAAGAGCTTGGACTAAATAACCTAGCAGAGGGCCTCTGCCCTGCCTATACACGTGCTTCATTTAGGGTTCTTCCATGACGAAGTCCGCCAACGCCCCCGTCCGGCACGCGACGATGCGGGAGCGGAACCTCGCCGTCGTCCTGGAGCACGTGGCCCGCCACCAGCCGGTGACGCGGGCGCGCCTGGCCGAGCTCACCGGCTTCACCAAGACGACGGTGTCCAACCTCGTCTCCCTGCTGGAGGGCGCGGGCCTGGTGCGGGACGGCGCGCCGGTGCGCGAGGGGGAGCGCGGACGTCCCGGCGTGGGCGTGTCCGTCCACGGCGACGGCGCGGCCGGGCTCGGCCTGGAGGTCAACGTCGACTACCTCGCCGCCTGCGTCCTCGACCTCGCCAAGCAGGTCCGCTACCGGCACGTCGTCAGCTCCGACAACCGCGGGCGCGAGCCCGGCGCCGTGCTCGCCGCGCTGTCCGCGCTGGCGGGCGAGGCGGTCGCCGCGGCCGCCGGGCAGGGCCTGACCGTCGCCGGCGCCGCGGTCGCCCTGCCCGGCCTGCTCGACCGCGAGAACGGGGTGGTGCGGCACGCCCCGAACCTCGGCTGGACGGACGTCCCCGTCACCGGCGCCCCCGGCCTCGCCACGGCGCTGCCCGCCGAGTACGACAACGAGGCCAACCTCGCCGCCCTGGGCGAGCTGTGGTTCGGCGGCGGCGCCCGGTTCGGCGACTTCGTGCACGTCTCGGGCGAGATCGGGATCGGCGCCGGCATCGTCGTGGACGGGCGGGTCTTCCGCGGCGCGCACGGCTTCGCGGGCGAGCTCGGGCATCTGGTCGCCGACCCGTCCGGCCCCGCCTGCTCCTGCGGCGGGCGCGGCTGCCTGGAGCAGATCGCCGGGCAGGAGGCGATGCTGCGCGCGGCGGGCCTGCCGGTGACGCGGCCGGCCGCCGGGCCCGAGGGCTCGGTGGGCCGGCTGGTCGACCGGCTGAGCGGCGGCGACGCGGCGGCGCTCGACGCGGTGGCCCGGGCGGGCCGCGCGCTCGGTGGCGCGCTGGCCTCGGCCGTCAACCTGATCGACCCGGACACCATCGTGCTCGGCGGGGTGTTCTCCCCGCTGGCCGCCTGGATCCGGCCCCCGCTGGAGGGCGTCCTCGCGGAGGGGCCGGGCTCGCTGCGGCGCGGCGTGCCTCCGGTCGAGGTGTCCGGCCTGGCGGAGGGCGCCGCGGTCCTCGGCGCCGCGGGCCTCGTCGTGGAACGCGTGATCGCCGACCCCGCGCTGCTCCTCTAGAGCGGGCGGTACTCGAACCAGGCGAAGTCGGCGTGGCCGCCGCCCGTCCGGCCGTTGGACGTGGCGTAGAGGCCGATGTAGGCGCCGGTGAAACCGCCTGCGACCTGGCTGCTGAGGTCGTCGCCGTCCACCAGGGGACCGAACGGAGTCCACTCGCCCGGCGCCGCGCCGTAGTACGCCTGGTACCAGCGTCCGTGCGCCTCGAAGCCCAGCCGGACGGGCCCCGAGACGCGAGGACCCGCGGCGAGCACGGTCTCGTTCCCGCGCTCTCGTCCGACCAGGCGCAGCCCCTGGCTCGTGGACACGAGCAGGACGTGGAAGTCGCTGTTCTGCACGAGGGCGAGCCCGGCCCGCTCCTCACCGGCCGGGGCGAAGTCGAGCGAGGTGAACGCGGCGAAGGCGTGGTGCTGCTGGCGGCGTCCGAGGAACGACGGGTTGGCCGCGTCCGCGAGGGTCTCCGGACGGGCGCGCAACCGCAGGTGCCCGGGGCGCTCCGTCAGGCTCCACCAGCGTTCCCGGGGCGTCCGCAGCATGTTCCAGGCAGGGCCCAGTTCGGGCTCGTCGAAGTGGTCGCACGCCGGGGCGGCCGGCCACGGCTGCGGCGCCAGCATCGGGGCGGCGTGGCGCGGCTCGATGCGCCCGCCGGTGACCGGCCAGCCGTCCTCCCAGGTGACCCGGGTCAGGAACGTCTCCCGGCCGAGGGCGCACCGGTCGCGGTGGTGCGGGCGCATCGCGAGCAGCACCATCCACCATTCGCCGTCGGGCGTGTCCACGAGGTCGGCGTGCCCGGCCCCGACGATCGGATGCCCGGCGCCGAGGTCGCGGTGCGTCAGCACCGGGTTGCGCGGGTTCCCCTCGTAGGGGCCCGTGACGTCGTCGGCGCGGGCGACCATCACGGCGTGGTCGCGGGCGGTGCCGCCCTCGGCCGTGAGCAGCACGTACCGGCCGCCGATCTTGTAGAGGTGGGAGCCCTCGGACCAGATCGCCCCCTTCACCGCGCCGTCCCAGATCACGTGCTCCTCGCCGGTCAGGGCGAGGGCGGACGGGTCGAACTCGCGCAGCCAGATCTCGGTGTGGCCCTCGTAGCGTCCGGTCGGCCGGGTGCCGGTGCACCACGCGCGGCCGTCGTCGTCGAAGAACAGGGACGGGTCGATGCCGTCGCCGTCCAGGCGGTGCGCGTCCGACCACGGCCCGGCGGGATCGGACGCCGTCATCACGAAGTGCCCGGACCAGCGCGTCCCGTCCACCAGCGTGCAGACCAGGTAGAAGGTGCCGTTGTGATGGCGCAGCGTCGGCGCGTACAGGCCGCCCGACGCCGGGACGCCGTCCAGCGGCAGCTGCCCGGCCCGGTCCAGCGCGTGCCCGATCTGACGCCAGTGCACGAGATCGCGGCTGTGGAAGACCGGCAGTCCGGGGAACCACTCGAAGGTGGACGTCACGAGGTAGAAGTCGTCGCCCACGCGGCAGACCGTCGGGTCGGGATGGCAGCCTGGCAGGATCGGGTTGTCGAAAGCGATCACAGCGGCGTCACCTCCACCGGGACGGTGAGGACCCGGTCCGGGCCGAGCTCGCGGACGGGCCCGTCGAGCGTGAACGCGCCGCGCAGCGGCAGGTCGGCGCTCGACCGTCCCACGCAGACCTCGACGACGCCGGGCTCGACGATGCGCCGCAGGTCCGGGCCGGTGAAGGAGGTCCGGTCGGCGTGCACCCGGAACGCGACCCGCGCGGCCTCGCCCGGCTCCAGCCGGACCCTGGCCCATCCGGCGAGCCAGCGGGCGGGCCGCACCACCGAGGCCACCGGGTCGGACAGGTACAGCTGCGCCACCTCCGTCCCGGCGCGCCCCCCGGTGTTCCGGACGACCGCGCTGACCGTCACCGTCCCGTCGGTCGCCGCCCGTTCGTCCACGCGCAGGTCCTCGTACTCGAACGACGTCCAGGTCAGGCCGTGGCCGAACGGGTAGAGGGGGACGGGGTCGACCGCGCTCCAGTCGTGCCCGCCGTCCATCAGCGACCGCAGGTAGGTGACCGGCGGGCCGGACGCGCGCCGGGGCACGCTGATCGGCATCCGCCCCGACGGCTCGACGCGGCCCGACAGGATCCCCGCGACGGCCCCGCCGCCCTCCTCGCCGGGGAAGAACGCCTGCACGACGGCGGCGGCCCGGTCGGCGAGGGCCTCGATCGCGTAGGGGCGCCCGGTCAGCATCACGATGACCGTGGGCGTGCCGGTGTCCAGGACGGCGGCGGCCAGCTCGGCCTGCCGTCCCGGCAGCGCGAGCGTCTCGGCGTCGCAGCCCTCGCCGGACGTGCCGCGGCCGAAGAGCCCCGCCCGGTCGCCGAGGGCGAGCACGCACACCTCGGCCTCGCGCGCCGCCGCGACCGCGGCCTCGATGTCGGCGTCCTCGGCGACGAACACGTCGCCCGAGCCCGCGACCCGCACGCCGGGCAGCTCGGCGCGCAGCGCGTCCGCCAGCGTCGGGATCCGCACGCCGAGCGGCATCTCCGGATGCCGGCGGCCGACGTGGCTCGGGAACGTGTAGCAGCCCAGCATCGCGAACGGGTCGTCCGCCAGCGGCCCCGCCAGCACCACCCCCTCGCCGGAGCGCAGCGGAAGCACGCCGTCGTTCGCCAGCAGGACGACCGACTCCTCGGCCAGCCGCCGCGCCAGCGCCCTGTGCTCCGGAGGGTCGAAGTCGAGCTCCGCTCCCTCGTCCGGGACGGGCGCGCCGTCCAGCAGGCCGAGTTCGGCCTTCAGCGCCAGGACGCGACCGGCGGCGCGGTCGAGCAGTTCCTCGGGCACGTCGCCCCGCCGGACCATCTCGATCAGCGGTGCGCCGTAGCAGCGGACGGTCGGCAGCTCCATGTCGATCCCGGCGCGCAGCGCCAGCGCGGCGGCCTCGCCCCGCGATCCGGCCACCCGGTGCCGGCTCTCCAGGAACGAGATGCCGAAGTAGTCGGCGACGACGACGCCCGCGAAACCCAGCCGCTCGCGCAGCAGGCCGGTCAGCAGGCGCTCGTCGGCCGCGGCGGGCATCCCGTCCACGTCGGTGTAGGAGTGCATGACCGAGCGGGCGCCGCCGTCGCGCAGCGCCATCACGAACGGCTCCAGCACGACGTCGGCGAACTCGCGCGGGCCGATCGGCGTCGGCGCCATGTTCCGGCCGGCGCGGGAGGCGGAGTAGCCGGCGAAGTGCTTGAGCGTGGTGACGATGCCGGATCGTTCCAAGGCCCTCACGTAGGCCGTGCCGAGGACCCCGACGAGGTACGGGTCCTCGCCGATGCACTCCTCCGTGCGGCCCCAGCGGGCGTCGCGGACGACGTCGAGCACCGGCGCGAGGCCCTGGTGGACGCCCGCCGCCCGCAGGCTCGCGCCGATCGCCGCGGCCATCTCGCCGACCAGGTCGGGGTCGAAGGTGGCGCCCCACGCGGGCGGGCTGGGGAACACGGTGGCGCCCCACGTCATGAAGCCGTTGAGGCACTCCTCGTGCGCGATCGCCGGGAGGCCGAACCGGTTGGCGGCGGCCACCCGGCCCTGCAGCTCGCGGAGCCGGGCGGCGCCCTCGGCGGCCGCGACCGGGAGGGTGCCGAACACGCGGGTGAGCTGGCCGAGACCGCAGTCCAGGATCTCCTCCAGGCGCGGGGCGGTCTCGTGGGAGTCGTCCTCCATCGGCGCCACCGGCTCGCCCGGCTCGGCCGGCATCGCCCAGAAGCCGGCGAGCTGCCCCGCCTTCTCCTCGGGGGTCATCCGGGCCAGCAGGCCGGCGACCCGCTCGGCGACCGGCAGCCCGGGATCCTGCCAGGGCCCGCGGATCGCGCTCGGGGCCGGGACGGCTTCGGTCATCGCTCCTCCGTGGGGGACGGCGGTGTGCGGGACGGCGGGGCGGAGGGCGGCGGCGCGGTGGAGGCGCGCACGCGCAGGTCGGTGGCCAGCTCCACGCGGGGGGTCAGCGGCGGCCGCCCGTCCAGCAGCTGGAGCAGGGTGCGGGCCGCGACGCGGCCCATCTCCTCCAGCGGCTGACGGACGGTCGTCAGCGGCGGAGACAGCCACTCGCAGGTCGGCAGGTCGTCGAAGCCGACGACGCTCAGGTCCTCGGGGATGCGCAGCCCGGCGAGCCGGGCCGCCTGGTAGGCGCCCATGGCCTGCTCGTCGCTGCCCGCGAAGACCGCGGTGGGCGGCTCGGGCAGCGCGAGCAGCTCGCGGGTGCGGGCGTACCCGCCCTGGTGGTGGAAGTCGCCGTACCGGACGAGCTCCCGGTCGACCTCGATCCCGGCCCGCTCCAGGGCCGTCCGGTAGCCGTCGACCCGGGCCTGCGTGCAGAGCATGTCGGCGGGCCCGCCGATCATCGCGATGCGGCGGTGGCCGAGCCCGATCAGGTGCTCGGTCGCGGCGAGCCCGCCGGCCCAGTTGGTGGCGCCGACGCTGGCGATCTCGGTGTCCGGCAGGTTCACCGGGTCGACCAGGACGAGCCCGACGCCGGCCCGCTCCAGCTGCTCGCGCTGGCGCCGCGTCATCCGGGACGTCACCAGGATCACCCCGTCGCTGTGGTGCAGCGCGGGCAGGTTCTGCCAGCTCGGCGGGCGGGCGTCGTCCTCGCGCACCAGCGAGACGACGACGCCGGTGCCGTGCTCGGCGCACTCGGCCTCCACCCCGCGCAGGATCTCCACCGCCCACGGGCTGTCCAGACCGGCCAGGACCAGGTCGATCAGCCCGGACCTGCGGGCGCGCCGGGACCCGCCGGGCCCCGGATAGTTGTGGGTGCGCAGCAGCGCCTCCACGCGCTCGCGGGTCGCGGCGGCCACGTCGGTGCGGCCGTTGAGGACCTTGGAGACCGTGGCGGGGGACACCCCCGCCTCGGAGGCGATCAGCGCCAGGGTCGGCCGGGACGGGGGGTCCGGCATCTCGTCGGTGGTGCGCACGGGCACGCTTCTCTCCTCCCCGAGGAAACGATTGCGAACAGTATCGCAATGTTTCGCGCTCTCCTAGCCCCCGTCCACGCCTTCTCGGACGTTCGATTTCGGTCACTCGCCGCAGAAGCCTTGACCGTGAGGGGGCCCTTTCTTAGAGTTCCACGGCAACGGCAAGCCCGAAGATTTTCGAAATGTTTCGAAGAGCGGTCCCGCCCCGCCGCTCCAGGCCGAGCCACCCCCGATCCAGGAGGCCATCATGGGCATCCCACCGCTGTCGCGCCGTTCCCTCCTCACCGCAGTCTCCGCGGGCGCCGTGCTGGCCGCCGCCGCGCCCCTGGTCGCCGCCTGCGGCGACGGCGGTTCCGAGTCGGGAGGGAAGGTGACCGTCGAGTGGATGGACATCGCGACCACCGAACCGTCCAAGTCGCTCTATCCGCAGATCGCCAAGGCCTACGAGGCGTCGCACCCGAACGTCAGGATCAAGCTCACCAACCTGGAGAACGAGGCCTACAAGTCGAAGATGACCGCGCTGGTCGCCTCGGGGAAGCTGCCGGACGTCTTCGTGACCTGGGGCGGCGGCGTGCTCAAGCAGCAGATCGACGCGGGGCTGGTGAAGGACCTCACCTCGGACGGGGCGAGCCTGCTCGGCACCATCACCCCGGTGTCGCAGAAGGCGTACCAGTTCGACGGCAAGACCTACGCCGTCCCGTACGACATGGGCATGGTGGGCTTCTGGTACAACAAGCGGCACTTCGCCAAGGCCGGGATCAAGGGCACCCCCAAGACCTGGGCGGAGCTCCTGGACGCCGTCCGCAAGCTCAAGGGCGCCGGTGTCGCCCCCATCGCGCTGGCCGGGAAGGACAAGTGGCCCGGCCACTACTACTGGGCCTACCTCGCGATGCGCGTCGGCGGCATGACCGCGCTGGAGCAGGCCGCCAAGTCGAACGACTTCACCGGCCCGGCGTTCGTCCAGGCCGGGCAGCACCTCAAGGAACTGGTCGACCTCCAGCCCTTCCAGAGCGGCTTCCAGAACGCCGGCTATGACGCGCCGGGCGGCCAGGCCGCCACCATGGGCGCGGGGAGGGCCGGCATGGAGCTGATGGGGCAGTGGGCGCCCTCGGTGGAGAAGGACGCCTCCGGCAAGGGCATCGGCGACGACCTCGGCTGGTTCCCCTTCCCGACCGTCGACGGAGGCCAGGGAGCCGTCACCGACGTGTTCGGCGGCGGCAACGGCCACGCGCTCAGCAAGGACGCCCCCAAGGAGGCGCTGGACTTCCTGACGTTCCTGATGAACGGCGAGAACGAGCGCAAGCTCGTCTCCTCGGGCGCCTTCATGCCGGTCGTCAAGGGAGCCGAGAGCGCGCTGGACGACCCGAACCGCAAGCAGGTCGCGCAGGCGCTGGACGGCTCCAGCGGGTTCCAGCTCTACCTGGACCAGGCCTTCCCGCCCGCCGTCGGGCAGCAGGTCAACGACAGCGTCGCGGCCCTCGTCGGCGGCAAGGGGACCCCGGAAGAGGTCGCCCAGCAGGTGACCAAGGCGGCCAAGAGCCAATGACCCACACGATCCGGGGCTCCGCCACGACCGGCGACCGGCCGCGGCCCGCCGTGCGGGCCCCGCGGGGGCGGGCCCGCGGCGCGCCGACGGGGCGGCGGCTGCGCGGCTGGATGTCCGCCACCTGGTTCCTCCTCCCGGCGCTGCTGCTGTTCCTCTTCTTCGTGCTGATCCCGATCTTCGTCGCGTTCTACACGAGCTTCTTCACCTGGGGCGGCTTCGGCCGGCCGGAGGACTTCGCCGGCCTGGACAACTACCGGAAGCTGGCCGGCGACCCCGTCTTCCGCGGCGACCTGTGGCGCGGCCTGGTCATGGTCATCCTGTCGATCGCCGTCCAGCTGCCGATCGCGCTCGGCACGGCCGTCCTGCTCAACCAGCGGATGCGCGGCCGCGCGGTCTACCGGGCGGTCTTCTTCGCGCCCTACATCCTGTCCGAGGTGATCGCCGGAGTGCTGTTCGGCATCATCTTCCTGCCGGGCACCGGGCTCGCCGACACGCTCGTCGGGGACCTGCCCCTCGTCGGCGGCCTCGCCGGCCGGTGGTTCTCCGACCCGGACACCGCGCTGCCCACCCTGTTCGCCGTCATGACCTGGAAGTACTTCGGCTTCCACATGATGATCTACCTCGCCGGGCTGCAGGGCGTCCCCGCCGAGGTGCTGGAGGCGGCCTCGATCGACGGGGCCGGGCCGTGGCGGCGGTTCCGCGGCGTCACGCTGCCGCTGCTCGCGCCGACGCTGCGGATCAGCGTGTTCCTGTCCGTCATCGGCTCGATCCAGTTGTTCGACCTCGTGTGGGTCATCACGACCGGCGGGCCGACGCATTCCACGGAGACGATGGCCGTCACCATGTTCCAGTTCGGGTTCAAGCGGTACCAGATGGGCTACGCGAGCGCGATCAGCGTGGCCATGTTCCTCATCAGCATGGTCTTCTCCCTGCTCTACCAGCGCTACGCGCTGCGCCGCGACCTGCAGGGCGCCGTCACCTCCGCGGGAGGCCGCCCATGAGGGCGGGCCTCGCGCGCAGCGCGTCCCGGCACACCCTGGTGTGGGTGCTCGGCTCCTTCATCGTCGTGCCGCTGCTGTACGCGGTCGTCTCCGGCTTCAAGACCACGGGCGACCTCACCACGGATCCGGTCGGGCTGCCCTCGCCCTGGAAGACGTCGAACTACACCGGCATCCTGTCGTCCGGCGACTTCTGGCGGCAGCTCGGCAACAGCGTGATGATCGCCGTCGCCACCACGCTGCTCACGGTCGCGGCGGCGGCGCTCGCGGCCTTCGCGTTCGCCCGCTACGCCTTCCGGGGCCGCGAGTTCTTCTTCACGCTGTTCGCGGCCGGCCTGATGTTCCCGCCGGCGGTGGCGGTGCTGCCGCTGTTCGTCCTGCTGCGCTCGTTCGGGCTGCTGGACAACCCGCTCGGCGTCATCCTGCCGCAGGCCGCGTTCGCGCTGCCCATCACGATCATCATCCTGCGCTCGTTCTTCCGGACGATCCCGGCGGAGCTGGAGGAGGCGGCGATCATGGACGGCTGCACCCGGTTCGGGTTCTTCTGGCGCATCCTGCTGCCGATGGCGAGGCCCGCCCTCGGCACCGTGTCGGTCCTGGCCATCGTGACGAGCTGGAACAACTTCTTCCTCCCGCTGCTGGTGCTGGCCGATCCGAAATGGCAGACGATCCCCGTGGGCATCCAGCAGTTCCAGGGGCAGTACTCGACGAACTACGCGCTCGTCATCGCCTACATCGTGCTGGCGATGGCGCCCGCCATCGCCTTCTACGCGGTGGCCGAGCGCCAGCTGATCGGAGGGCTCACCGCGGGCGCGACGAAGGGCTGAGCCCCGCCTCCGCGCCCGCGCCCCCGGCGGCCGATGAAAGCCTGAAAGGCCCGTTCACGAGCCCTGCGAGGCGGAGTTAGCGTCCGCTGGACAGCACTCTCTGGCCCGGTGACGGGAGGAACATGGGCAAGCGAAGACGAAGGGCACTGGCCGCGGGGGCGGTGCTCGGCCCCGCGATGATCGCCGGCGCGCTGCTGACGGCCGCGCCGGCGTCCGCGCACGGCGCGATGATGGTGCCCGGCAGCCGCACCTACCTGTGCTGGAAGGACGGCCTGAGCCCGACCGGGCAGATCGTCCCGCACAACCCGGCCTGCGCGGCGGCGGTCGCGCAGAGCGGCCCCAACTCGCTCTACAACTGGTTCGCCGTCCTGCGCTCGGACGGGGCGGGCCGCACCCGCGGCTTCATCCCCGACGGGAAGCTGTGCAGCGGGGGCGCGGTCGTCTACGACTTCGGCGGCTACGACCTCGCCCGCGACGACTGGCCGGTCACGCACCTGACCTCCGGCGCCGACATCGAGTTCCGGTACAACAAGTGGGCGGCCCATCCCGGAACGTTCCGCACCTACGTCACGAAGGACAGCTGGAGCCCGACCAGGCCCCTCAGCTGGGACGACCTGGAGGACCAGCCGTTCTACAGCGTCACCGACCCGCCGAGCGTCGGCTCGCCCGGCAGCGAGGACGCCTACTACCACTGGAACGCGAGGCTGCCGTCCGGCAAGAGCGGCCGCCACCTCCTGTACACCGTGTGGCAGCGCTCGGACAGCAACGAGACGTTCTACGGCTGCTCCGACGTGGTCTTCGACGGAGGCAACGGCGAGGTGACGGGCGTCGGCGAGGACGGCGGCGGCCCGACCGACCCGCCGACCGACCCGCCCGGCGACCCGGGCAAGGTCTGCAAGGCCGGGTACCGCTCCGTCGGCAGCTGGAACGGCGGCTACCAGGGCGAGATCACCGTCACCAACACCGGCACGCTCCCACTGGGCGGCTGGATGGCCCACTTCACCTTCGCCAACGGCGAGACCGTCGACAGCCTCTGGAACGGCGGCTTCACGCAGTCCGGTCCAGACGTCACGGTCAAGAACGCGAACTACAACGGCGCTCTCGCCGTGGGGGCGTCGACCACGTTCGGGTTCACGGTGAAGGCGCCGGGCTCACCGACCGCGCTCGAACCGCACTGCATGACTTCCTGAGGCCCGGGCAGAACGCGGCCCGCGGCGTCCGACAGGGGACGCCGCGGGCCCTTCCCTTTCGGGGCCCGCCTCCAGGACGGGGAGAGGCCCCGTGACCGGAGCGGGTCACGGGGCCGTTTCCGTGGTGGCCGGTTACCGGACGGGCGGGTTGGCGTTCTTGAGCAGCTCCTGGAACTGGGCGGAGAACCAGTGCCCGGACAGCGGGGCGTCCGCCAGCGCGCCGCTCATGTTGTTGTTGTTGCGCGGGTTGCCGGTGTACGTGGGGTCGCACATCCGGTCGAAGCCCTTGCCCTCGTCGTTCGGGATCTCCTTGCTGGCGCCGTCCGACTCACCCGGGGGCTTCATCCACACGTAGGCGTCGATGCCCGCGGCGGGGGCCGCCTTGGGCCGCTCGCCGAGGCCCGCGCCCGCCTGGTTGCACCAGTTGCCGAGGTGGATGCGCCGGTCGGTCCGGCTGCCGTCCACGTAGGCGTCCACGCTGGTCTTCGGGCCGGGACCGGTCGGGCGGTTCGCGCCGCCCCAGCCGTTGCGGCTCGTGTCGATGAGCATGCCGATGCCCGAGTCGAACCCGTCCTTGACGAGTTCCTGCCGGAACGCCTGCGCGTAGGAGAGCTCGTCGACGTACCGGTTCCAGTCGACCCACTTGGACTGCCGGACGGACGTGCCGTTCACAGTGTCGTTGATGGTGAAGTAGGGCTCCTGCAGGGCCCCGTAGTTGGCGGTGTTGGTGATGAACCCGGCGACGTTGTTCTTGGAGCCGGACGCCTGCGCGACGGTCGCGAGCAGCTGCGCGGTCGGGCCGAAGTTGTCGTCCCAGCCGATCCAGCCGTGGTGGCCCACGTCGAGGTAGTTGTAGACGTTGGAGATGGCGCCGAGCTTCTGCAGCGCGTAGGCGATGCCCTTCTCGTAGTTGCCGTTGGCCTTCATCGTGTCGCAGGCGGGGGTGGCCGTCGGCCGGCCACCGGCGTTGGTGATGAGGTTCGGCAGCGAGTCGATCTCCACGACCGTGACGATCCGCAGGCCCGCGTACTTCGCGTCGCCGAGGATCTGCGCGATCGGGTCGATGAACTGCGTCTTGTACTTGTCGAGGTCGTTCGGCCCGAGTTCGCCGTTGGAGGCCAGCGCGGAGCAGTCACGCCCGGGCAGGTCGTAGACGACGAGCTGGACCACACCGGCGCCCTGGTCGAGGGCCTTGTCGAGGTGGGCGCGCAGGCCCATGGAGCCGTTCGCCCCCTGGATCGCGGCGATCCTGTCCAGCCACACGCCGGTCGGCTGGCCGGAGACCGCGCTGCCGCCCGGCTCGGCCGCGGCCTTGGCCGACCACTCGGGGTTCACGTACGCCTTCACCCCGGCGTAGGGGTTGTCGACGCGGTTGCCCGGAGGCGGATCGGTGGGCGGGTCCGTGGGCGGGTCGGTCGGTCCCGCCGACCCGGTGCAGACGGTCCCGTTCAGCTTGAACTGGGCGGGCGCCTGGTTGGCGCCGGAGTAGGTGCCCTGGAAGCCGGGGTTGGCCGTCGCGTTGGTCGCCAGCGTCTGGGCCCAGCTCGGGCTCTTCACGGTGACGTGCTTGCCGGACTGGGCGAACGTCCCGTTCCAGCCCGAGGTCACCTGCTGGTTGCCGGCGAAGTCCCACTCCAGCGTCCAGCCGCCGCTGATCGGGTCGCCGAGGTTGGTGACCGTCACGGAGGCGGTGAAGCCCGTGCCCCAGTCGTTCGTCGTGTAGTCGACCTTGCAGCCGGCGGCCGCGCTGGCCTGGGCCTGGGCCAGCGCGACCGTGCCTGAGGCGAGCAGCAGGGCCGCCGAGGCGGCCGCCGTGCCGCGGCGCAGGGCGCCGCGGCCGCCGCGCGCGGAGGGGTGTTTCATCCGGATTCCTCCATCTGGTTGGGGTGGGCTCTCTTGCAGTGGGTCAGGGGGCGGAGCGCAGGCGGTCGCGCAGTCCGGCGCCGTACGCGGTCGGGGTGCCGTCGTAGGAGCTGATCAGCGACGGGCCGCCGGAGCAGTCCCAGGTGTTCCACGTCCAGCCGAGGTAGGACGCTCCGCGCGCGTCCAGCCAGGACATGAGCGCGTCGACGTAGGAGTGGCCGCAGGTGTTCTCGCCGATCTCGCCGGCGACGAGCGGGACCTGCGCGGCGACGGGCGCGATCTGCTGGTCCCAGCAGGACGCGTCCTTGCAGTAGTTGAAGTTGTAGGAGTGCCACGCGGCCGCCAGGTTCCCGGTGGGGTCGGACGGCTTCTGCGCGAGCCACTGGCCGAGGTCGTTGGAGTAGCTGCTGCCCGCGACCATGACGACGTTCTGCGCGCCGGTGGAGCGGACGGCGTCGAGGAGGTCCTGCATCCCGGCCGCCTCGTAGGTCAGGCCCGTGCAGGCCGAGCCGCCGTCGCGCCAGCACCTCCATGACTGGGCGTAGTCCATGACCTGGAGGTTGTTCGGGTACGGCTCGTTGAACAGGTCGAACACGACCGCCGTGTCGCCCTTGTAGGCGGTGGCGAGTTGCTTCCAGAATTCCGGTGCGTACTGGGCGTCCGGCATCGGTTTCTGGCATTCCGCGGCCGCGGTCTGGCAATGGCTGTCATAGCCCGTCCACAATCCGCGGCTCCAGTGCAGTTCCAGGATGGGCGTGATGCCGTTCTCTTCGAGCAGCCCCACGTAATTCCTGACGGCGTTCTGGTAGGCGGTTCCGCGGTAGGCGGGCTCGACGTTGTCCAAGCCCAGCCAGCAGTCGGAGTTGAGCGGCACCCGGACCGCGTTGACATTCCACTTCCTGATCGCGGCGACGGAGGCCGCGTCCATCGGGCCGTCCCATATCCCGTTGCCCTGGACGCAGGCGAACTCGCCGCCGGACCGGTTCACCCCGCGGAGGCGAACCGCGGCGCCGGCGGCGTTCACGAACGTGTTGCCGGAGACCTTCAGCTTGGGCGCGGGACCGCCGGGCGGGGGAGTCGTCGGGGGTTCGGTGGTGGGCTCGCCGTCGCCGTTGCAGGCCGTCCCGTTGAGCGCGAAGGCGGTCGGCGCGGCGTTCGCGCCGCTGTAGGAGAACTGCGCCCCGGCCTGCACGGTCGCGCCCGTGGCGAGGGCCGCGTTCCAGCTCTCGTTGGCGACGGTGACGGTCGTGCCCGACTGCGTCCACCGGCCGTTCCAGCCGCCGGTGAGGCGCTGGTTCCCGGTGTAGGAGTAGGTCAGCGTCCAGCCGGTCACGGCCGGGCCCCGGTTGGTGATCGTGACGGCGGCGGTGAATCCGGTGCCCCAGTCGTTGGTGGTGTAGCCGACCTCGCAGGCGACCGCGGCGCGGGCCGGCCGCGCGCCGAGCACGGTCCCGGTTCCCGCGACGAGCGAGCCCGCCGCGCAGATCGCGCCGGTCAGCGCGGCCACCGCCGCGGTGCGCGGGGAAAGCGATCTCATGGATCTCCGCCTTCACGTCGGACGATTGAGCTTGGGAGCGCTCCCACTCCTGGACTGCGGTGAACGTAGAACGCCCCGGACGCGGGAGGGAAGCCTTGTTCCATTCCTTTCACGAACTTTCACGGCGCCTTGCGCGCGCGGTGAGCGGCGGGTGCGGGCGGCCCCGAATTCGGTTTCCTCGCGACCCTTGACACGATGCGCGTCCGATCAGATTCTTGGGAGCGCTCCCACTACTCCCGACCCGGTCCACCCCCTCGAAAGGCCGGGAACCCCCGAAGGGAGTGCCGAAAGCGTGACCGTCACCCACCCCCCGCACGATCCCGCCCTCCCCGACCGACCGCCCACCCTCGCCCACGTCGCGCAGCTCGCCGGCGTGTCGCCGGCCACCGCGTCCCGCGTGCTGAACGGGTCCGCGCGCGTCAGCAGGGCGGCCCGCCTCCAGGTCGAGGCGGCGGTCGAGCGGCTCGGCTACGTCCGGCGCCGCAGCGGCCCTCCCGACCGGGAGTCCTCCGGCACCGTCGCCGCCGTCGTCTGCGAGGACGGCTGCCGCGTCCTCGGCGACCCGTTCTTCGCGCGCCTGCTGTGGGGCGTGCGCCGCGAGCTCGGCGGCCGCGCGCCGCTCGTCGTCCTCATGGCCGGCCGGGCCGACGAGTGGCGGGCGACCACCGGCTACCTGCGCGGCGGCCGGGCCGAGGGCGTGCTGCTCGTCGGCGCCCGCCGCGACCAGGTCGCCCCCCTCGTGCAGGCCGCCGCCGGCGCTCCCGTGGTGCTCGCCGGGCGCCCGCTCGACGAGGTGGCGCTGCCGTACGTCGACGTCGACAACCAGGGCGGCGCGCACGCCGCCGTCCGGCACCTCCTCGCCTCGGGCCGCCGCCGGATCGGCACCATCGCCGGGCCGGCCGACATGGGCGCCGCCGTGGACCGCCTGGCCGGCTACCGGCTCGCGGCGCGCGAGGCCGGGATCGGCGTCAACGGGCTGGTCTGCCAGGGCGACTTCGGCCGGCTGTCCGGCGAGCGGGCGATGCGCCGCCTGCTGGAGCGCCGGCCGGACGTCGACGCCGTGCTCGCCGCGTCCGACCAGATGGCGGTCGGCGCGCTGAGCGCGCTGCGCCGGGCGGGCCGCCGCGTCCCCGACGACGTCGCGGTCGTCGGGTTCGACGACGCTCCGGTGGCCCAGCAGGTCCGCCCCCGGCTGACGACCGTCCGGCAGCCGGCCGAGGACCTCGGCGCCCGCCTGGCGCGCGAACTGCGCGCCTGCACCGGAGGCCGGCCGAACACCGAGCGCGGCGTCGTGCTGCGCACCAAGTTGATCATCCGGGAGTCCGGCTGACGGACCGGGGCCGGCGCGGCCCCCGCCCTCCCCGGCACCACCACCGCCGTGCTCCGCCGGCGGTGGAGACCGCCATGCCCGGACACCGGGCGCGACAGGAAGGAACACAGGTGAGAAGACAGCAAAGATGGCGCGGGTTAACGGCCGTGGGCGCGGTGCTTGCCCTGCTCTGCGGCGGACTGGGCGTGATGGCCCCGGCCCACGCCGCCGCGGTCGCGTGCAAGGTCGTCTACAAGAAGAACGACTGGGGGAGCGGCTTCACCGCGAGCATCGACATCACCAACCAGGGTGACGCGCTGGACGGTTGGAAGCTGACCTACTCCTACTCGGGGAACCAGAAGCTGGCGAGCGGCTGGTCGGCGAAGTGGTCGCAGTCGGGCCAGCAGGTCACCGCCGAGAACGAGAGCTGGAACAGGGCGCTCGCCTCCGGCGCCTCGGTGAACGTCGGCGCGCAGTTCACCTACAGCGGGACGAACACCGACCCCACCGCGTTCAGCCTCAACGGCACGCCGTGCAACCAGAGCTCGTCCGCCCCGACGGTGGCGCTGACGAGCCCGTCCGCCGGCGCGACGTACTCGGTGGGCGCCTCGGTGCCGATCGCCGCCACCGCGGCGGCCGGCTCCGGCGCGACCGTCTCCAAGGTCGAGTTCTTCGACCAGGACGGGTCCCTCGGCGCGGCCGACACCACGGCCCCGTACGGGCTGAACTGGACGCCCGCGGCGGCCGGCTCGTACTCGCTCTACGCCAGGGTCACCGACAGCACCGGCGCGACGGCCGAGTCCGCGCCGGTGGGCGTCACGGTGACGGCGGCGGCGAGCGTCGTGGCGAGCCCCACCGCGCTGACCGTCGCGCAGGGCGCGAAGGCCGCCTACGCGGTGAAGCTGTCGGAGGCCCCCTCCGGCTCGGTCACCGTGACGACGACCCGGACGGCGGGCAACTCCGGCCTGTCGGTGACCGGCGGCGGGACGCTGACCTTCACGCCGCAGAACTGGTCCACCGCCCAGAACGTGACGATCACCGCGGACGCCTCCGGGACGGGCCAGGCGACGTTCACCTCCGCCGCGTCCGGCTACACGGCCGCCAAGGTCACCGCCACCGAGGTGTCGACCTCCGGCGACGCCTACACCCAGCGGTTCCTCGACCAGTACAACAAGATCAAGGACCCGGCGAACGGCTACTTCAGCCCCGAGGGCATCCCGTACCACTCGGTGGAGACGTTCATGGTCGAGGCCCCCGACCACGGTCACGAGACGACGTCGGAGGCCTACAGCTACCTCATCTGGCTGGAGGCCATGTACGGCAAGGTCACGCAGAACTGGGCCCCCTTCAACGCCTCCTGGGCGCTGATGGAGAAGTACATGATCCCGACGCACGCGGACCAGCCGACGAACTCCTTCTACAACGCCTCCAAGCCCGCCACCTACGCCGCCGAGCATCCCGCGGTGAGCGACTACCCGTCGCTGATCGACGGCAACGTCCCGGTCGGCCAGGACCCGATCGCGAGCGAGCTGAAGTCCGCCTACGGCACCGACGACATCTACGGCATGCACTGGCTGCAGGACGTGGACAACGTCTACGGGTACGGCAACACCCCCGGCGGCGGCTGCGAGCAGGGCCCGAGCGCGGACGGCCCCTCCTACATCAACACCTACCAGCGCGGTTCGCAGGAGTCGGTGTTCGAGACCGTTCCGCAGCCGACGTGCGACAAGTTCGCCTTCGGCGGCCCCAACGGGTACCTCGACCTGTTCATCAAGGACTCCTCCTACGCCAAGCAGTGGAAGTTCACCGACGCGCCGGACGCCGACGCGCGCGCCATTCAGGCCGCGTACTGGGCGAACGCCTGGGCCAAGGACCAGGGCAAGTCGGGCGACGTCTCGGCCACCGTGGCCAAGGCGGGCAAGATGGGCGACTACCTGCGCTACTCGTTCTTCGACAAGTACTTCAAGAAGATCGGCGACTGCCACTCGCCCTCGTCCTGCCCGGCCGGGTCGGGCAAGGACAGCGAGCACTACCTGCTGTCCTGGTACTACGCGTGGGGCGGCGCGAACGACACGAACGCCGGCTGGGCCTGGCGCATCGGCGACGGCGCCTCGCACTTCGGCTACCAGAACCCCCTGGCCGCCTACGCGCTGGTGAACGACGCCGCGCTCGCGCCCAAGGGCGCGACGGCCAAGGCCGACTGGAGCAAGAGCCTCACCCGGCAGCTCCAGCTCTACAAGTGGCTCCAGTCCGCCGAGGGCGCGATCGCCGGAGGCGTCACCAACAGCTGGGAGGGCAGCTACAGCACGCCGCCGACCGGACTGACCGAGTTCTTCGGCATGGCCTACGACTGGCAGCCCGTCTACCACGACCCGCCGAGCAACCAGTGGTTCGGCTTCCAGGCGTGGTCGATGGAGCGCGTGGCCGAGTACTACCAGGTCTCCGGCGACGCGTCCGCCAAGGCGGTTCTCGACAAGTGGGTCGCCTGGGCGCTGTCGCAGACGACGGTCGACCCGTCCACGGGCGGGATCAAGATCCCTTCCACCCTCAAGTGGACGGGGCAGCCGGACGCGAACTGGTCGACCGCCACCGGGACGCCGCCCGCCAACACCGGGCTGCACGTCTCGGTGCAGGACTACACCGACGACGTCGGCGTGGCCGCCGCGTACGCCAAGACGCTGACGTACTACGCCGCCAAGTCCGGTGACGCCGCCGCCAAGCAGGCCGCCAAGGACCTGCTCGACGCCATCTGGAAGCACACCGACGCCAAGGGCGTCTCCGTCCAGGAGACCAGGTCCGACTACAAGCGCCTCGCCGACCCGGTCTACGTCCCCTCCGGCTGGAGCGGCAAGATGCCGAACGGCGACCCGATCAACTCCAGCTCGACCTTCATGTCCATCCGTTCCTTCTACAAGAGCGACCCCGACTACGCGCGCGTGTGGGCGTACGCCAGCGGCCAGAGTTCCACGCCGCCGGTGTTCACCTACCACCGCTTCTGGGCCCAGGCGGACATAGCCCTGGCCATGGCCGACTACGGCCGCCTCCTCGGGTGACCAACGCGCGAGGGCCCGTCGCGACGCCTGTCGCGACGGGCTCTCCGCTCGTCCAAGGGGCCCGCCACCAGGCGCGACGCCCGTGTATGCGAACATATGTTCGTGTCCGCCGGTGCGACGATCCTGCATGCCGACCTGGACGCGTTCTACGCGTCGGTCGAGCAGCGGGACGATCCCGCCCTGCGGGGGCGGCCGGTGATCGTCGGGACGGGCGTGGTGCTGGCGGCGAGCTACGAGGCCAGGGCGTGCGGCGTGCGGACGGCGATGAGCGGCGGGCAGGCCCGCCGGCTGTGCCCGCGGGCGGTCGTCGTCCGGCCGCGCATGAGCGCCTACAGCGCGGCGAGCAAGGCGGTCTTCGCGGTGTTTCGGGCCACGACGCCGCTGGTGGAGGGCCTGTCGATCGACGAGGCGTTCCTCGACGCCGACGGGCTGCGCCGCCCCCCGCCGGAGGTGGCCGTCCGGCTGCGGCGCGAGATCGCCGAGGAGGTCGGGCTGCCGATCACGGTCGGGGTCGCGCGCACCAAGTTCCTCGCCAAGGTCGCCAGCGGCGTCGCCAAGCCCGACGGGCTGCTGGTGGTGCCGCCGGACGGCGAACTGGAGTTCCTGCGCCCGCTGCCGGTGCGGCGGCTGTGGGGCGTGGGGCCCGCGACGGCGGCCAAGCTCGCCGGGTTCGGCGTGACGACGGTCGGGGACGTGGCCGCGATGCCGGAGTCCACGCTGGTGTCGATGCTCGGCCCGGGGGCGGGCCGCCACCTGTACGCGCTGGCGCACAACCGCGACCCGCGCCCCGTGCGGACGGGCGTGCGGCGGCGGTCGATGGGGGCGCAGCGGGCGCTCGGCCGCCGTGCCCGGTCGGCGGCGGAGCTGGACGCGATGCTCGTCGGGCTGGCCGACCGGCTCGGCGGGCGGCTGCGCAAGGCCCGCCGCGTCTGCCGGACGGTCACCCTCCGGCTGCGGTTCGGCGACTACGCCCGGGCCACGCGCTCGCACACGCTGGCCCAGGCCACCGCCGAGACCCCCGTGCTCCTGGCGGCGGCGCGGGGCCTGCTCGCCGCCGCCCGCCCGATGATCGACGAGCGCGGCCTGACGCTGATCGGCCTCTCACTGGGCAACCTGCACGACGACGGCGCCGTCCAGCTCACCCTGCCGTTCGACCAGGCGATGGCGGTGGACGGCGCGGTCGACGGCGTCCGCGACCGGTTCGGCCAGTCCGCCATCACCCGCGCCGTGCTCCTCGGCCGGGACCAGGGCGACCCGGTGCCGCTGCTTCCCGACTGAGACGGCGCGCCCCCGCGGTCAGGACGGCTCGACGATCCCGAGGCCGTCCGCGCCGACCTGGACGGCGGACTCGTCCAGCGCCGACTCCGCGATCGGCTGGAGGCGGCCGTCCAGGTCGAGGACGGGGCTGGCCTCCTTGTACCAGGACTCGATCACCGCGTTGCCCCAGAAGTCGCGGCGGCGGTCGTCGTGCACGTTCCACCGGAACGTCTCGTGGTCCGGGTCGCCCGTGTAGTAGTCCGAGGTGTAGATCTCGACCCGGTGCCCGTCGGGGTCGCGGAGGTACACGTAGAAGGCGTTGGACACGCCGTGCCGCCCGGGGCCGCGCTCGATGTGGTGCTCCTTGCGCAGCGAGCCGAACACGTCGGCGGTGCGCAGCACCTGGTGGGACTCGTGCGTCGCCATCCCGACGTGGTGCAGCCGGGGGCCGGCGCCGCCGGTGAACGCGACGTCGTGCACGGTCTGCTTGCGGTACATCCACGCCGCGTAGAGCTCGTGCTCGTCGCCCTCGATCGTCTCCGAGCAGCCGAAGCCGAGGGACGTGTAGTGCTCGTAGGCGGCGGGGATGTCGGGCGTGCAGATGTTGAAGTGGTCCAGGCGCGCGATCTGCGCGCCCCGGTGCAGGTCGTAGCGCTGGATGAGGCGCTCCCCGCGGGCGATGTCGTGGAAGAACTCCACGGTGAAGCCGAGCGGGTCGACGACGCGGACGGCGTCCCCGACCCCGTGGGTCCCGGCCCCGGCGGGGACCCGCCGGACGGGCCGGCCGAGGGAGGCGAAGAACCGCTCGGCCCGGTCGACGTCCTCGGGGGTCCGGACCCGGTAGGCGATGTGGTCCAGGGCGGCGACGGGCCCGGAGCGCAGGACGAGGGAGTGGTGGGTCAGCTCGTCGGTGCCGCGCAGGTACAGCGCGCCGGCGTCCTCGTGCTGGACGTGCAGGCCCAGCATGTCGACCCAGAACCAGCGGGCGGCGGCCAGGTCCGTGACGGCCAGTTGCGCGTACGCGGAGCGGATCACGTCGGGGGGTGTGTTCATCGTGGCTCCTGGGCGCCGAAGCGGGGCGTGTGCACCTCGCCGAGCATGACGTGCACGATCTTGGATTCGGAGAAGAAGTCGATGCTGTGCGCGCCGCCCTCGCGGCCGAGCCCGGAGTCCTTCACCCCTCCGAAGGGAGTGCGCAGGTCACGGACGTTGTGCGAGTTGATCCAGACCATACCCGAGGCGACCCCGTGGGCGATGCGGTGGCCGCGGCGCAGGTCGTCGGTCCACACGTAGGCGGCGAGCCCGTAGCGGGTGGCGTTGGCCAGCTCCACCGCCTCGGCCTCGTCGTCGAAGGGCGCGACGGCCACGACCGGGCCGAAGATCTCCTCCTGGAAGATCCGGGCGTCCCGCGGGACGTCGGCGAACACGGCGGGCTGCAGGTAGTTGCCCTCCGGCAGGTGCCCCGGGCGGCCGCCGCCCGCGATCAGCCGGCCCTCCCGCCGGCCGACCTCGACGTACTCCAGCACCCGCGCGTAGTGCTCGGGGTGGACGAGGGCGCCGACCTCGGTGGCGGGGTCGGACGGCGGCCCGACCCGCACCTTCTCGGCGCGCTCGGCGAGCCGCCGGGTGAACTCCTCGTAGACGGGGCGTTCCACGAGCACGCGGGACCCGGCCGTGCAGCGCTCCCCGTTGAGCGAGAAGACGCCGAACACGACCGAGTCGAGCGCGGCGTCCAGGTCGGCGTCGGCGAACACGACGACGGGGGACTTGCCGCCGAGCTCCATGGACAGCGCTTTCAGGCCGTCGGCGGAGCACCGCATGATGTGCCGTCCGGTCTCGGTGGAGCCGGTGAACGACAGCAGCGGCACGTCCGGGTGGTCGACGAGGGCCTGCCCGGCGGCCTCGCCGACGCCGTGCACGATGTTGACCACCCCGGCGGGCACGCCCGCCTCGGTGAGGATCTCCGGCCACAGGCCCGCCGACAGCGGCGTCCACTCGGCGGGCTTCAGCACGAGCGTGCAGCCGGACGCCAGCGCCGGGGCGAGTTTCCAGCTCTCCAGCATGAACGGGGTGTTCCACGGGGTGATCAGCCCGGCGACGCCCGCGGGCGTCCGGACGACGTAGTTGAGCTGGGTGTCGCCGACCCGGTAGGCCTCCTCGCCGAGCGCGACGATCACGTCGGCGAAGTAGCGGAAGTTCTCGGCGGCGCGCCGGGCCTGGCCGCGGGCCTGGGTGATCGGCAGTCCGGAGTCGAAGGACTCCAGCTCGGCGAGCCGGTCCTCGCGCGCCTCGACGGCGTCGGCGACGCGGACGAGGATCGAGGCGCGCTCGCGGTTGCCGAGCGCGGCCCAGCCGGGGAACGCCGCGCGGGCCGCGGCCACGGCCCGGTCGACGTCGGCGGCCCCGCCCGCCGCGGCGGTGGCGTAGGGGGTGTTGGTCACGGGGTCGGCGACGTCGAAGACCGCGCCGTCGGCGCTGTCGGCGAAGGCGCCGCCGATCCAGTGCCGGATGCGGTCCGGCAGCCCGGCCGGGCGGGCGGGGGAGGAGGGGAGGGGCATCGTGCTCTCTTCCGGTTCGGTGCGGGAGGCTGGGCGGCGGGGTCAGATCCCCGCGGTGAGGTCGCCGCCCTGGTCGAGCAGCGCGCGGATGCGCGCCTGCGCCTCGTCGGAGGGCGGGGCGAGCGGCAGCCGGACGTGCCCGGAGGGGAGGCGGCCCCGCCGCTCCAGCACCCACTTGGCGGGGGCCGGGTTCGTCTCGACGAACAGCAGGTCCACGAGGGGGTGCAGCCGGTAGTGCAGGTCGCGGGCGGCGGCGTGGTCGCCGGCCGTCCACAGCTCGTACATGCGGGCGACCGCGGCGGGCGCGAGGTTGGCGACGGCGCTGACGAACCCGGCGCCGCCGAGGGCGAGCAGCGGCAGGCACAGCAGCTCGATGCCGGACCAGACGAGCAGCTCGGGCCCGCAGGCGTGCAGGACGCGGGAGAAGTGCTCGAAGTCCTTGGTCGTCTCCTTGATCCCGACGACGTTGTCGAAGTCGGCGAACAGCCGCCGGACGGTCTCGGGCGCGATGTCCACGGCCGTCCGGGACGGCACGTTGTAGATCACCAGTGGCAGGTCGGGGAACTCCCGCGCCACGGCCGCGTACCAGTCGTACAGGGCCTGCTGGGTGGGCCGCGCGTAGTACGGGGTGATCACCAGGGCGGCGTCGGCGCCGGCGTCGCGGGCCGCGGCGGTGATCTCCAGCGTCTCCTCCAGCCTGGCCGAGCCGGTGCCGGGCAGGAACGGGACGCGGTCCGCGACCTCGCCGGCGGCGGTGCGGATCGCCGCGATCCGCTCGGCGGCGGTCTGGCTGCTCGGCTCCCCGGTGGAGCCGCCCAGCGAGATCCCGTGCGAGCCGGACTCCAGCTGCCAGCGGATCAGCCCGCGCAGCGCGTCGTGGTCGACGCCGCCCTCCGCGGTGAACGGTGTGACGACGGGCGCGATCGACCCGCGGATCGCGGCCGGATCGGTGCGGAACTTCAACTCATCGCTCCTCGGTTGGCGGGCGGTTCGGCTGTGAGTCGGGTACTGCTGTGAGTCGGGTACGGCTGTGAGTTGGGTACTGCTGTGGGGGCGGGGTCAGCGCCCGTCGCGGCGCCAGGCCAGGTAGGCCTCCCGCCAGCGCGGACCGAGCGGGTACAGGCCCTCGACGGGCTCGCCGGCGGCGACGCGCTCGGCGATGAAGCGCTCCTGCGCCTCCTGCTCGGCGGCGTCCTCGGCGAGCCCGCGCACGAGGTCCGGCGGGATGACGACGACGCCGTCGGCGTCGCCGACCAGGACGTCGCCCGGCTGGACGAGCGCGCCGCCGCAGGCGATCGGCAGCCCGGTGTCCCAGGGGACGTGGCGCCGCCCGAGCACGGCCGGGTGCGCGCCCGCGTGGAAGACCGGCAGGTCCAGTCCGGCCACGGCGGCGCTGTCGCGGAGCCCGCCGTCGGTGACGACCCCGGCCGCGCCGCGCCGCAGGGCCCGCAGCGCGAGGATGTCGCCGATCGTCCCGGAGGAGGCGTCGCGGCGCGCGTCCATGACCAGCACCTGGCCCGGACGCAGTTCCTCCACGGCCCGCTTCTGGGCGTTCATGCCGCCGCCGTACCGCTCGAACAGGTCCTCGCGGAGCGGCAGGTAGCGCAGCGTGTGCGCGATCCCGACCATCTTCACCGCGTCCCCGCCGGCCGGGTGGACGCCGTCGACGGACATGTGCTGCAGGCCGCGCTTGCGCATCTGGGCACTGAGCGTGGCGGTCGACAGGCTCCGCAGCGCGGCCGCGGTCGCCTCGTCCAGGACGGGCTCGCGCACGTAGGCCGGGCCCCAGGCGTCGGCCCGGACGGCGTCGTCCACCTTCGGCATGGCGCCCCACTGGGGGAGCGGATCCGCGTCCACGACCGGGTTGGACAGGCGTCCGGTGGTGGCGGATCCTGCGGTCACCTCGACCTCGACGACGTCGCCGGGGGAGGCGACCGAGGCGCCGGCGGGCGTGCCGGTGAGGATGACGTCCCCGGCTTCGAGGGTGACGAGCCGGGAGAGGTCGGCGACCAGGTCGGCGAAGGGGAACAGAAGGGTGTCGCTGGTGTCGTCCTGGACGACCTCTCCGTTCACCCAGGTGCGGACGCGCAGCGCGCGCGGGTCCAGGTCCCGCGCGTCGAGGAGCCGCGGGCCGATGGGGGTGAAGCCGTCCGAGCCCTTGGAGCGCAGGTTGGAGCCCCGGTCGGCGTAGCGCAGGTCGTGGACGCCGGCGTCGTTGGCGGCCGTCACCCAGCCGACGTGCTCCCAGGCGTCCGCCGGCGCCACGCGGTGCGCGCGCCGCCCGACGACCAGGGCGATCTCGCCCTCGAAGGTCATCAGCTCGCATCCCGCGGGGCGGTTCAGCGGGTCGCCCGTCCCGGCGAGCGAGGACGGCGGCTTGAGGAAGTAGGACGGCTCGGCGGGGATCCGGCCGCGCTCCTTCGCCCGGGAGGGGAAGTTGAGGTGCACGGCGATGATCTTCGAGGGCCGGTTGCCCAGGGGGTGCGGCACGGGGCTCTCTCCTGTGACGGGACGGGGCCGGACCCCGCGGACGAGGTCACAAGGAAATCGTATATGAAGTCATGCACGATGACGAGAGCAGGGGCGTCCCGACTTCGATCGTTCCAATCGGGGGCCGGACGCGACGGGGGACGAAGCCCCGTGCAGTATGATCGAAAATCGTATGCGAAATCCTCTAGGAGGTGCTTGACGGATGCGCGACCTCGCCGTTCGCACGTTCACGCCGGACAGCCCGGCGGACGCCCCGCCCGTGCTGCTCGTCCACGGCTTCGGCTCCGACGGGCGGGCCGACTGGATCGAGACCGGGATGGTCGGCGCCCTGACCGCCGTCGGGCGGACCGTCCTCGTCCCGGACCTGCCCGGCCACGGCGAGAGCCCGGCGCCGGCCTCGCCGGACGAGGCCGCCGCGCCCGCGGTCGCCGCCGCCCTGGTGTCCGCCGTGGACCGGGCGGGGGCCGGGACGTTCGACGTGGTCGGCTACTCCCTGGGCGCCAGGATCGCGTGGGAGCTGCCGTCGGCCGCCCCGGGACGGGTGGAACGCTCTGTCCTCGGCGGGTTGAGCCCTGTCGAGCCCTTCAGCGCCGTCGACATCGACGCGTTCCGCCGCGCCGTCCGGGAGGGCGCGGAGTGCGACGACCCGTTCACCGGCGCCATCGCGGCCATGGTCAGGGCGCAGGGCGACCGCGCCGCCGGGCTCGCGCTCTGCGTCGAGGGCCTGCGCGCGACGCCGTTCGAGGGCGGTCCGTGGAACGCGAAGGTTCTTCCCGTCTTCGTCGTCGGAGAGAATGATGAGCTGACACGAGGAATCGGCCGCCTCGCCGAGGAGCTCGGCGAGGCGGAACTGGTCACCGTGCCCGGCGCCCACCACGAGGTGCTGGGCGGGCCGCACTGGCGTGTGGCCGTCCTGGACGCGCTGTCGCGGTGACCGGGCCGGCGAACACGTCCGGGGGGCGCGGGCCGAGGATGAGGAGAACCGGGTGAGTGCCGCGAAGAAGCAGGACCAGACCAAGGAGAGCAAGGCCGAGTTCTGCTACGAGCTGCTGCGGTCGCGCATCCTCGAAGGCACCTACGTGCCCGGATACCGGCTGGTGATCAACCAGCTCGCCCAGGAGACCGGGGTCAGCACGATCCCGCTGCGCGAGGCGCTGCGCCGGCTGCAGTCCGACGGGCTCGTGGAGGTGGTGCGCAACGTCGGCGCCCGCGTCGCGGTCTTCGACGCCGAGCAGGTCGAGCACACGCTGCAGATCCTCGCCCGGCTGGAGGGCTACGCCACCGCGATCTCCGCGCCGCTCATGACGGCCGCGCACATCGACGCCTCCCGCAAGATCAACGACCGGATGGTGGAGGCGCTGGAGGAGTTCGACCCGACCGCGTTCACCGCGCTCAACCGCGAGTTCCACTTCTCGATCTACGAGCACTGCCCGGACGCGCACCTGCGCTCCCTGCTCGAGGCCGAGTGGACGCGGCTGGACCACATGCGCCGCTCGACCTTCAGCTACGTCCCCGGCCGCGCCCGCCGCTCCGTGGTCGAGCACGGGCAGATCCTCGACCTCATCGCCGGCGGCGGCGACCCGGCCGAGATCGAGCGCATCGCCTGCGCGCACAAGAACGCCACCGCCGACGCCCTCCACAGCGCGCACCCCGTCCCGCACAAGTGACCTGAGAGCCGAACGCGCCGTTCCCACCGGGCGAGTGATGGGGAACGGCGCGTTCGGGTCCCGGACGCCGGCGCGGGCCGGCGTGCTCCGCGCGGCTACACGAGCAACTGGCCGCCGTCCACCTGGATCACCGCGCCGGTGATGTGGTCGGCCTGGCCGGAGGCGAGGAACAGCACCAGCGGGGCGATGTCGCCGGTCGTGGCGATCCTGCCGAGCGGGATGCGGGACTCCCACGCGGCGCGGGCCTGCGGGTCGTCCATCAGCCCGGCCGTCATCGGCGTGTGGACGGGCCCCGGCGCGACGCCGTTGACCCGGATGCCGTGGCCGGCGAGCTCCAGGGCGGCGGTGCGGGTGAGGGCGTCCACGGCCGCCTTGGTGGCCTCGTAGTGGCCGAGGCCCGCGGTGGGCTGGCGGGCGCCGATCGAGCTGATGTTGACGATGCGGCCGCGCGTGCCGTTCTCGATCATCTGGCCGGCGACCGCCTGGGTGACGGTGAACGTGCCGCGCAGGTTGACCGCGACGACCGTGTCGAACACCTCCAGGGGCAGGGAGGTCAGCGGGCCGCCGCCCGCCACCACGCCGGCGTTGTTGACCAGCACCTCGATCGGGCCGAGCGCCCCGGTCGCCTCGGCGACCCCGGCGGAGACGGAGCCGGCGTCGGTGACGTCCATGGCGACGGCGCGGACGCCCAGTTCCCCGGCGGCGCGCGCGGCGGCTCCGGCGTCCCGGTCGGCGATCGCCACCCGGTCGCCGGCCGCGGCGAACGCGGCGGCGACGGCGCGGCCGATGCCGCTGGCGCCGCCGGTGACGAGGACGGCGCGCCCGGCGCTCACCGGGCCTCCGCGATGATGACCCGGGGGCTGGCGGGCAGGGCGCGGGTCTCGACCGGCTCCCAGCCCGCGGCGGTCAGCCAGCCGCGCACCTCGGCCTCGGGATAGACGACGGTGCCGTCGATGACGAGGTACTCGCCCGCGTGCAACGCGTCGATGACCCGCTGGTCGGGGTCGTCGTCCAGGAAGAAGTCGAGCAGGACGAGCGTGCCGCCGGGGGCCGCGGCGCGCCGGGCCCGCCGGATCATCTCCTGGTTCCGCTCGGCGTCGAAGCGGTGGACGACGTGCTCCAGCAGGACGAGGTCGAACCCCTCGGGGACGTCGCCGGTGAGCGGGTCGGCTTCCACGACCTCGCTGCGCCCGCCGAGCCCGGCGTCGAGCAGCGCCTTGCGGGCGAACTCGGTGAACTGGCCGGGCGCGAGGAACGTCCCGTGCGCCTGCCGGGCCGAGCGGAGCGCCTCGACGAGGAACGCGGCGGACAGGCCGCCGTAGTCCAGGATCCGGGAGTACCGGGTGAAGTCGAAGTTCTCCGCGAGCATCCTGGCGTGCAGCGCGTTGTAGGTCATCACGCCGTTCATGAACGTCTGCATCCGGTCGCCGGCGAGGTCCAGGGGCCGCGGCTCGGCGCTGGCCGCGGTGGCGCCGAAGCCGAGCCAGTGCGGGTAGCTGATCGCGTCCAGGAAGGCCAGGAAGGGGCGCAGGTCGACGCCGTCGCCCTCGCCGGACAGGTAGGCCGCGGCGGCGGGGGAGTTGGCGTAGCGGCCGCTCTCCCGCGCCAGCAGTCCGAGGCCGGCGAGCGCGTCGCCGAGGATCCGGGCGGTGCGCTCCGGCATCCCCGCCCGGCCGGCCAGCTCGGCCGCGGTGGCCGGCCCGCCCGCGAGCGCGGCGAACACGCCCGCCTCGCTCGCCGCGAACAGCTGCTTGGCGGCCATGTAGCCGGTGGCGACGCCGAGGATGCCCGAGGGATCCGGTGAGGAATGCGCCATGGAAGTGGTCTCCTTCGCGGTAAGAATATGCCAGATGCTATACGATCGTTGCGTCAGCGGCCAGGGGGCCCGGCCCACGGCCGATCTTCCTCATCGGAGGTCATGATGGAGTTCGCAGAACGGGCGCCGCGCAGGCGCCTCGGCGTGGGCGGCCCGGAGGTCCCGCTCCTGGCGCTCGGCTCCTGGAACACCTGGGACCGCATGGACCGCGACGACGCGGCCGAGCTGCTGCGCCTCGCCGTCGACCGCGGCGTCGACCTGTTCGACGTCGCCCACTACGACTTCGGCCCGCACGCGGAGAACGCCCAGACGGACGTGCTGTTCGGGCAGGCCGTCCGCGACGCCGGGCTCACGCGCGAGGACTATCTGCTGTGCGGCAAGCTCTGGCTCTGGGAGTACCCCGCGTCCTCGTTCGCCGAACAGATGCAGGTCTCCCTCGGCCGGATCGGCGTCGACCGCGCCGACATGGTCGTGGTCGGCGACTTCGCGGAGCGCCCCGACCTGCGCGCCGTGGTGACGGACGTGGCGGAGCAGGTCCGCGCGGGCAGGTTCGCGCACTGGGGCGTCAACAACTGGTCTGCCGGTGACGTGCTGTTCGCCTGCCGTTTCGCCGCCTCCGAGGGCCTCGTGCCGCCCTCGTTCGCCCAGCTGAAGTACAGCCTGGTCCGCCGCTCGGTGCCCGAGGGGGTGCCCTTCGGCGGGCTGTTCACCGGCGAGGGCCTCGCCCTGCAGGCGTCGGACGTCCTGGAGGGCGGCATCCTCGCCGGGAAGCTGCACCCCGAGCGCAAGATCGGCGCCGACCCGGGAGGGATCCGCGACCGGATCCGCGCCGTCGTGCCCGAGGTCCGGAGGATCGCCGACCGGTTCGGCGCCACGCCCGCGCAGCTCTCCATCGCCTACTGCCTGGCCAACCCCGCGGTGGCGAACGTCCTGGTCGGGGTCACGAGGGCGGCGCAGCTGGAGGACAACCTCGCCGCCCTGGCCCTGTGCGCCCGGCGCGGCGACGAGCTGCGCGCCGCCCTCGCCGGGCTGTGGCTGGACAAGGACGTGGTCGACCCGGCGGCGTCGTGGGGCGCCGACGCTCCCGTTCGCGCCTGACGCCGCGCGCCCTAGGCCTCGTAGACGACCTCGCCGTCGAGGACGGTCATCGTCACTGGCAGCGAGGGCAGGTCCCGGGGCTCCACGCCGAACAGGTCGCCGCCGAGCACGCACAGGTCGGCGGCCTTGCCCGGCTCGACGGAGCCCTTGACGTCCTCCTCCCCGTCCTGCCGGGCGGGCGCGGCGGTGTACGCCCGCAGCGCCTCGGCCACCGCGAGCCGCTGCGCCGCGCCCCGCACGGAGCCGTCCAGGCCGCGGCGGGTGACCGCCGCGGCCATCCCAGCGCGCCAGTCCGGGGTGAGGACGGGGGCGTCGGAGCTGAGGCACAGCGGGACGCCCGCGTCGAGCGCGTCCCGCAGCGGCCAGGCGTCCCGCAGGGCGTCCTGCCCGAGCGCCGCCGCGAGCATCGGCTCGGTGGCCACCGGGATGCCCGCCTGGGTGTTCAGCCCGATCCGGTTCGAGGCGAGGACGGTCAGCGTCGCGGGGGAGAGCAGGTCGCCGTGGATGACGTAGTGCCGGGCGTCCCGGCCGTCCCGGGCCAGGGCCGCCGCGAGCGCGTCCGCCACGACGCGCGTCGCGCGGTCGCCCGTGGCGTGCACGCCGATCTGGTGCCCGGCGTCGTGCGCCGCGTCGATCATCGTCCGCAGGGCCGCCTCCCGCTCGGCGTCGGAGCCGCCGTCGACCAGCAGGGCGCCGTGCGAGCCGTCGGTGTAGGGGCGGTCGGTCCAGGCGCTGCGCATCGGGGGGATGCCGTCGGCGAAGATCTTCACGCCCGCGACCCGGAACCGGCCCGGGACGCCGGCGGGCGGCCTGAAGTCGCGCAGGCCCCCCAGCAGATCCTCCGCCGTGCTGCGGCCGTCCAGCTCCCCGAACAGCATCAGCGCGGTGACGCGGGCCTTCAGCCGGCCCTCGGCGGCCAGGTCGGCGTAGTCGTGCAGGGCGTCCGAGCCGAAGCAGCCGCTCGGGCCGCCGTCCTCGCCCGGGCCGAGGCCGGGCTCGGTGTAGCTGGTGATCCCGAGCGAGGCCAGCAGGTCGGCGGTGCGCAGGATCGCGCGGCGCCGGTCCCCGGCGGTCTCCAGCCGGGACGGCGCCTCGTGCGCGTGCCCGCCGGAGGCGGCCAGCTGGTCCATCAGCAGGTTCGGCCACATGGCGCCGAGCCACACTCCGTGCAGGTGCGAGTCGTTGATGCCCGGCAGCACCGAGCGGCCGTCCAGCCGGACGACGCGGGTCCGGGGGCCGATCAGGGGCGCGACCTCGCCCGCCGTGCCCACGCGGGCGATGCGGCCGCCGCGCACGGCGACCGCCTGCGCGATGCGGTCGCGGGCGTCGACCGTGTGGACCCGGCCACCGGTCAGGACGAGGTCGGCGGCGGAAACATCCGGCATATCCTGCTCCAACTCTGGACACCGTCGATGGGCTGCAATTAACGTACACGGAATCAGATACGATTTTGGAGTGCCCGGCCGGGAGGCGCGGGCACACCGGGCCTTCGGAGGTAAACGATGCCCCTGGATCCCGAGGCGCAGCGGATCATCGACCGCACCCCCGCCGAGGACCCGAGCGGCGGCGCCCCGCTGGACGCGGCGGCCATGCGGGAGGGGTTCCGCCGGATGTGGGCGGTGCCGGACGACCTCCCGCCCGTGGGCTCCGTGGCCGACACCGCGATCCCCGGCCCGGCCGGAGACATCCCCGTCCGGGTCTACACCCCCGAGGGGGAGGGCCCCTTCCCGGCGTTCGTCTGGTTCCACGGGGGCGGGTGGACGATCGGCGGCCTCGACGAGAACGAGTACTCCTGCCGCGCCGTCTGCGCCGCCGCGGGCGCCGTGGTGATGTCCGTCGACTACCGGTTGGCCCCCGAGAACCCGTTCCCGGCCGCGGCCGACGACGCCTACGCCGCCGTCCGCTGGGTCGCCGAGCACGGCGAGCGCATCGGCGCCGACCCCTCCCGCGTCGCCGTGGGCGGCGAGAGCGCGGGCGGCAACCTCGCCGCCGTCGTCGCGCTCAAGGCGCGCGACCTCGGCGGGCCGGAGCTGGCTCTGCAGGTGCTCGTCTCCCCGGTCCTCGGCCACCCCGACGAGGGGCGCGCCTCCTACCGCGAGTACGCCGAGGGCTACTTCCTCTCCAAGGCCAGCATGGACTGGTTCTTCACCACCTATCCCAAGGACGAGCGCGACCTGGAGGACCCCTACCTGCTGCCCCTGCGGGCCAAGAGCTTCGCCGGGCTGTGCCGGGCGCTCGTCCTCGAAGCCGAGTGCGACGTGCTCCGCGACGAGGGCGAGGAGTACGCGGTGCGGCTCAAGGACGCGGGCGTCCAGACCGACCTCGTCCGCTACGACGGCATGATCCACGCGTTCTTCGGCCCGCTCGCCACCGAGCTGTCGGTGGCGAAGGACGCCCAGGCCCGGACGGCCGCCGCCCTGCGCTCGGCCTTCGGCACGGACGGCGAGTGATGACCGCTCCGGCTCTCGCCCTCGACGGCGTCGGCGTGGACCGGGCCGAGGTCCCGGTCGTGCACGAGGTCACGCTCGACGCCGCGCCGGGCGCGGTCACCGTGATCCTCGGCGCGAACGGCGCCGGCAAGACGACGCTGATGGACGGCATCGCCGGCCTGGCCCCCGTCAGGTCAGGCACCATCCGGCTGGACGGCGCCGCCATCGAGAGACTCGCCCCCTACAAGCGGGCCCGCGCCGGCCTCGGCTATGTCGAGCAGGCCCGCACCACGTTCCGCACGCTCACCGTCGAGCAGAACCTCATCGTCTCCCAGCGGGGCGACGGCGACCTCGGCACCGTCTACCGGCTCTTCCCGGAGCTGGAGAAGAGGCGGAGCCTGCAGGCCGGGTACCTGTCCGGCGGCGAGCAGCAGATGGTCGTGCTCGGCCGGGCCCTGGTCTCGGCTCCCAAGGTCGTGCTGATCGACGAGATGTCGCTCGGCCTCGCCCCGCTGGTGGTGCGCCGGCTGATGTCCACGGTCGGCGAGCTGGCCGGGATGGGCATCGCGGTCGTGCTGATCGAGCAGTTCGCGAACCTCGCGCTGGACGTCGGCACCCACGCCCACGTCCTGCGCAAGGGACGCGTGGTCTTCTCCGGGCCGTGCGGCGAGCTGCGCGGCGACGAGCGGCGCCTGCACCGGCTCTACTTCGGCGGGCCGCCGGTCGGCGCCGCCGGCGCGGGCGCCGGGGCGGCGGAGGGCGGGCCTCGATGAACCTGGTCGACAAGCGCGGCCTCGGCACCGGTCTCGGCATCGCGGTGCTCGCCTGCGCGCTGCTCCCGCTGGTCCTGCCGCCGTACTGGATCTACCTGGCGATCAGCGCCGTGATCAGCGCGGTGATCATGCAGAGCTTCGGGGTGATCGTCGGACGGGCCGGCGTCATGTCGCTGTGCCAGATGTCGTTCGCCGCGATCGGCGCCTGGGTGGTGCTGCGGCTGAACGTGGCGGACGCGCCGGGCGGCTTCTACCTGTGGCTGCTCCTCGGCGGCCTGGCCGCCGTCCCCGTCGGCGTCGCCATCGGACTGCCCGCGCTGCGCATCCGCGGCGTCAACCTCGCCGTCGTCACCTTCGGGTTCGCGGTCAGCACCGACATCGTGCTGAACGTCAACCCGTTCCCCGGCGCGGCCGACCTGACGATGCTGGAGCGGCCCGCCCCCTTCGACACCGACGGCGGCTACTTCGTCTTCACGGTGATCGTGTTCACCGTGCTGGCCGTCGCCCTCGGGATCATCGGCCGGACCCGGCTCGGGCTGTCCTGGTACGAGCTGCGGCACTCCGAGCGGTCCGCCGCGGCGCACGGCGTCTCGGTGGCGCGCGGCAAGCTCGCCGCGTTCGCGATCAGCGCGTTCGTCGCCGGGATCGGCGGCGGGCTGCTGGTCGGCCAGCTGAGCCTGGTGGTCCCGCAGAACTTCGCGATGGGCCAGTCCCTCGCGCTGTTCGCCGTCGCCATCATGATCGGCCCGCACCACCCGGAGGGCGCCGTGCTCGGCGGGATCTTCGGCGCGGTGATGGCGACGATCATGGAGAAGGTCTCGCTGCCGCAAGACTTCGGCGGCGTGCTGTTCGGCGCCGGCGCCCTGCTCGCGCTGCGCAGCGGGCTCAGCCAGACCGACCTGACCCGGATGCGCAGGCGGGAGCGCGACGCCCGGAAGATCCTCAAGGAGGCCGAGGACGCGCCCGCCCCCGAGGACGCGCCCGCCGCCAAGGAGGCCGGATCCCTCCCGGCGCCCGCGCCCGCGCCCACCGGCGACCGCGCACCGGTGCTGGCGGTTCAGGGGCTCACCGTCAAGTTCGGCGAGGTCGTGGCGCTGGACGCCGTCGACCTGACCGTCCCCGAGGGCGCGGTCGTCGGGCTCATCGGCCCGAACGGCGCCGGAAAGTCGACGTTCATCGCGGCGGTCAGCGGTTTCGTCGCGGGCTACGGGGGCGCGGTCGAGCTGGCCGGGCGGCGGCTGGACGGACTCGGGCCGAGCCGCCGCGCGGTGCTCGGCCTTCGCCGCACCTTCCAGACCACCGCGATCGCGCCCGAGCTCAGCCTGTACGACTACCTGACGATCGGCGCCGGCCGGCGGCTGCCGCGGGCCGAGGCCGACGAGCTGCTGGAGTTCTTCGGCTGCCCGCCCGGCCAGGTCCCGGTGTCGATCGTCGACGCCGGCACCCGGCGCCTCCTGGACGTCGCCGCCGCGGTCGCGGCGCGGCCGAAGGTCGCGCTGCTGGACGAGCCCGCCGCCGGCCAGTCCGCCGCCGAGTCGCTGCGCCTCGCCAGGCGCCTGGCGGCCGTGCCCGCGGCGTTCGGGGTCTCGGTCCTGCTCGTCGAGCACGACATGGAGCTCGTCCAGGCCACCTGCGAGCAGGTCACGGTCCTGGACTTCGGCCACGTCATCGCCTCCGGCCCCACCGGCGAGGTCCTGGAGGACCCCGCCGTCCGGGCCGCCTACCTCGGCGCCGCCGACGTCCCGGCGTCCTGACCGTCCCGTACCCCTCACCCACCCCTCCCCGCGAAGCAAGGGCCTCAGCGATGAAGCGCACTTTCACGACGGCGGCCGCGGCCGCGCTCGCCCTCTCACTCACCGCCGCCGGATGCCGGTCCTCCGGCGGGTCCGACGGCCCGATCAAGGTCGGTTCGATCAACGGCATCACCGGGCTGTTCCAGACCCCGGAGGTCCCCAAGGCCGTCAAGGCGGTGTTCGACGAGGTCAACGCCGCGGGTGGCATCAACGGCCGCAAGCTGCGGCTGGTCGCCAAGGACGACGCGATGGACCCGGCGCGCGCCGGCCAGGCCGCCCGCGAGCTGATCAAGTCCGAGGGCGTGGTCGCCCTGGCCGGCTCGTCCAGCGCCGTGGACTGCGGCCTCAACCGCGCCACCTACAGCAAGGAGAAGATCGTCTCGATCCCCGCGGTCGGCGTCGACCCGTCCTGCTTCACCAGCCCCAACATCGCCCCCGTGAACCCCGGCCCCTACGCGCTGACCACGGCGATGCTGTACTACGCGTCCGAGACGCTCAAGCACGACAAGGTCTGCATCGACTACACCGTCCTGCCCGGAAGCGGCGGCGGCATCGAGAACGCCATCAAGGCGTGGAGCGACCTCACCGGCAAGTCCCTCGCCCACAAGAACCTCGCCGTCGGGCAGGGCGACCCGACCCGCTACCTCGTGGCGGACAAGAACGCCGGCTGCCAGGCGGTCCTCTACAACGCGACCGTCGGGCCCTGGTTCGCGCAGGCCAGGACCCAGGGCATGCAGAACGTCGACTTCATCCTCGCGGCCAACAGCTACACCGACGCCAACGCCAAGGTGATCCCGGCGGACATGAACGCCTACGCGGGCACCGAGTGGCAGCCCTACACCGACCCGACCCTGCCGGGCAACGAGCGCTGGTCCAGGCTCGTCGACCGGAACGGCATCCAGAAGACGGCGTTCAGCCAGGGCGCCGTCATGGCCGCGGACGTGTTCGTGCAGGTCCTCAAGGGCATCAAGGGCGACATCACCCGCGAGTCGGTCACCAAGGCGTTCAAGGAGATGAAGCCGATCGACTACCCGATGGCCGGGAGCCCGTGGGTGTTCGGGCCAGGCGGCGAGCACAGCCCCATCAAGGGCAGCCAGTTCGTCAAGGCGGACAAGGGCGGCTGGAAGGTGCTGCCCGGCGGCTTCACCGTCCCGACCAAGAAGTAGCCGTCCCGCCGCCGGGCGCGCGCGGCACCCCCGCGCGCGCCCGGCCCCACCCGGAGGTATCCGATGGTGAACTCTGTGATCGCCGGGCTGACCAGCGGCGGCGGTTACGCCCTGCTCGGCCTGTGCGTCGTGCTGACCTACCGGCTCGTCGCGGTGGTCAACTTCGCGATGACGGCGGTCGGCGCCATGGGCGCCTTCGTGATGGTGTCGCTCACCGACAAGGGCCTGAACGTCTGGCCGGCCCTGCTCGCCGGCGCCGTCACCGCCGCGCTGCTGTCCGGGCTGCTCGGCGCCGCGCTCGTCCGCTGGTTCGCCGGGCACCGCGAGCGAACCAAGGCCGCCGTCACCGTCGCGCTCTACGTGGCGCTCACCGCGATCGGGCTGCGCCTGTTCGGCGGCAACAGCACCGGCGCGCACCGCTTCCCGTCCCCGTTCGCCGACCCGGTCTTCACGGTCGGCGGCGTGGTCGTCCCGCAGTCGGTGCTGGTGTCGCTGGGGTTCGCGCTGCTCATCACGCTCGCCGTCGGGCTCATGCTGACCCGCACGCGGCTCGGGCTGAAGCTGCAGGCCCTGTCCGAGCGGCCGAGCACCGCCGAGGTCGTCGGCATCCCCGCCCCGCTGCTCGCCGTGGGGGTCTGGTCCGGCGTCGGGGCGATCACGATGCTGGTCATCGTGCTCGTCGCGCCCCGGCTCGGCGGCGACTACGCCACCCTGGCCGGGCTGATCAGCACGGCGCTGGCCGTCGCGATGGTCGGCGCGTTCCGCAGCCTGCCGCTGACGCTCGTCGGCGGTCTCGTCCTGGGCTGCCTGGAGGGCCTGTCGTCCTCCCTCAGCTCCATCCAGAAGTACCAGGGCGTCGTGCCCTTCCTGGTGATCCTCGTGCTCCTGTGGTGGCGCAGCCGCCGCGAGGTCTGGGACACCGCGCACAGCCGATAGAGAAACGAGCGAAGATGCCACAACCGGCCTCCACCCGGGCCGCCGTGCTCCGCGAGCACGGCGCCGAACTGAGCCTCGAGGAACTGCCGCTGCCCGCCGAGTGCGAGCCCGGCGCCGCGGTCGTCCGGGTCGACTGCGCCACCCTGTGCGCGACGGACGTGCACCTGTGGTCCGGCGCCATGACGTTCCCGGAGATGCTGCCGATCGTCCTCGGCCACGAGATGACGGGCACCGTCTGCGCCGTCGGGCCCGGCACCCGCGACGCCCTCGGCCGCGACGTCAGGGTCGGCGACCGCATCGGCTGGTCGGAGTCGGTCTGCGGCCACTGCTACGGCTGCACCGTGCTGCGCAACCCCGTCGCCTGCGCCGAGCGCGGCTACGGCTTCCTCCTGCGCGCCGACCGGTTCCCCTACGCCACCGGCGGGCTCGCGGGCCACAACTACGTGACGCCCGGAGCGCTCAAGCTCGTCCTGCCCGACGACGTGAAGGACACCTGGGCGGCCTCGGCCGGCTGCGCGGTCAAGACCGTCCTGCACGCCTTCGACCGCGCCGGGGGAGTGCGGCCCGGATCGACCGTCGCCGTCCAGGGCGCGGGCGCGCTCGGGATCGTCGCCACGGCCGTGGCGAGCGTGTCCGGCGCCGGCCGGGTCATCACGATCGGCGCGCCCGACGCGCGCCTGGAGCTGGCCCGCCGCTTCGGGGCCGACCTGACCGTCGGGCTGGACGGCGACGCCGACTCCCGCGTCGCGGCCGTCATGGAGGCCACCCAGGGCCGCGGCGCCGAGCTGGTCCTCGACCTCGCCGGGGCGCCCGGCGTCGGCGCCGAGGCGGTCGGCATGGCCGCGTTCGGCGGCCGGTTCGTCGTCGTCGGCAGCACCGGCCCGCGGCCCGAGCCGCTCGCCCTCGGCGCGATCATGGGTAAGGAGCTGGACGTGCTCGGCTCGCTGAACGGCGACGTCGGCGACCTGCACCGCTCCGTCGAGTTCCTGCGCAGGTTCCAGGACCGCTTCGCCTGGGACGACCTGTTCGGCGCCCCGGGCGGCCTCGGCGACGCGTCCGGCGCGCTCGCGGCGATGGCGCGGCAGGAGCAGGTCAAGGCCGTCATCAATCCCAACCGATAGGAAACCCCGTGCCCACGCAGATTCCCCGCCGCCGGCTCGGCGCCGCCGGGCCCGAGGCGTCCGTGCTGTCCCTCGGCTCCTGGCACACCTACGACCGGATGGACTTCGCCGACTCCGTCGCCATGGTCCGCCACGCCGTCGACTCCGGCCTCGACCTCTTCGACGTCGCCGTCTACGGGATGCCCGGCCACCCGCCGGTGTTCACCGACGTGCTGTTCTCCGCGATCGTGCGCGCCGCCGGGATCGCCCGTGACGACTACCTGCTGTCCACCAAGCTGTGGCTGGAGGGGTACCCCGGGCGGACGCTGCGCGACCAGCTCACGGGGGCGCTGTTCCGCGTCGGCGCCGACCACGCGGACGTGGCCGTCCTCGGCGACATCCGCCGCGACGACATCGACCTGCGGCGGCTCGCCGAGGACCTCGCCGCGCTGGAGAAGGAGGGGCTAATCGGCTGCTGGGGCGTCAACAACTGGTCCGCCACGGCCATCCGGACGATCCGCGGGCACGCCCTCGCCGCGGGCTCCCCGGGCCCGCAGCTCGCTCAGCTGAAGTACAGCCCGTGCCGGCGAGCCATCCCCGACGGCGAGCCGTTCGCCGCCGTCTTCGCCGAGGGCGTGGCCATGCAGGCGTCGGACGTCCTGGAGGGCGGCATCCTCGCCGGGAACATCGAGCCGTCCCGGCAGATCGGACGGGACCCGGGCGGGATCCGCTCCCGCATCCAGGAGGCCGCCGGGGGCATCGCCGCGCTCGGCGCCGAGCTGGACGCCACGCCGGCGCAGTTGTGCATCGCCTTCACGCTCACGCATCCCGCGACCGCGACCGTCCTCTTCGGCGCCAGCGGCATGCGGCAGCTGACCGACAACATCGCGGCGCTGGACGTGCTCGAGCGCGTCGGCGCGGAGCGTCTGCGGGCCCTGATGGAGCCCTTCTGGGCGGACCGCGACGTCGTGGACCCCGAAGGCCCGTGAGCCGCGGGCGGTGAGCCGCGTCCGGACCGGCGGGGGGCGGTCCGGACGCGCGCCGCCGGACGCCCCGGTGATCGCCGGCACGCCTCGCGCATCGATCGGGTAACGCCGCCCCGGGGACGGGCCCCGCGTCGGGGAGGATGCCGGTGCGCCCGCCGGCGGGGCCCGCGGTCCTGGAGAAGCACGGTCCTGGACAAGCACGGCCCCGGGGAAGCACGGGCCCGCGTCCCGTGGGTTCGCGGTGGCGGGACGCGGCCCGAGGACCCAGCATGGAAAGGATGGTCGTGGTGATTTCCGCGCCACGCAGGCGCAGGTCGCCTCCGTGGTTCGGGACGGAGACGAGGCGCGCCCTCGTCGCCGGGGCGGCGGTCGCGGGGCTGGCGCTCCTCGCGGGCTGGCCGTACTGGCGCGGCCATCCGGCCGCCGCCGCGATCACGGCGGCCAGCTGCGCCGCCATCGCGCTGGTGGGCGTGCTGCTCGCGACCGGGCCCCGCACCCGCCGCACCGGGCTGCTGTTCGCGGCCGCGTCGGTGTGCTGGGCGGTCAACTGGGCCGCGAGCTGGGACGCGACCATCGGGCCCATCATGTCGCCCTACGCCCAGGCCGACTTCTACCTCGCGCTCGCCGTCGGCGTCCTGCTCTACCCGGGCGGGCGCCTGGAGTACCTGGCGGACCGGATCTGGACGGGCGCGGCGTGCCTCGTCCTGTGGGGCTGTCCCACGGCGCTGTGGGTCACCTCCGAGCCGGAATGGGCGGCGTTCCGGGGAGAGTCGGTGTGGTGGCCCGCCCTCTACCCCGACCTGGAGGTCTTCAAGGTCGTCCTCCAGGTGTCCGCCGCGCTGTACCTCCTGCTCGCCCTGTCGTTCGCCGTCGTCCTCCTGCTGCGGCTGCCGCGGATGGGCCGGCTGCGGCGCCTGGTCGCCCTGCCCGTGACGGTCGCGATCGGGTTCGTCGGCGTCTCGGCCGCGTTCACCCAGAAGCCGATCATGGAGGCGTCGATCCCGCTGGACGACCTGCTGCACGTCTACGTGGTGCAGGGCGCGGTCGTCGTGCTCGTCCCGCTGACGCTGCTGGCGTCCGGGCTGCGGGTCCGCATCGCGGAGCTGGCCGTCGCGGGCCGCATGCTCCGGCTGACCGCTCCGGTGTCGGTGGAGAGGATCCGCGACGCGCTGCGCGACGTCCTGCACGACCCGACCCTGGAGCTGTGGTTCTGGGCGCCGACCGAGGGCGGCTACGTCGACACCGCCGGGCGCCCCGTCGACCTGGGCCCGGAGACGGACGGCGCGGCCGACGAGGCGCGGGGCGATCCCGCCGGGGAGGGAGGGCGCTGGCGGCACCGCGTGCGCGGCGCGTCCGGGGAGCCGCTCGCCGTCGTCGAGCTCGGCGGCGCGCTGCGCGACCACGGCTCCCTCGTCGAGGCCGCGCTCGCCGCGGGCGGCCGGGCGCTGGAGACCGCGCGGCTGCAGGCCGGCGTCCAGGCGGGCCTCGAACAGGTCAGGGCGGCCTACCGGCGCCTCGTGCGGGCCGAGGCCGCCGAGCGCGAGCGGCTCGCCCGCGACCTGCACGACGGCGCGCAGCAGCGGCTGCTCGCGCTCGGCGCGATGCTCGGCACGCTGGAGGCCGTCACCGGCGACCCGGCCGTCAAGGAGCACGCCCGCGCCTGCCGCGCCGAGCTGAAGGAGGCCCTCGCCCAGCTGCGGGCGCTGGCCCGGGAGGTGCAGCCGGCGCTGCTCGTCCAGGACGGTCTCGGCCCGGCGCTGGAGGTCGTCGCCGAGCGGCTCGGCACCCGGGTCGCGCTCGACGTCACCCCGCGCCGGTTCTCCCGCGAGATCGAGTCCACGCTTTACTCCGCGCTGTGCGAGACGCTGTCGTACGCTGTCGAGGGCGCGCGTGCCACCCGGGTCCTCGTGCGGGTCGGCGAGGAGGGCGGACGTGTGGTCGCCGAGGTCGGGCTCGACGGCGCCCGCCCCGGAGGCCCCGCCGCCGATCCCGTCGCCGACCTGGCCGGTACGTCCGGCCGGATCAGGGCGCTGCGCGGTGAGATGGAAATCGGCGGCGGCCCCCGCGCGGGCCTGACGGTAAGGATGGACCTCCCATGCGAGTAGCCGTGGCGGAGGACAGCGGGATCTTCCGGCAGGCTCTGGTCACCCTCCTCACCACCGTCGGGATCGACGTGGTGGCGTCCGCCGGGTCGGGCGAGGAGCTGCTGGCCCGCGTCGCGGACGACCCGCCCGACGTCGCCATCCTCGACCTGCACATGCCGCCCACGTTCACCGACGAGGGCGTCGTCGCGGCGCGCCGGCTCCTGGAGCGCCACCCCGGTCTCGGCGTCCTGGTCCTGTCGGCCTTCAACGAGACCCCGCAGGCGATGGAGCTGTTCCGCGGCCGGCCGCGCGGCGTCGGATACCTGCTGAAGGACCACGTCACGGACGTGGAGAACCTGCGTTCGGCGCTGGAGCGGGTCGGCCGCGGCGAGGTCGTCATCGACCCCGACGTGGTGACCCGGCTGGTCGAGGCGCGGCACCGCGAGCAGGAGCTGTCCCGGCTGTCGGGACGCGAGCGGGAGGTCCTGGCGCTGATGGCGGAGGGGCACTCGAACGCCGGCATCGGCAAGCGGCTGCACCTGTCCGCCCGGACGGTCGAGGACCACGTGCGGGCCATCTTCGCCAAGCTCAAGATCACCACGCCCGGCGGGGCGCCCGGCCCCCAGGACAGCAACAAGCGGGTGCTCGCCGTCCTGACCTGGCTGCGCGCCGCCGAGATCCGCTGACCGCGACCCGGCACCCGGGGGCGACGGTCGTCGCGTGCACCCGCGCCCGCGCATCGATCGGGTAACGGCCCCTCGCGCCGCACGGCGGCGGTGGGGAAAACTGTCCGTGCGAGTCCGGTCGCGTCAGGTGACCCCGGTGGTGGCCCCCGCACGCCACCGCGAGGCGCCACGCCCCCGAAAGCGGGCGCGTGACGCGGCCGTTCCCGGCACGCTCCCATAATCCCGGCGCCGCTCTGGGCGCGCATCCGGGAAAACCCCCGTCCCGGACGGTGGTTTCCCGGGACGACACGGAAGGATCGCGGTGAGGCGCGTCTCCCGGTGGCCGCCGTGGCTCGGCGCGCGGGTGCGCCGCGCCCTGGCCTCGGGCGCGGCGGTCGCGGCCGCGGCGCTGGCCTTCGGCTGGCCGCACTGGTGGGCCCAGCCCGTCGCCGCCGCCGTCACCCTGGTCTGCTGCGGCGGGTTCGCCGTCGCGGGCGGGCTGTTCGCGGCGGGGCGGACCGCCCGGCGCACCGGCGCGGCGTTCGTCGTCGCGGCCGCCTCGTGGGCCGTCACCTGGGCGGCGGCCTGGAACACGGGCGCGGCTCCGCTGGTGTCGGTGTTCGCCCAGTCGGTGTTCTTCCTGGCCGTCGGCATCGGCGTGCTGCTGTACCCGGCCGGGCGGCTGGAGGGCGCCGCCGCGAGGCTCTGGACCGCCGCCGCCGTCGTGATCATGATCGGCGGGCAGGCGCTGCTGTGCGCCGTCTCCCGTCCGGCCTGGAACGGCTTCGCGGCCTCGGCGACCTGGCCGGCGCTGCGTCCCGAGCACGGGGTGTTCCACGGCGTCCAGCAGGCCATGGCGGGCGCGATGACGGTGCTGGCCGGCGCGCTCGTGGTGATCCTGGTGGCCCGCCTGCCGCGCACGGGGCGGCTGGACCGCGCGCTCACCGTTCCCGTCGCGGTCGCCGTGACGTTCGGCGTCAGCGGCGCCCTGGTGGTCCAGAGCACGCTCATCGGCAGCGACGCCGACCTCGCGGACGTGCTGGACGTCTACCTCTTCCAGGGCGTCTTCGCGACGGTGCTGCCGCTGGCGTTCCTCGGCACCGCGCTGCGCGCCCGGCTGGCCGAGCTGACCGTCGCCGAGCGGATGCAGCGCCTGCTCGCAGGCCCCGTGTCGGTGGCGCGCGTCCGCGACGCGCTCCGCGCCGTCCTGGGCGACGGCACCCTGGACCTGTGGATGTGGGCGGACGGCGGCTACGTCGACGTGGACGGCCGCCGCATGCGCGACGCGCCCGGAGGCGCGGCGGGGCGCTGGCGGCACCGGGTCCGCACGTCCGGCGGCGAGCCCCTCGCCACCGTCGACCTCGCCGCCGCGCTCCGCGACCACGAGCCGCTCGTCGAGGCGGCGCTGGTCGCGGGTGGCCGCGCGCTGGAGACCGTCCGTCTCCAGGCCGCCGCGCAGGCCAACCTGGAGCGGGCGCGCGAGGCGCGCGAGCGTCTGGTGCGGATCCAGGCGGCCGAGCGCGAGCGGCTCGCCGCCGACCTGAAGTACAGCGCGCAGCAGCGGCTCCACGCCCTGGAGGAGATGCTCGCCCGGCTGGAGGCCGCGGCGGCCGACCCGCGGGCCCGCGAGCAGGCCCGGACCTGCCGCGGCGAGCTGGCCGAGGCGGTCGCCGAGCTGGAGGCCCTGGCCCGCGGCATGCACCCGGCGATCCTCGCCGACGCCGGGCTGGCCCCGGCGATGGAGCTGGTCGCCACCCGCACGCCCGTGCCCGTCCATCTCGACATGCCCGCGGGCCGGTTCCCGCCCGAGATCGAGTCGACGCTCTACTTCGCGCTCTGCGAGGCCCTCACCAACGCCGTCAAGCACGCCCGGGCCGACGCGATCCACCTGACGGTCCGCCCGGGGCCGGACGGGATCGCCGCCGAGGTCCGCGACGACGGTGTCGGCGGCGCCGCCCCGGACCCGGGCGGCGGCCTGGCGGGCCTCACCGACCGCGTCCGCGCGCTGCGGGGGAGCGTCACCGTCGAGAGCCCGCCCGGTGGGGGCACCGCGGTCCGCATCGTCCTGCAGTCCGGAGAGGGCGCCTGACCCCGCCGTGGCCCGGCGCCGGTCAGGAGGGGGTGTTGCGGACGATCGGCAGGAGGTAGCGGCGGGCGAAGTCGCGGGCGCCCGCGTCGTCGAGGGGGATGTGGCCGTCCGGGGTGAGGACGAGGGAGTGCGTGAGGCGGACCAGGATCTCCGCGACGACCTCGGGGTCGACGTCCGCCGGGGCGGCGCCGAGGCGCTGCGCGGTGCGCAGCCGGCCGGCGAGGTAGCCGCGGGCGGCGGCGAGCAGGGGCCCGGCCTTGATCGTGGAGTGCGGCAGGAACAGTTCGGGTTCGACGACCATGAGGCGCGTCATGAGCCGCTGCTCCCGGCTGATGCGCAGGGTGACGGCGAAGCCCTCGACGAGGCGCTCCTCCAGGGTGGGCAGCGCCGCGACGGCCTCGTCCAGCTCGGCGAAGAAGCGCCGCGCCTCCCGGAGCAGGACGCCGGTGACGAGGTCGTTCTTGGTGGGGAAGCGGCGGTAGATCGTGGCGCGGCCGAGGCCGGACTCGCGCGCGACGTCGTCCATGGTGGTGCGGCGCGGCCCGTAGGTCTCGAAGGACCGCAGGGCGGCGTCGAGGATGCGGTCGGTCTGCGGCTCGCTCTCGGGGCCGCCGGTGAGCAGGCTCCGCAGGAGTTCGTCGTCGCTCGTCATCGTGCGGCCGACTCTAGCCGCCGCGCCTCCGCCCGTCCGAGCGGAGGGCGCGGGCGGCGAGGGGGAGAAGAGCAGCGGGGGTGGGGTCGCGGCGTGGGCGAGCCGCCCGCGGGTTCAGCGTGCGGACAGCGCGTCGAGGGCCTGCTCGGTGGTCGGGTGGGCGATGAGGTGCCGGTCCAGGCCGCTGCGTTCGATGATCGTGCGGAACCGGCGCTCCGGGCGGGCGAGGACGAACTCGCCCCCGGCCGCGTGGGCGGCCTTCCAGAGAGTGATCATCGCGTTCAGTCCCGAGGAGTCGCAGAAGGTCACCTCGCCGACGTCCAGGACGATCAGCGGCGGCCCGCCCAGGGCCCGCATGTCGGCCAGGACGTGCTCGCGCAGCGCGTCGGCCGTGAGGATCGTGAGCTCCCCCTCCGCCTCGACGAGCAGGCAGGGGCCGCGGACGTCGCTGCGGAGCCGCAGCGGATCGATGGGGGTCCCCTCCGGCGTCTGGCCGGCTCCGATGGACATGACGATCACCTCCCGTAGTCGCAAGGTTGCGGAGTACCCGTGAAAGGGGAGGTCATGCCGATTCCCGGGCGGGCCTGCCGGCGCCCGCCCGGGAACCCCGGCCGGGCGGGCCTCAGGCGACGTCGCGGCGGCGGAAGGCGGCCAGTCCGGCCGCGGTCAGGGCGGCCGCCGCCGCGGTGAGCGCGAGGAGGGGGAGCAGGTCGGCGTCACCGCCGGGCAGCTTCGGGGTGTGGGTGAAGGGGGACAGGTCCATCACCGCCTGCGGGAGTCCCAGCAGCGGTCCCACCTGGCCGAGGAGCAGGAAGACGGCGAGGATCCCCCATCCTGCGGACGCCGCGCGCGGGAGGGCGCCGAACAGCAGCATCGCGGTGGCGGCGACGACCCAGACCGCCGGGAGCTGGGCCAGCGCCGCGCCGAGCTGGCGCGGGATCTGACCGGTCAGGTCGCCGGAGCGGGCGCCGTGGACCAGTCCCACGGACAGGCCGGTGGCGGCGAGCATGACCACCGTCCCCGCGACGGTGTTCGCCAGGCCGGCCACGGCCCAGCGGGTGCGGCCGACGGCGGTCGCGAGCACCGGCTCCAGGCGCCCGCCGCTCTCCTCGGCGCGCAGCCGCAGGACGCTCTGCACCGCGTAGGCCGCGGTGAACAGCGCCATGAGTCCCATGGCCGTGGCGAGGAACGCGTCCGCGATGTCCTGCTGGCCGCCCATCTTGCGGATGTCGTCCAGCACGGCGTCACTGCCGTTGACCAGGTCGCCGACGCCGTCCGCGACGCCGCCGATGGCCAGGCCGTACACCAGGAACCCGGCGGTCCAGCCGAGCAGCGTGCCGCGCTGCAGCCGCCACCACAGGGTGAAGGGGCCGCGCAGGGACGGCGGGGCGTGCGCGGGGCCGAGGGAGGGGGCGAGGACCCCGGCGCCGAGGTCGCGCCGCTCGGTCAGCACGTAGGCGGCGGTGGTCAGCAGCGCGAACGCGGCGAGGGGAAGCAGCAGGACGGCCCACTGCTCGTCCGCGCACGGCCGGACGCGCTGCGCCCAGCCGATCGGCGACAGCCACGACAGCCAGTGCGCCGAGCCCGCGTCGGCCACGCCGCGCAGCAGGTAGGACGCGCCGAGGACGGCGAACGCCAGGCCGTTGGCCAGCCGGGAGGTCTCGGCGAGCTGGGCGGTGAGCGCCGCGACGCCGGAGAACACGAGGCCCGCGCCGAACCACGACAGGCCGAACGCGACCGATCCGGCCGCCGGCATCCCGAAGAGGATCATGACGAGCGCGGCCACCGCCGCCAGCGCGCCGGCGGCGGTCACGGCGGTCAGCAGCGCCGCGGTGAGCGGCGCGCGGCGCCCGACCGCCGCCGCGCCGACCAGCTCCAGCCGCCCGGCCTCCTCCTCGGCGCGGGTGTGCCGGACGACCAGCAGGACGCACATGACGCAGGTGAGCGCGGCGCCGGTGGCGCCGATCCGCCACGCGCTGAGCCCCGCGAAGCCGCCGTCGTTCAGGACGGGCCCGTAGAGCGCCCGCGTGGAGGGGTTGTCGTTGATGCCGCGCGCGAAGCTCGCGAGCGCCGCGGGCGTGTCGTACTCGTGCTTGAAGCTGTAGACGGTGCCGGAGACGAGCGCGGTCAGCCCGTAGATCCAGGCGGGCGCCATGACGCGGTCGCGGCGCAGCCAGATCTTCATCAGCATGCCGGTGCCCGCGAGGCCGCCGTCGCGGCTGGCGGCCCGCGCCGGGGCGTGCAGGGTCGTGGCGGTCATGACGCGGTCCCTCCGGCGAGGTCGTCCTCGTAGTGGCGCAGGAACAGCTCTTCGAGCGTGGGCGGCCGGCTCGTCAGGGTGCGCACGCCGATCCGGGTGAGCTCCTTGAGCGCGGCGTCCAGCTCGGGGGTGTCGACCTCGAACGCGATGGTGGTGCCGTCGATGCGGACGTCGTGCGCCCCCGGCAGCGGGACGCCGTCCGGGGCGGCGGCGAGCTCGGCGTGGATCGACGTGCGGGTCAGGTGCCGCAGCTCGTCGAGGGTGCCGGTCTCGACCGTCCGGCCCTTGCGGATGATGGTGACGCGGTCGCAGAGCGCCTCGACCTCGCTGAGGATGTGGCTCGACAGCAGGACGGTGCGCCCGGCGCGCCTCTCCTCGCGGACGCACTCCTGGAAGACCTCCTCCATGAGCGGGTCGAGGCCGGAGGTGGGCTCGTCCAGGATGAGCAGCTCCGCGTCGGACGCGAACGCGGCGACGAGGGCGACCTTCTGCCGGTTCCCCTTGGAGTAGGCGCGGCCCTTCTTCTTCGGGTCGAGCTCGAAGCGGCCGAGCAGCTCGTCGCGCCGGTTCCCGTCGAGCCCGCCGCGCAGCCGTCCGAGCAGGTCGATGACCTCGCCGCCGGACAGGTTCGGCCACAGCGTGACGTCGCCCGGGACGTAGGCGATGCGGCGATGCAGAGCGGTGGCGTCGCGCCACGGGTCGCCGCCGAGCAGGCTCGCGGTGCCGGAGTCGGCGCGCATCAGCCCGAGCAGGACGCGGATGGCCGTGGACTTCCCGGCGCCGTTCGGGCCGAGGAAGCCGTGCACCTCGCCGGGCGCCACGCGCAGGTCGAGGCCGTCGAGCGCGCGCGTCGGGCCGAACGTCTTGACCAGGCCCGCGGCCCGGACCACGTCAGTCATCGTCGTCTCCCTTGAGGCCGGCCTCGTACCGGTCCATCGCCGCGTGGGCGCGCGCGACGGTCTCCCGGTCGAGCAACCGGTCGTCGAAGATCTCCAGGACCGCGCGGCGCAGCCGCAGCGATCCCCCGGGGGTGAAGGTGTCGGTGCCGAGGACCCGGCTGAGGTGCTGGTGCAGCACCTCGATCCCCGTCGTCATCGCGACGATCGCGGCGGCGTAGGCCCGCGCGTCGCGCGTGGTGGGCGGCGCGGTTCCGGGCGGCGGGTCGGTCATGTACCGCTCGGTGACCGCGACCAGGTCGTCGAACATGCGCGCCGCCGCCGCCGAGCCGTCGACGAGCGCGCGGGCCAGGTAGCGCCGGACGGGCAGGTCGGTCCGGACGGTCGCGGCCAGGAAGCCGGGGTCGCCCATCGCCTCGCCGGAGACCGTCGAGCTCAGCTCGCGGACCGTGTCGAGCGCGTAGGCGTCGCACGCCTCGCGCAGTTCCTCCTTCGATCCGAAGTGGTGCTGGACGAGGCCCACCGACACCCCGGCGGCCTCGGCGATGCCGCGGAACGTCGCGCCCTTCGTGCCGTGCTCGGCGAACTGCAGCAGCGCCGCGTCCCGGATCTTGGCCCGCGCCGTCAGGTCCTCGGGCGCCGGGCCCGCGGCCCGGCCGGATCTCGCCATCCCCGCCTCCAATACGAACGTTCAACTTCCAATACGAACGTATACTATACGCCTGTATTGTCAATGGGAGCGAGCGGCGGAACCGGACATTGAGGGGGCGAGTTAGCTTAGGCTAGCCTTACCTGCGTGCCTCCCCCCGTGCGAGAACGCCCGCCGAAAGCCCCCGAACGGCGGGGGCCGTCGCGCATCGCGCATCCGTGGTGGCTCGGCCTGCTGGCGGCGGTGCTGCTGCTGACGGCCGGGGCGAGCCTCGCGATCGGCGCCGGGGACGTCCCGCTCGCGGACGTGCTTCCCGGCGTGCTCTCCCCGGACGACGGCTCCCGGGCGCAGCTGATCGTCCACGAGCTGCGGCTGCCCCGCACGCTCCTCGGCGTCGTCGTCGGCATGGCGCTCGGGCTGGCGGGCGCCGTGATGCAGGCGCTCACCCGCAACCCGCTCGCCGAGCCGGGCCTGCTCGGCGTGAACGGCGGCGCGGCCCTCGCGGTCGTCCTCGTGATCGGCGCGTTCCGCGTGGACGACCTGCTCGTCTACGTCTGGGCGGCCTTCCTGGGAGCGGCGGGCGCGGCGGCCCTGGTCCACCTGATCGGCGCCCGGGGGCGCGGCGGCGCCTCCCCGGCGCGGCTGGTGCTCGCCGGGGCGGCCGTCAACGCCGTCTTCAGCGCGGTGACGGCCGGCGTGATGCTGTTCACCCCGCGCACCTTCGGCGGATTCCGGTTCTGGCAGGTCGGCACGCTCGGCGGCCGCGACGTGCCGGTCTTCCTGCGCGTCCTGCCGTTCATCGTCGCCGGCACGCTGCTCGCGCTGGCGCTCGCCCGCCCGCTGAACGCCCTCGGCCTGGGCGAGGACGCGGGCCGCGCCCTCGGCTCCCGTCCCGGCAGGACCAGGGCGCTCGGGGCGCTCGCGGTGGTGCTGCTGTGCGGGGCGGCCACGGCGGCGGCCGGGCCCATCACCTTCCTCGGGCTGGCCGTCCCCTTCATCGTCCGGACGGCGGTGGGCCCGGACCAGCGGCTCGTCCTGCCCTACTCGCTGCTGCTGGCGCCCGTCCTGCTGCTCGGCGCGGACATCCTCGGCCGCGTCGTCGCGCCCGGAGAGCTGGAGACCGGCATCGTCACCGCGTTCCTCGGGGCGCCGCTGTTCGCGGTGATGGTCCGGAGGGGGAGGACGCGCGACCTATGAGAGTCATCCGGGCGGCCGGGGCGTCGCTGCGGTGGGAGCCGCGCTCGGCGGCGGTGTGCGGAGCGCTGGCGGCGGTCGCGGCGTGCGCCGCCGTCCTCGTCGTCGGCTCGGGGGAGTTCCCCGTCGCGCCGCCGGACGTGGTGCGCGTCCTGCTCGGCAGGGGCGACCCCGCCACCGAGTTCATCGTCACGACCCTGCGCCTGCCCCGCGCCGTCACCGGCCTGCTCGCCGGTCTGGCGCTCGGCCTTTCCGGGGCCGTCTTCCAGAGCATCTCCCGCAACCCGCTCGGCAGCCCCGACCTCATCGGCTTCACCACCGGCTCGGCGACCGGCGCGCTGCTGCAGATCCTGGTGCTCGGCGGCGGCGCCGTCGCGATCACCGCCAGCTCGGTCGCGGGCGCGGTGCTGACGGCGCTCGCGGTGTACCTGGTCGCCTACCGGCGGGGCGGGGGCGTGCACGGCGTCCGGCTGGTGCTGATCGGCGTCGCGGCGGCCGCGATGCTGGAGGCGCTCAACTCCTACCTCATCACCCGCGCCGAACTGCGCGACGCCTACGAGGCCGCGTTCTGGCTGACCGGCAGCCTGAACGGGCGGGACTGGGACCAGGCCGTCCCGCTCGCGCTCGCGCTGGCCGTGCTCGTCCCCGCGGCGCTGCTGCTCGCCCGGCCCCTCGGCATGGGAGAGCTCGGCGACGACGCCGCACGGGCGCTCGGCGTGCCCGTGCAGCGCACGCGGGCGCTGCTGACGGTCGCCGGGGTGGGCCTCGTCGCGGCGGCGACCGCGGCGGCCGGGCCCGTCCCGTTCGTGGCGCTCGCCGCCCCGCAGCTCGCGCGGCGGCTGACCCGGCGGCGCGGCGCGCTGCTGCTGCCCGCCGTGCTGACCGGCGCGGCGCTGCTGGCGAGCGCGGACCTCATCGCGCTGCACCTGCCGGTCGCGGTGCCGGTCGGCGTCGTCACCGGCGTCCTCGGCGGCGTGTACCTGGCATGGCTGCTGTCGGTGTCCGGGCGGCGTTGACGGAGCCGATCATCACAATTAGGTTAGCCTTACCTAAGTTGAGAGGAGTTCCGTGCTGACCTGGGATGAGCTCCACGCCGCGCTGGCCGAGGTGCTGGGCGAGCGCGCGGAGGCGGACGACAACCTCATCGAGCTGGGCATGGACTCGATCCGGCTCATGCAGCTCACCGGCCGGCTCCGGCGCCGCGGCGTCGAGATCCGCTTCGCCGAGCTGGCCGAACGCCCGACGCTCTCCGGTTGGTGGGAACTGCTCGCCGAGAAGGGCCAGGTGGAGGCGTCGGCAGGGCCCGCCCTCGAAGCAGGCGCGGACGCCGTCGAGGCCGCCGTCGAACCCGACGAGCCCTTCGCGCTGGCGCTGATGCAGCACGCGTACTGGATCGGCCGCGACTCCGGGCAGGAGCTCGGGTCCGTCGCGGCCCACCTGTACGTCGAACTGGACGGGCGCGCGATCGACCCGTCCCGCTTCGAGTCGGCCGTGGGCGCCCTGGTGCGGCGCCATCCGATGCTGCGCGCGGCCGTCCGCGACGACGGGACGCAGCAGATCCTGCCCGAACGTCCCGGTCCGCTCGTCACCGTCCACGACCTGCGCTCGTCGGACGACCCGGACGCCGAGCTGGAGCGCGTCCGGGACGAGATGTCGCGGCAGCGGCTCCCCATCGAGGACGGCCGCGTCTTCGACGCCCGGCTCAGCCTCCTCCCGGGCGGCGCGGCGCGCCTCCACCTGGACGTCGACATGGTCGCCGCCGACGCGATGAGCTACCGCGTCATGCTGGCCGACCTCGCCGCCCTGTACGAGGGCGAGACCCTCGCGCCGATCCGCTACGGCTACGCCCGCTACCTCGCCGAGGACCCCCGCGCGCAGGCCCGCACCGCCGACCGCCGCTGGTGGGCCGGCCGCCTCGCCGACCTTCCCGGCCCGCCCGAGCTGCCGGTCGTCGCGGAGCCGGGGGACCGCGTCGAGCGCAGGCACCAATGGCTGCCTCCGGACGCCAAGGACCGCTTCATCGCCCGCGCCCACGCCGAGGGCGTCACCCCCGCCATGGCGCTCGCGGCGGTGTTCGCCGAGGTGATCGGCGCCTGGTCGGCGACGCCGCGGTTCCTGCTCAACCTGCCGCTGTTCCACCGCGAGCCCGTCCACCCCGACGTCGACAAGGTCGTCGGCGACTTCACCGGATCCATCATGCTGGAGGCCGACCTCACCGAGGACCTCCCGTTCGCCGGGCGGGCCCGCGCGCTCCAGGCGAACCTGCACACGGCCGGCGCGCACAGCGACTACTCGGGGCTGGAGGTGCTGCGGGACCTGTCGCGGCTGCGCGGGGAGCAGGTGCTCGCCCCGATCGTCTACACCAGCGCCCTCAACCTCGGCGAGCTGTTCGGCGACCGCGTCCGCGAGCTGTTCGGCGAACCCGGATGGATCATCTCGCAGGGGCCGCAGGTGCTGCTGGACGCGCAGGTGACCGAGGTGTCCGGCGGCCTGCTGCTGAACTGGGACGTGCGCCTGCCCGCGTTCCCGGACGGCGTCGCGGAGGCGATGTTCGACGCCTACACCGCCGCGGTCACCCGGCTCGGCGCGCCCGGCGCCGACTGGGACGCGCCCCTCGCCGTCGCCGCCGCGCCCGACCGGCTCCGCGTCCGGCACGGGCTGAACGCCACGCCCGCGCCGCCGCCGCGCACGCTGACCGAGGGCTTCTTCGCGCACGCCGCGCGCCGCCCGGACGCCCCGGCCCTGCACTGGGGCGACGGCGGGACGATGACCTATGGCGAGCTCGCCGGCCGCGCCCTGCGGATCGCGTCGGCGCTGGCGGCCGGAGGCGTTCGCCCCGGCGACCGCGTCTCGATCGAGCTTCCGAAGGGACCCGGCCAGGCCGCCGCCGCGCTCGGGGTGCTCGCGGCCGGCGCCGCCTACGTCCCGATCGGCCCGGAGCAGCCGGAGGCGCGGCGGGCGAGGATCCGCGCGAGCGCCGGCGTCGCCGCCTCGCTCACGCCGGACGGTGTCGCCGAGGCCGACCCGCTGCCCGGACCGGTCGCGGTGCGCCCCGACCAGGCCGCCTACGTGCTGTTCACCTCCGGTTCGACGGGCGAGCCCAAGGGCGTGGAGGTCTCGCACGGCGCGGCGATGAACACCATCGGCGACCTCGTCGAGCGGTTCGCCATCGGGCGGGACGACGTCACGTTCGCCGTGTCGGCGCTCGACTTCGACCTGTCGGTGTTCGACCTGTTCGCCGCCTGGCACGCGGGCGGCGCGGTCGTCGTCCCGGACGAGGACGAGCGGCGCGACGCCGCCCGGTGGAGCGGACTGGTGCGGCGCTGGTCGGTGACCGTGCTGAACTGCGTCCCGTCCGTCCTGGAGATGCTGCTGCGCGCGGGGCGGGCGGAGAGCCTGCGGCTCGTCCTGCTCGGCGGCGACTGGGTGGGGACTCACCTTCCCGGCCTGCTCCGGGAGCGCGCCCCCGGCTGCCGCTTCGTGGCGCTCGGCGGCACGACCGAGACGGCGATCCACTCGACGGTGCAGGAGGTCGCGGGCGACGTCCCCGCCGACTGGCACGCCGTCCCCTACGGGGTGCCGCTGCGCGGGGTCGCGTGCCGGGTGGTGGACGAGCGGGGCCGCGACCGCCCCGACTGGGCCACCGGAGAGCTGTGGATCGGCGGCGCCGGCGTCGCGGACGGCTACGTCGGCGACCGGGCCCGGACCGCCGACCGGTTCGTCCTCTGGGAGGGCACGCGCTGGTACCGGACCGGCGACCTGGCCCGCTACCGCCCCGACGGGACCATCGAGTTCCTCGGCCGCCGCGACCACCAGGTCAAGGTGCGCGGATTCCGGATCGAGCTCGGCGAGGTCGAGGCCGCGCTGCGCGGCCACCCCGCCGTGGAGCGCGCCGTCGCGCTCCTCGCCGGCGGCCGCCTCGCCGCCGCCGTGGCGGCGCCCGGCGGGACCGACCGGGACGCCGTGCTCGCCCGCGCCCGCGACCTGCTGCCCCCGCACATGGTCCCGGAACTGCTCGTGCGCGTGGACGAGCTGCCGCTCACCGCGAACGGCAAGGTCGACCGCAAGGCGCTCGCGGCCCTGGCCGCCGCCGAGGCCGGTGAGGCGGCCGCGCCCTACGCCGAGCCCGCGACGTCACTGGAGAAGGTGCTGGCCCGGATCGTCGCCGAGGTGCTGGGGAGGGAGCGCGTCGGCGCGGACGCCGACTTCTTCGCCCTCGGCGGCGACTCCGTCCTCGCCACCACCGTGCTCGCGCGGCTGCGGGAGGCGCTCGACACGACGGCGCTGCCCGTCCGCGTCCTGTTCGCCGAGCGGACGGTCGCGCGGATCTGCCGCCGGTTCACCGAGCTGGAGGAGACGCCGGGACGGCTGGAGTCCGTCGCCGCCATCTGGCTGGAGGTCGAGGCCATGACCGAGGAGGAGCTGACCGCGCGCCTCGGGTGAGCCGCGGGTCAGCCGGGCTCGGGCTCCGGCCGCAGCGTCGCGGTCCGGAGCCCGGTGAGGGTCAGCGCCAGCGCCAGGGCGAGGACGGCGCTGACCGTCCCGTACAGGACGATGGCGGCGCCCGGGGCGAGGTAGCGGCCGAGCGCCCCGGCGCCGAGCGAGCCGATCGCGCCGCCGCCCGTCTCCTGCGCCGACCACAGCGCGTTCACCCGTCCGAGGTGCGAGTCGGGCGTGTGGGACTGGATCAGCCCGTACCGCAGGATCTCCTCGATCGACTGGACGAACCCGTACCCGAACAGGATCGCGACGGCGAGCGCCGGGTGACGGGCCAGACCGAGACACGCGAGCGCGGCGAAGCCGGAGACGGACGCGACGAGCAGCGCCAGGCCGGGTGCCCTGGCCTGTCCGACCCAGCCGCTCGTCAGGGACGCCAGCACCGCGCCGCACGCGGGCGCCGCGAACAGCAGCCCGACCGTGGTCGCGCCTCCGTCCAGGCTCCGGGTCGCGAACGCCGGCATCAGGACGGGGACGCCGCCCGCGACCATGAACAGCAGGCCGAGGAGCATCAGCGAGCCGACGACCCGATGCGAGGCGACGAAGCGGAACCCGTCCCAGACGGCCTTCAGCGGATTGGCGTCCGCCTGCTCCTGCGCGGCGGGCTGGAGGCGCGGCAGCCCGGTCAGCAGCGCGAGCGTGCCGAGCGTCCCCGCGGCCGCGGCCGCGTAGTTCCAGCCCACGCCGAACGCCGACACCACGAGCCCGCCGAGCGCGGGGGACGCCATCGACCCGAGCCGGACGGTCAGCGCGTTGAGCGCCCCCGCCGCGACGAGCTTGTCGGGCGCGACCAGCGCGGGCGTCGCGGCCAGCAGCGCGGTGATGCTGACGCCGGTCATCAGTCCGTCCCATGCCGCCAGCGCGTACAGGGCCGCCAGCGAGGGGGAGGGCAGGAACGCGTTGAGCGCCAGCAGGACGAACCCGATCCCGGCCGCCGCGCGCGCCCGCAGCATCAGGCGCCGCCGGTCGTGCCGGTCGGCCAGGACCCCGCCCCACAGGAACCCGGCGAGGAGCGCGAACCCCTCGGCGGCCGAGACCCCGCCCACGTGCACGGTGGACCCGGTGAGGTCGTACACCTGCACCGGGAGGGCCACGGCCAGCATGCCGATCCCGAAGACCGAGACGGTGCGGGCGATGAACACGTTGCGGAACGGCCTGCTGTCGCGCAGCGGCCCGACGTCGATGACCAGTCGCCGGAGCATCCTCGGGCTTCTCCTCTGCCGATCGAGTGACTAAGGTTAGCCTAGCCTTAGTTGATCGTGAGGAAAGAGGAGCCGTGCAGCGGACGCTGATGAACGGGAAGATCCACCGGGCGACCGTCACCCAGGCGGACCTGCACTACGTGGGCTCGCTGACGATCGACGCCGACCTGATGGCCGCGGCCGACATCGTGGAGGGCGAGCAGGTCCACCTCGTCGACATCGACAACGGCGCCCGCCTGGTCACCTACGCCATCACCGGCGAGGCCGGCAGCGGGGTCATCGGCGTCAACGGCGCGGCGGCCCGCCTCGTCCAGCCCGGCGACATGGTGATCATCATCACCTACGCCGGCGTGGAGGACCCCTCCCGGCACGAGCCCCGCGTCGTCCATGTCGACGCCGCGAACCGCGTCGTCGCCCTCGGCTCCGACCCGTCCGAGCCGGTCCCCGGCGCCCCCGCCCAGCTCGCCGGGCGGTGACCGTGGACGGCCTCACCCCCTGGCCCGCCGACCTCGAAGCCCGCTACAAGGCCGAGGGCTACTGGACCGACCGCCTCCTCGGCGACGTCCTGCGCGGCGACCCGTCCGCCACCGCCCTCGTCGCAGGCGACGACCGCCTCACCTACGCCGACCTGGACGCCCGTGCCGCCCGCACCGCCGCCGGCCTCCTCGCCCTCGGCCTCCGCCGCGGCGACCGCGTGGTCGTCCAGCTCCCGAACACCGCGGGCTTCGTCGTCGCGTTCCTCGCCCTCGTCCGCATCGGCGCCGCGCCCGTGCTGGCGCTCCCCGCGCACCGCGAGAGCGAGATCCGCTACCTCTGCGAGCTCTCCGAGGCCCGCGCCTACGTCTGCGCCGACCGCGACGGCGACTTCGACTACCGCGAGCTGGCGCGAACGCTCCCCGTGGAGCACGTCGTCGTCGAGGGCGACGCCGAGGAGTTCACCCCTCTGGCCTCCGTCGACGCCGATCCGGTGGCGGCCCCCGTCCCCGATCCGTCCGACGTGGGCGTCTTCCTCCTTTCGGGCGGCACCACCGGTCTCCCGAAACTGATCCCCCGGACGCACCGCGACTACGTCTACAACCTGGAGGCCAGCGCCGACCTGTGCGGCTTCGACCGCGGCACCGTCTACCTGGTCGTCCTCCCGGCCGCGCACAACTTCGCCCTGGCCTGCCCCGGAATCCTCGGCGTCTTCGCCGCGGGCGGCACGGTCGTCCTGTCGCCCTCCGGGTCCCCGGACGAGGCGTTCCCCCTCATCGAGCGCGAGCGCGCCACCGTCTGCGCGGTCGTCCCCCCGATCGCCCTCCTCTGGCTGGACGCCGTGACCTGGTCGGACGAGGACGTCTCGTCCCTGCGCCTGCTCCAGGTGGGCGGCGCCAAGCTCGCCGCGGAGCGCGCCGCCGAGATCCCGGACGCCCTGGGCTGCCAGGTCCAGCAGGTCTTCGGCATGGCCGAGGGCCTCCTCAACTACACCCGCCTGGACGACCCGCGCGACCTGGTCGAACGGACGCAGGGCCGCCCCCTCTCCCCGGCCGACGAGATCCGCGTCGTGGACGAGGACGGCAAGCGGGTGGCTCCGGGCGAAGTGGGCGAACTCCTCACCCGGGGCCCGTACACCCTGCGCGGCTACTACCGCGCCCCCGAGCACAACGCCCGCTCCTTCACCCCGGACGGCTTCTACCGCACGGGCGACCTGGTCAGAGAGCTGCCCTCCGGGCACCTCATCGTCGAAGGCCGTGAGAAGGACCAGATCAACCGGGGCGGCGACAAGGTCTCCGCCGAGGAGCTGGAGAGCCACCTCCTGGCCCACCCGGCGGTCCACGACGCGGCCGTGGTCGGCGTCCCCGACCCGGTCATGGGAGAGCGCACCTGCGCCTTCCTGATCATCAGGGAGGGGGAGAGGGCGCCCGGCCTGCGCGAGGTGAAGGACTTCCTCCGCGTGCGGGGCGTCGCCGCCTACAAGCACCCCGACCGCCTGGAGACGGCCGCCGTGTTCCCCCGGACGCCGGTCGGCAAGATCAGCAAGAAGGCGCTCGCCGCCCGCCTCCGATGAGACCGCCACCGGTTCGCCGCCCGGCGTTCACCGTTTCCCGCGAACACCGCCGGAGGTCTCGGCATCCTAATAGACAATTATGTCTATTAGACTTGGGAGACGTCTGTGGCACCCGACCCGCTGGGACCCGGTGATCCGACGAGGCTCGGCGACTACCTCCTCGCGGGGCGTCTCGGCGCCGGCGGCCAGGGCGTCGTGTACGAGGCGTACGGGCCGGACGGCGCGCGGGTCGCGGTCAAGACGCTCCACGGCGACTACTCCGCACGGCACCGCGACCTGTTCGTCCGCGAGGTCGAGGCAGTGCGGCGCGTCGCGCAGTTCTGTACGGCGCGCGTCCTCGCCGTCGACCTGGACAACGCCGTCCCCTACGTCGTCAGCGAGTACGTCGCAGGCCCGACCCTCCAGCAGGCGGTCGACGAGGACGGCCCCTACAAGCCCGACGACCTCTACAGGCTGGCGGTCGGGATCGCGACCGCGCTGACCACCGTGCACCGGGCGGGCGTCGTCCACCGCGACCTGAAACCCGCGAACGTGCTGCTGGGACCGGACGGTCCCCGCGTCATCGACTTCGGCATCGCCCGCACCGAGGACATGTCCCAGAGCGCGACCGGAATGAAGGGGACGCCCCGGTACATGGCGCCCGAGGTGTTCCAGGGGAAGAGTCCCGGGCCCGCCGTCGACGTCTGGGCCTGGGGCGCCACGATCCTGTTCGCGGCGTCCGGCCGCACCCCGTTCAGCGGCGAGTCCCTGCCCAAGCTGATGCACTCCGTGCTGACCACCGAACCGGACACCGCGGCGGTCCCCGAGCGGCTGAGGCCCATGGTCGAGGCCGCGCTGGCCAAGGACCCGGAACGGCGTCCCGACGCCCCGGGCCTGCTGCTCGACCTGCTCGGCGGGCGCCCCGACGCGGACCTCCTGGAGCAGGGCGAGCGGGAGGCCCGCGCCGTCCGCATGCCCAAGGCCGCGTCTCCGCCGCTGGGCGAGCGCGCCGAAGAGGTGATGCGGAGCCTCGGCCCGGAGGCGCAGCAGGCCGTCCCGCAGATCCTGCTGCGGATGGCGGCGGCCGAAGACGACCTCGTCCGCCCGGCGGCCCGCGCCGAGTTCAGCGACGGCCGCACGCCGGAGCCGGTCATCGACGCCGTCCTTTCGGCGTTCACCCAGGCGGGGCTGCTCGCCTGGGACGGGCAGCGCGTCACCCTCGCCTCCCCGGCGCTGCTGCGCGCATGGCCGCGGCTGCGCGACTGGGCCGCCGCCGAACGGCCGGGCCTGGAGGTCCACCGGGAACTCGCCGAGGGAGCGCGGCTGTGGGACGCGCACGGACGCAAGTCCGGCGACGTCCTCCAGGGGACCCGGCTCGAACGCGCGATGACCTGGGCCGTCGGCGGCGGCCGCGCCCTGCGCCCGAACACGCTGGAGCAGGCTTTCCTGGACGCCGGGCGCGCGTCCGTCCGCCGCCGCTCCACGCTGCGGACGGCGGTCTCCGGCGTCCTCGCCGTCCTGCTGCTGGCGACGCTCGTCGCGGGCGTGGCCGTCTTCCAGCAGAGCCGCACCGTCGCACGGCAGCGCGACGACGCGGAGGCCCGCCGCCTCGCGGCCGTGGCGATGGCCACCCGCAAGAGCGCCCCGAGAACCGCCCGCCGCCTGGCCATCGCCGCCGGCGCCCTCTCCAACACCAAGGAGACCAGGGAGGCGCTGGTCGCTCTTCGCTACCAGTGGGAGAGCGACGTCTTCATCCCGCCCGGCGTGAGCGCCACGACCCGGCGCCAGCCGTCGCCGGGCGGCCGCGTCCTCGCCGTCGTGGACGGCGGAAAGGCCAGTGTCTGGAACATCGACACCCACGCCAGACTGCACGCCTTCACCATCACCGGCGCCGACACCCTCGATCTCGTCGTCACCGACGACGCGCGCACCATGATCACCTGGGCGGGCGACGGGACGGCCCGCGTCTGGGACACCACGTCCGGCAAGGAACGCGGCAGGCTCCCCGTCGGCCGGGCCGGCGCCGACGCGAAGATCTTCGACGGGATCGACCTGAGCCCGTCCGGGCACCTCCTGCTCGCCGGCAACCGCGACGCCCGCACCGTCTGGGACCTGCGGACCCTCCGGCAGGTCCCGCTGAGCTGGACGCGCCCGAAGGACGGCGCCGAGATCCTCACGGCCGACGCGGGCGACCAGCTCGTCGCGGGCGTCACGCCCGAGGGCACGGTGCACGTCGACCAGCTGGCGGCCAAGGCGACGATCGCGCTGCCCCGCCTCAACAAGGCGCTCAAGGGGAGATACGCCAGCGCGGCCAGACTGAGCCCGGACGGCTCGCTGCTCGCCGTCGCCGCCACCCCGGCCACGGGCAGGAAGGCAGAGATCCTGCTCTGGAAGCTGGGCGCGGACGAGCAGTACCTGAGGCTCGGACCCGCGAACTCCTACTCCTCCCTGGCCTTCAGCGAGGACGGCGGATACCTGGCGCAGGCCAGGACCATGTGGCGGCTCAAGGGCGGCGGCGTCGCCCCGTCCGCACCCATGATCCGGTACGCGCCGAACGCGGACTGCGCCCTGGTCCGGATCGTGGAGAAGCGGGCGCTGCGCTGCATCGAACCGGCGACCGGCCAGGTCTCGTCCCTCGACATCAGCACCTTCCTGAGCACCCAGGTCGTCCAGGGAGGCAGTCTGGTCCAGAACGCGACCATCTCCGCGGACGCCTCGACCATGGCGTACCGCGGCGGAGGCTCGGTGCACTTCTGGGACGTCCGGCGCAGGCGTGCCGTCGACCGGGGGTTCAACCTCTCGTCCGACTACCTGTACTCCGGGAACGGCAACGACCTCGCCCTCAGCGCCGATGGGAGGCGACTCGCCGTCTACAAGAACGCCCGCACGGTCACCGTCACCGACGCCGAGAAGTTCGCGAAGCTCGGCGATGTGACGCTGCCCCGGCCCGCCGACAGGATCCAGGCCATGGCCATGTCCCCGGACGGCCGCGGCCTGGCCCTCCTGGTCCGCCGCGGCACTGCGGGAGAACTCCAGTTCTGGGACGCGAAGACGTTCCGGCTGATCCGCGCGCTGCCGTCCTCAGCCGACACCTTCGTCAAACGCATCGTCTTCCGCCCGGACGGCAAGGCCCTCATGACGGACGGCAAGTCCGGCATGATCGAGTACCCGTCCGGCCGCGTCCTGGCCAGAACCGAGGACACCTTCCTCAACACCCTTCTCACCATGAGCCGCGACGGCCGGACGATCGTGAGCGCCGAGGGAACCGAGGCGGACCAGAAAGTCCTCCTCACCGACGGCAGGACACTCCGTTCACGCGGCCTGATCCTGCGCGGCCACAAGAGCTACGTCACGACCGCCGCGATCTCCCCGGACGGCACCCTTCTCGCCACCGGCGACGAACTGGGCCAGATCCGCTTGTGGGAGATCGAATCCGGCCGCCCCTACGCCCTGCCCCTGACCGGCCACCAGACGGAGATCGGCGCCCTGGCCTTCTCCTCGGACGGCAGGACTCTCACGAGCGCCGCCGAAGCCGGCACCGTCCTCACCCACGACCTGGCCCCCGCCCTGACCAGGGCGGCCCTCTGCCAGAACACCAGCGGCGGCTTGACGCGAAAGGAATGGCACCAAACCCTCCCCACCCTCGACTACCGCCCCACCTGCCCCCACTGAGGACCAAATGATCAGGGGGCGGTGGCTGCACCGCCCCCTGATCGCCGGTCCCCCTCAAGACGGTTCGGCATGTGCTGTTCCTGGAGCCGGACGTGCGGGTACGGAGTTGAAGCAGGTCTACCTCCCGACCCCACAACCAACCGATCTACGGGAGCGGAACATGGGCCTCATCCACATAGAGCTGTTCGCAACGCTCGACCTCGTTGCCCAGTCACCCGGCGGCCCCGACGAGGACCCGGTGGGGTTCCCGTTCGGCGGGTGGCAGGCGCCCTTGATGGACGAGGCCGCCGGCGCACAGGTCGTCGCCGCGTACGAGGGCACGGACGCCCTCCTGCTCGGTCGGCGGACGTACGAGATCTTCGCCGCCTACTGGCCGCACCAGAGAGGCGAGGACAACGAGATCGCCGCGCTCTTCAACAGCGTCCCGAAGTACGTGGCCTCCCGTGGCAGGCCGGACCTCTCCTGGGCCGACTCCACGCAGCTCGGCTCGGACCTGGCCGGCGCGGTCCGCGAGATCCGTGACCGGCACGAGCACGTGAAGGTCGTCGGGAGCCTGAACCTGGTGCAGACCCTTCTGCGCGAGAAGCTCTTCGACCGCCTCGACCTCTGGGTGTACCCGATCGTGCTCGGCGTCGGGAAGAAGGTCTTCGACGGTGGGGCGGTACCCATGAACGTCACCCTCCTCGAACCGCCGGCAGCCGCCCCGAACGGCACCGTGTATCTGCGCTACGGCCTGGCCGACGGGACGCCCGAGACGGGCGACATGACCGTCCCCGACCGCGGGGTCTGAGCCGCCTCCTCGCCCGTCGGGTGTGGTGGGAGGTCTCGCCGTCGTCGAACGCAGCGGAGGCCGAGGGCTCCGTCTCGCCGAACGGCGGGGAGGTGGACCTCCCCGCCGTCAGATCACGCAGACCCGGACTTCCGGATCTGGATCTTCGTCGCCCCGCAGGAGGCGATGAGGATCAGGACGATCGCCCCCAGCCCCAAGAGGCCGGGAACGGTTTGTGCCACGAGCATGCCCACCGCGGTTCCCAGAAGGTTCCGCAGCGGTAGGAGCATCGCGTTGGTGGACGCCAGGAGACCGTGCTCATAGGCCTTCACCAGAACGACGCCGCTGAACAGCGCACCGAAGACCGCGCTGACCGCACAGAGCAGCAAGTACGGCCAACGGCCGGCGGTCATGCCCTCCCAGCCGCCTTCCAGAGTCCACGCGCCCACCGCGAGGATGCCGAGGGCGGGAAATCCGCAAAGGGTGTTGGCCTTTGCCTTGATCTCCCCATCGAGCATCTCCAGCCGCTTCTGGGAGTAGGCGTACGTGGCCGCCGTGGCGGTCAGGACGCCGATACCCGGAATCCAGCTGGGAATCTGCTGGCCCAGGACATGGACCCCCGGTGCGGCGTCCGAAAAGAAGTTCCCGCCCGAGCCGCCGACGGTATCCCTTGTGAGGGCCCATGTCCCCAGTACCGCGAGAACCGGCCACAAGGCGGTCGAGTAGGTCTTCTGCCGGATGTCCTGGTAGACATCGCCGCCGAGCGTGAAGACCACGGTGAACAAGAACGACAGCGGTTGCATGACCTCCAGCCGAACCCATCGAAGAACGAACTGGAACGACATGTTGTTCGCTCCCAGAGCGGCGCCCAGCAGAAGGGCCTGCTTCCAGACGGCCCAACGGCACCACAACGACGGCCGAAAGAAGTACCAGAAGACCGCCGTCCCGAAGATGACGGAGACAAGCGCCGCCGTCACCGGTCCGACATGCTTGGTAACGCCGATGGCCACCAGGAGACAGCCGTTGAGAGCACCCACTGAATTGGCGAATACCGCCATCGTGAGCGCCTTTCTGTCCGCGCCGTGGAGATCGCTTGTCAGCGACCGCCAACACCTGCGGAACGCCGCGAGCGAGCCTCGCCGGCGCTCTCTCTTGCAATTCACGAGATCCCCTTTGGTTTGTGGGGCGCGCCAGGAGGATCTCGGGACGTTCTCCCGGTCCTGGTCGCGCCCGCTATGCGGAGCAACTCAAGAGCCGGGAAGGCTCTTCAGTTTTATGGTCGCAACGTTAGTCTATCAGAGCTGAATTCGCGGATAGACGGTGAATATCGAGCCGAGAATTGAGAATGGTGCTCGCATGCCTTCGAATTCATATCCGGGGCAGACCGCCGTCTGCCCCGGATATTCAACGGATGTAGCCGTTCACGACCATTGGCAGCGACGCGTCCAGGCCCGCCATGTGCAGCACGCCTTCGTCGCGGGGGTCGCCGATGGTGTGCCCGTTCGCGGCCATCGCCGCGAGCAGGACCCGAACGTCGCCGTTCACGGTCTGGCGGTAGGCGTCCAGAGCCTGCGACGCGTGCTGCCGTCCAGCCCACGTCTCGTTGTCGGTGAACAGCACCATCCCGTCCACCTCAAGACGCTGATGCTGCGCCCACTGGAACGGCTGCGACAGATCCGTGCCGCCGCCCGACGGACGCCAACGGGAGATCTCCCGCAGGTTCGTGCGCGCCGTCACCTGGGACGCGCGGACCTGGGTGTCGACGTCGATGACGTGGCAGTTGCCGCGCTCGATCCGGTTCAGGATGACCGCCATCGCGTTCGCGACCTCGTAGCAGGACCCGAGCGGCGCACCACCCGAGGTGATGTTGCGGAAGCTCATGGACCCGGAGGAGTCCACCGCCACCAGCAGGCGCCGACCGGACGGCTCCATGTGCCCGAACGACAGCTCGTACGCCTCTTCGAGCGCGTCGACGATGGCCGGGACCGGCGACCAGTGCTGCACGTCCGCGCGCGGGTGCGGCTGTGCGCGACCGCTCCCGTACACGCGCAGGGCGAGGAACAGATCCATCGGGTGGATCCGGGCCTTCGCGAGCGCGCCGGCGTCGGTGAGCCGGTCCGCGGCGCGCCGGGTCGCGTCACCCATCGGCGTCAGCGTCCCGATCCGAGTCATCCGGGACAGGTTCCGAAGCAGCGCGGTCATCCCGATCGTGTCGACGAGCTCGTCCCACACGCCCGGCTCGGTGAGAACCGCGTCCGGGAGGAACTCCCACGGCACGCCCCGGGACCGCACCACGTCCATCGCGTCGACCGGGCCGGTGACGGCCTGCGCGGCGAGGAACGCGTCCACTGCGGGCACCCGCGCGCGGACGTCATCGTCGGAGACGTTCCCGGCGATCCATCCGAACAGCGCACGCCGCGCCGGCGAGTCGGCCTTGGGGTGCGCGATGCGGAGCGCGTCCCGCAGCGCGAACGCCTCCCCGGCCGGGGTCCTGCGCTGCCGAGCCTTGCACACTCGCCACGCGACCTGGTCGACGTCGCCGTTGAGGAACCACGACGCGAGCGCGGTCCGCATCGCCCGCCCGACCACAGGCGCCGTGCCGCTGCCGGTGGCCTTGCCGCCGAGGTTCTTCCAGTAGCCGAAGAACGACGCGAGATGGTCCGTGGTCCGCGCGACCTGCGCCAGCGACGCCTTCACGGCCTGCCGGGTGCCGGCGTCGCCGCGCGCCGCGGCGGCGGCCATGACGAAAAGCGCGGGACGGTTCTTCGGAGCACGCGGCGGACGCGCCGTAGAGATCGCCGTCGCGAGGCCGACGACCCGGACGCCGTCCGCGGCGATGGCGTCGAACACGACCTGCGCGTTGTCCGCAGTGAGCCTGTCTTCGCCGACGTAGTACGTGCCGCCGGTGGTGCCGAGGATGAGGAAGTCCTCCAGCCGCGTCCACAGGTCCTTGGCGAACCCGTAGCCGTCGGCGTTGTTGCGGACCTGCTCGGTCTCACGGCCGGGAATCGGCCGGCTCTGCGGCGTCTGCACGGTGGAAACCGAAGCAAGAGGGTCACGGGCCATCAAGGGCCTCCAAGGAATTCGACCCGCCTCAGGGGCGGATGTGGGGGAGGAGCAAGCGCACAGGGGAGGGCGGATGTGGTGGCGTCCACCGGGGTTTTAAGTCCAATGCTCTTCCTGGCTGAGCTACCACCCGGCATTGCCGGGTGGGCAGGATTCGAACCTGCGACCGTTGGATCCGATAACCGACGGGCTTCGACCCGCCCTTCCCCTGTGCGTCGCTCGGCCCGTAGGGCCGGGTACACGCACGGATGTGGGAACGACCACCGGATTGCGTCTATTCGAAAGAGATAACCGACGGTCTTCGACCCGTGCGCGCACCGGACCCGACGCGCTGATCAAAAGGTAGCCCGCTCCGAAACGGCTCGCATCCGAATATCGCCCGGTTCCGACCGTGAGGCGGTCATGGTCCAGGCCATGCACCCGACACCCCGCGCGTAGCCGCCCGCTGATCGCGCGTCACTCCGCAAGGTCCTCGCTTGGCCGACGCGGGGGCCCGGCCCAGCGGACCAAATTGTGGAACAGCTCCGCCTGCTCGATGGCGTCATCCAGCGCATTGTGCGTGTGCGGTCGGTCGGACAGCAGCTCGGCGGGCATCTGGCGTTTGGTCGAGCGGGTGATCGGAGTACCGGCCTTGGCGGCGTACATGCTCTTGAGATCCAGGTGCCGGGAGTGGCCGAACGGAGATCCCGCGTCGGTGAACCGCGTCCAGTACCAGTACAGGAACATCCAGTCGAAGCCGAGCGGATAGGCCACGAACACCGGCGAGGCATCCGCCGCGCTCGCCACCGCGGTCACCCAGGCGGTCGCCGCGTTCATCGCCTCACCCGGATCACGGCCCTCGATCGCGAGGTGGTCGCGGTCCAGGCCGCTGACGGCCAGCGCCTCAGAAACGTAGGCGTCGCTGATCGGTTTCAGTTCCGCGTAGAACGTGGTCTCGGCAGGATCGGCCGGCTTGAACGCGCGCCCGTCAAAGGTCCCGCAGGCGCTCATGCCAAAGCTCAGCATGGAGTAAGGCCCAGGGATCGGCCCATCGGCCTCAACGTCAACCGAGATGTACACCTCAGACTTGCCCATCCTCGACCTCCTTGACATCTTCGAACATGATCCCGCGTCAGGCCCAGCGTCATCGCGGTTGAGACGTCAATCGGCTTGTCACGGTTCACGGGGTTGGCAGGTGGGGCACCAGACGGTTCTGCGGCCGGAGAGGCGGCGGCTCTCCAGAGGGGTGCCGCAGCGGGGGCAGGTGGAGGCCGGGGTGTCTCGGGCTCCGGTCAGCCAGGTTCTTCGGGGTGGGACCCGTTCGGCCTTGATGGAGGCGCGGAGGACGCGGCGCATCGCTCTGTGGAGGGTGGTGACTTCTGAGGCGGTCAGGGCGCGGGCGGGGCGCAGGGGGTTGATGCGGGCTCGCCAGCAGATCTCGTCGGCCAGGAGGTTGCCCAGGCCGGCGGTGACCGTCTGGTCCGTGAGGGTGGTCTTGAGGCGGCCTCGGTGGGCGCCGAGGGTGGCGGCCAGGTCGTCGCGGGAGAGGTCCAGGGCGTCCGGGCCGAGGTTTCCGAGGGTCTCGTCTGCCTGCCTGTCGTCGGCGGCCAGGTGGACGCCCTGGAGTTTGCGCATGTCGCGGAAGCGGAGTTCGCCGTCGGGAAGCCTCCAGATGACGCGGTCGTGGCGATGGCGCGGCTCGTCCGGGTGGTGCCAGGTGAGCGAGCCCGTCATGCCGAAGTGGAGCAGGACGACCGGGCCCTGCGCCGGGGCCAGCAGCCACTTGCCGTGGCGGTGCGGTTCCTCGAAGCGGTGGCCGCGCAGCGCGGTGCTCAGGCGCCGGGCGGTGACTCCGCGCAGGACGCCGGGGTCGAGCACCGACACTGAGGCGATCGGCTCGCCGGTGTGCTCGGCGAGCACCCGGCGGAAGCCTTCGACGTCGGGAAGTTCCGGCATGGCGGGTCCCTACCCGCTGGCGGGTCAGGTCTGCGGGACGACGTGCGGCGCGATGCTGGAGAGCTTCTCGCAGGTCTCCTCGTATTCGCGGTCGGGGGTCGAGGCGCTGACGATGCCCGCGCCGGCGCGCAGCCACGCCTGGCCGTTCTCGGCGTAGAGGGCGCGGAGGACGAGGGCGGAGTCCAGCGCGCCGTCGTGGGAGACGGTGACGACGGCGCCCGAGTACAGGCCGCGGCGCTCCTCCAGGCGGGTGATGGCCTCGATCGCCTCGGGTTTCGGGATGCCGGACGCGGTGACGCCGGGGAAGAGCGCGTCCAGGGCGTCCCATGCGGTGCGGCCGGGGGAGAGGGTGCCGCTGACGCTGGAGCCCAGGTGCTGGACGCTGCCGCGCTCCTTCACCGTCATGAAGCCGGTCACGCGGACGGTCTCTGGGTCGCAGACCCGGTAGAGCTCTTCCTGGGACGTCCTGACGGAGACGGCGTGCTCGTAGATCTCCTTGGGATCGGTCTCCAGGTCGTGGCGGGTGCGGGCGTCGGTGTCGGCGCCGAGGCCGAAGGCGCGGGTGCCTGCGAGGGGCTGGGTCATGACGTGCCCTGCGGAGTCGACGCTCGCGAGCACCTCGGGGCTGAACCCGGTGGCCTGGAATCCGCCCAGGTCGAGCAGGAAGGAGCGAGCCGGGGTGTTGGCCTCCCGGCCGCGGACGTAGGTCGAGACGACGTCGACCGGGTGGGGGACGTCCAGGCGGCGCGACACGATGACCTTCTGGTAGCGGCCCGCGTGGATCTCGGCCACGGCCTCGGCGACGCGATCGCGGTAGGGGGATCCGCCGACGCTGACGTCGACGGGCGAAGGCTCGCCGACCGGGTGGCCGTTCGGCCTGGCCAGGAGCTTGGTGACCTGCTCTATGTCCGCTTCGTCCGTGCTGGTGACGGTGACGCGGCCGTTCTCGGCCCGCACCTCCGTGCGGGGGACGATCAGGTGGGCGAGCCGTCCGGAGGGGCGGGCGGCGGCGCACTCGAACGCGATCCAGCCGTAGGCGTTCCAGACGGGCAGGGGCGCGGCGGCGAACGTGTCGCGGAGGGCGTCGGCGGGGCGGCCCGTCCAGGGGCGGGTGAGGGGAGCGTGGCCCGGCCAGCGGGCGTGGACGGCGCCGGCGTCGAGGACGATCTCGGCGAGCATGCCTCCCGCGAACGTCCAGGAGCCGGGCCGCTCGTAGACGACGTAGTCGCCGAACAGGCCCGATCCGGCCAGGCGGGCCATGAGGGCGAGCGGCGCCGAGGGATGCTCGACGACCAGCTCGGCGGGGTTCGCATCGGTGCGCAGACCAGTGGACAAGGCAGCTCCCTCTTCGCGGCCGGAAGGTCAAACTTAGGTAAGGCTAACCTTGCATGATTTTTATAGGCAAGGCTAACCTAACTCGCGGTGGCGAAGCCCGACGACGGAAGAGTTGAGCGTGGAGCAGACGACGGCGGCGCGGCGGCGCGAACTGATGCGGCGGATGATGGCCGAGGCCGGGCTGGGCACGGACACCGCCCGGCTCGCCCCCCGGGGCTCGGACGGACCGGCCCCCCTGTCCCACGCGCAGCAGAGCATGTGGCTGCACCACCGCGCCTTCCCGGAGAGCCCCGCCTACAACGTCTGCCTGCTGATCCGCATGTCCGGCCCGCTCGACGCCGGGGCCCTCCGCGAGGCGCTGCGGGCGCTGGTCCGGCGGCACGCCGTGCTCCGCACCGTCTACGCGGAGGGCCCCGATCAGCGGGCGGTGCAGATCGTCACGGAGGACGACTCGCTCGACCTGTCGCCGGTCCGGTGCGCGGACGCCGGGGCGCGGGCGGCGGAGCTGGCGGCGCTGCCCTTCGACCTGCGGGCCGAGCGGCCGATCCGGCTGGAACTGCTTCGGCTGGGTGAACACGAGCACGCGCTGGTGCTCGTCGTGCATCACATCGCCTGGGACGGCATGACCTGGGGTTCGCTCTCGCGCGACCTCTCAGCGCTCTACCGCGCGGCCGTCACCGGGGCCCCGGACGGGCTGCCCTCGCTGGACGTCCAGTACGCCGACTACGCCGAGTGGGAGCAGCGGCGGCCCGTCGCCGAGGACGATCTCGCGTACTGGCGGGAACGCCTCGATCCGCCCCCGGCCCCGCTCGACCTGCCCGCGGACCGTCCGCGGAGCGCGGTCGTGTCCGAGCGCGGTGGACGGCGGGCGCGCCGCTTCGAGGACGACGTGACCGAGGGCATGCGCAAGCTCGCCGCGGAGGAGAACCTCACCCCGTACATGGTGATGACGGCCGCGTACGCGGTCCTGCTGCACCGCTACACCGGCTCGGTGGACGTGGCGATCGGTTCGTCGGTGATGAACCGCGAGCACGCCGAGGTCGAGCGGCTCGTCGGGAACTTCGGCAACACGCTCGTGCTGCGCGCCGACCTGAGCGGGACGCCGACGTTCCGGGAGGCGCTGCGCCGGGTGGGCCGCACGGTCGCCGAGGCCTTCGCGCACCAGGCGGCGCCGTACGACAGGCTCGTCCAGGAGCTGAGGCCGGCGCGCGGACGGGGGCGCTCGGCGTTCTTCGACACGATGCTGCTGTTCCTCGCCCAGGAGATCGGCGAGCTGGACCTGCCCGGCATCACGTCGAGCTGGACGCACGTCCACAACGGCACGACGCACTTCGACCTGTCGCTGGAGGCGTTCGTCCGGCCGCAGGGGATGACGGTCGAGGCGACGTTCCGGCGCGAGCTGTTCGAGGACGAGCGCATCGACGCGCTGCTGGCCCACCTGGAGACGCTTCTCCGCGACGCGCTGGCCGGCCCCGACAGGCCCATCGGCGCGCTGGAGGTCATGAGCGCGGACGAGCGCGCCCTGATCGGCGCGGCGAACGCCACCGACCGCGCCCTGCCCGCGACCGACGTCGTCGCCCTGTTCGAGGAGCAGGCGGCCCGCACTCCGGAGGCCACGGCGATCGAGGCGGGCGGCGCGGCTCTCACCTACGCCGAGCTGGACGAGCGGGCGTCCGCGCTCGCCGCCGAGCTGCGCGCCCGGGGCGCCGGACCGGAGAGCGTCGTCGCGCTCGCGCTGCCGCGCACGCCCGATCTCGTCGTCGCCCTCCTCGGCGTCCTGAAGGCGGGCGCCGCCTACCTGCCGCTGGACCTCGACCATCCCGCCGACCGGCTCGCCTACATGCTGGACGACGCCGGGCCCCTCTGCGCGATCGTCACCCGCGACACCGCGCCGCTCCTCCCCGAAGCCACCGAACTCCTGGTGCTCGGCACCAACCTCCGCGATGGCGGAAACACTCGCACGACACCTCCGCGTCCGGACGACCTCGCCTACGTCATCTACACCTCCGGCTCCACCGGCCGCCCCAAGGGCGTGGCGATCCCGCACGGCGCGCTCACGAACTTCCTGCTCACCACCCGTGCCCGGCTGGACCTCGGCGCCGGCGACCGGCTCGTCGCCGTCACCACCGTCGCCTTCGACATCGCCGCCCTGGAACTGTTCGTCCCGCTGATCAGCGGCGCGACGGTCGTCCTCGCGGGCCGTGACACGGTCCGCGACCCGGCCGCCCTCGCCGGGCTCCTGGCGGACGCGACGATCGTCCAGGGCACCCCGTCGCTGCTCGGCACGCTCGACCCGCAAGCGTTGAAGGGGCTGCGCGTCCTGGTCGGCGGTGAGGCGCTGCCGCCCGCCCTCGCGGCGTCGCTCGCGGAGTCGGCCCCGCTAGCTACCAACATGTACGGGCCGACCGAGGCGACGATCTGGGCGACGTCCGCGGACCTTCCCGCGGACGGCATCGGCACGCCCTTCTGGAACACCCGCGCCCACATCCTGGACGCGGGCCTCCGCCCGGTCCCGCCGGGTGTCCCCGGCGAGCTGTACCTGGCGGGCGCGCAGCTCGCCCGCGGCTACGCCGGCCGCCCCGACCTGACCGCGGAGCGCTTCGTCGCCGACCCGTCCGGCCCGCCCGGATCCCGGATGTACCGGACGGGCGACCTCGCGCGGCGCGCCCGCGACGGGTCCGTCGAGTACCTCGGCCGCACCGACGACCAGGTGAAGATCCGCGGGTTCCGGATCGAGCCCGCCGAGGCGCAGGCCGTGCTCGCCGCGCAGCCGGGCGTCGCGCAGGCCGCGGTCGCCGTCCGCGAGGACCGCCCCGGCGATCCCCGTCTGGTCGGCTACTACGTCCCCGCCGAGGGACTGGACGAAGCAGCCCTGCGCGACGCGATCGCCGGCGCGCTGCCCGAGTACATGGTGCCGTCCGCCCTGATCGCCCTGGAGGAACTGCCCCGCACGGTCAACGGCAAGCTCGACCGCGCCGCGCTGCCCGCGCCCGAGGCCGAGGTGTCGGGACGGGCGCCGCGCGACGCCCGCGAGGCCGCCCTGTGCGCGATCTTCGCCGAGCTGCTCGGCGTCGAGGGCGTCGGCATCGACGACGACTTCTTCGCGCTCGGCGGGCACTCGCTGCTGGCGGCGCGCCTCGCCGCCAGGGCCCGGACCGTCCTCGGCGCCGAGCCGTCGATCGCGGACGTGTTCGAGGCGCCGACCGTCGCCGCGCTCGCGCCCCGCCTGGTCGCGACCGGCGCCGTCCGCGTCCGCGACGTCGCGCGGCCCGAGATCGTCCCCGCGTCGGCGGCGCAGCGCGGCCTCTGGCTGGAGGAGCGGCTCCGCGGCCCGTCGGCGTCCTACTCGCTGCCGCTCGGGATCCGCCTGCACGGCCCGGTCGACGAGGACGCCCTCGACCGGGCGTTCGCCGATGTCGTGGCCCGCCACGAGGCGCTGCGCACGCTCCTCGTCGAGGGACCGGACGGCCTGCCCGTCCAGCGCGTCCTCGACCCGGACGTCCCCGCCGGCCTCGCCGTCGTCGACGCGCGGGACGAGACGCCGGAAGGGCTCGCGGCCATCGAGAAGGCCGCCACCGCGCACGTCTTCGACATCGGGCGCGACCTCCCCGTCCGCGGCACCCTCGTCCGGACGGGCGACGCCGGCTGGTCGCTGATCCTCCTCCTGCACCACGCCGCCGCCGACGAATGGTCGTTCACACCGTTGCTGGCCGACCTGGCCCGCGCCTACGAGGCCCGCCGGGACGGACGGGCCCCCGGCTGGGAGCCGCTGCCCGTCCAGTACGCCGACTACGCGGCCTGGCAGCGCGAGACGTCCTCCGGCACGGTGCCGCAGCTCGACTTCTGGGCGGACGCGCTCTCCGGGCTTCCCGAGGAGACGGTCCTGCCGTTCGACCGGCCCCGCCCGGCCGAGGCGAGCCGCCGCGGCGGGCTGGTGCCGTTCCGGCTCCCGGCGGAGGGGGCGCGGCGCCTCGCGCGCGACACCGGCGCCAGCGTGTTCATGGTGCTGCACGCCGCCGTCGCCGCGCTGCTCCAGCGGTCCGGCGCGGGCGACGACGTCGCCGTCGGCTCCCCGATCGCCGGGCGCGCCGACGACGACCTCGCCGACCTGGTCGGCGTCTTCGTCAACCCGCTGGTGCTGCGCACCGACCTGTCCGGCGATCCGACCTTCGCCGAGCTGCTCCGGCGCGTCCGGACCGCCGACCTCGCCGCGTTCTCCCGCGCCGACGTCCCCTTCGAGCGGGTCGTCGAGCGGCTCGCGCCCGAACGCTCCCTCGCCCGCAGCCCCCTGTTCCAGGTGATGATCGTCCACCAGAGGCTGGAGGACGTGCGGCTCGCGCTGCCCGGCGTGCGCGCCGAGCCGTTCCTGCCGGAGACCGGCGGCGTGAAGTTCGACCTCGACCTGTACTTCGCGGAGGGCGACGACGAGATCGAGGGGTTCGCCGCGTTCGCCGCCGACCTGTTCGACGCTTCGACCGTCGAGCGGTTGACCGACGACCTCGGCGCACTGCTCGCCCAGGTCACCGCGGACCCCGGCCGGCGGCTGTCCTCCCTCGGCGCGCCCGTCGAGCACCCCGACACCGCGCGGGAGTTCCCCGTCCGGACGGCCGCCGGGCTCATCGAGGCGCAGGTGGAGCGGACCCCGCACAGGACCGCCGTGGTCTTCGGCGACACCGCCCTCACCTACGCCGACCTCGACCGCCGCGCCGAGGCGCTCGCCGACCGCCTCGCCGCCGCCGGGGCGGGCCCCGAGCGGGTCGTCGCGCTCGCGCTGCCCCGCTCCGACGAGTTCGCCGTCGCCCTGTACGCGGTGCTGAAGACGGGGGCCGCCTACCTGCCGATCGACCTGTCGTACCCGCCCGCCCGCGTCGCCGCGATGCTCGACGCCGTCCGGCCGCTGCTGGTGCTCGGACGCGACGAGCCGCCGCGGGACGCACCCCGCCGCGAACGCCCCGACGTCCGCCCCGACCACACGTCCTACGTCGTCTTCACCTCCGGCTCCACCGGGACGCCCAAGGCCGTCGCCGGCACCCAGCGCGCCCTCGCCAACCGCCTCGCCTGGGGCGCCGGCCTCGCCGCGCCCGGCGTCCGCGCCGCCAAGAGCTCGCCCGCGTTCATCGACGGGACGACCGAACTGCTCGGCGGCCTGGTCGCGGGCGACACGGTCGTCATCGCCGACGCCGAGACGGCCGCCGACGCCGTCGCGCTCGGCGACTTCGTCGACCGCCACGGCGTCGGCCTCGTCACGCTCGTCCCGAGCCTCTTGGCGGTCCTCGCGGACAACGGCCTGCCGCCCTCGGTCACCACCTGGATCAGCAGCGGCGAGGCGCTCCCCAGCGCGCTCGCCGAGCAGGTCCCGGGACGGCTGGTCAACCTCTACGGATGCTCGGAGGCCGCCGGGGACAGCCTCATCGCCGAGGCGGGCGGGCTGCGGCCCATCGCCAACACCCGCGCTCACGTGCTGGACGCCGCGCTCCGCGAGGTGCCCGTCGGGGAGCTGTACCTCGCGGGCGACGGCCTGGCGCGCGGATACCTCGGCGACCCCGCCCGCACGGCCGAGCGCTTCGTCGCGAACCCGTTCGGCCCGCCCGGCTCCCGCCTCTACCGCACCGGGGACCGCGTCCGGCGCCGCCCGGACGGCGGGCTGGACTTCCTCGGCCGCGCCGACGAGCAGCTCACGATCCGCGGCTTCCGGATCGAGCCGGGGGAGGTGGAGTCCGCGCTCGCCGCCCTGCCCGGGGTGCGGCGCGCCGCCGTCGCCGCGCACGGATCCCGCCTCGTCGGCTACGTCACGGGCGACGTCGAACTGGGGGCGCTCGACACCGCGCTGCGAGCGGTGCTGCCCGACTATCTCGTCCCCGCCGAGCTGGTCGTCCTGGACGAGCTTCCCCTCAACCCGAACGGGAAGGTCGACCGGCGCGCCCTGCCCGAGCCCGGACGCCCGGCGGGCGGGCGGGCCCCGGCCACCGGGCCCGAACGCGTCCTCGCCCGCCTCGCCGCGACCGTCCTCGGCCGCGACTCCGTGGGCGCCGACGACGACTTCTTCCGCACCGGGGGCGACAGCATCAGCGCGGCGCTCCTCGTCGCCCGCGCACGCCGCGCCGGCCTGTCGTTCACCGTCCGGGACGTCTTCCGGCTGCGGACCGTCGAGGCCCTCGCCCGGACCGCCGCGCCCTCCGAGGAGACCAAGCCCGCCCGGACGGGGGACCCGGCCGGTGGGCTTCCGCTCTCGCCGCTCCAGGAGGGCCTGCTCTACCACCTGATGCTGGCCGGTGAGGACCGCGACATCTACGTCCAGCAGGCCGTGGTGACGCTGTCCGGCCCGGTCGACCCCGAGCGGATGGCGCGGGCGGTGCGCGCCACGCTGGAGAAGTTCCCGAATCTCCGCGCCGGCTTCCGGACCGACGGCGACCGCGCGGTCCAGTTCGTCCCGGACGACTTCGAGACCCCGTGGACGCACGCCGACGTGGCCCCGCAGGACCTGGAGGCGTTCGTCGACGCCCAGCGCGCCGCGCCGTTCGACCCCGCCGCGCCGCCGCTGATCCGCTTCGCCATCGCCCGCCTGGCCGAGGACGACCACCGGCTGGTCCTCACCTCCGAGCTGATCCTGCTGGACGGCTGGTCCGGCGGCCTGCTCGTCACCTCGCTGCTCGGCGCCTACACCGACGCCGCCGCCGAGGCCCGCCGCCCCGTCCCGCCCTTCCGCGCGTTCCTCGACTGGGTGAACGGCCGCGACAGGACCGCCGCGGCGGACGCCTGGCGCCGCGCGCTCGACGGCTTCGACGAGCCCGCCCTCGTCCGGCCGGGCCTGGTCGACGCGCCCGCCGACCTCGCGGGCGCCGGAGAGGTGCACCGCGCGCTGCCCGCCGGCCTCGCCGAGCGCCTGGACGAGGTCGCACGGGAGCGGGGCGTCACGCCCGGAACCCTCTTCCAGACCGCGTGGGGCCTGGTCCTCATGGGCCTGACCGGGCGCGACGACGTCGTCTTCGGCGCCTCGGTCTCCGGACGCCACCCCGACGTGGACGGCGTCGAGTCGATGGTCGGCCTGCTGTTCAACACCGTCCCCGTCCGCGTGCAGGCGGGCCCGGCGGACGCCCTCGCCACCGTCCTCGACCGGGTCCAGGCCGCGCAGTCCGAGCTGTTCGACCACTCCTTCGTCGCCCTCGCCGACGTCCAGCGCGCCACCGGGCTCGGCACCCTCTTCGACACGCTGTTCGTCTTCCAGAACTTCCCGGGGATGCCGACCGGTCGCGCCTTCGGACCGGACGGCGACCTGCGGGTCCTCGGGCGCGAGGTCCGCGACGCCACCCACTACCCGATCACCATGGTCGTCGAGCCGGACGCCGGTCTGCGCGTCATGTACCGGGGCGACGCGTTCACCGAAGCCGAGGCCGAACGCGTCACCGACCGCTACGTGCGGGTCCTGAGGCGCCTCGCCGAAGCGCCCGAGACCTCGTGCCACCGGCTCGACCTCCTCCTCCCGCCGGAGCACGACCGGCTCCGGCGCGACTGGGACGAGGCGCGGCACCCCGTGCCCGAGCTGACGGTCGCGGAGCTGCTCGCCGAGCGCGCGGCCGAGCGGCCCGGCGACCCCGCGCTCGTGTCCCTCCCGGACGTCCGCCTCACCTACGGCGAGCTGAACGCCGAGGTGAACCGGCTCGCGCGGCTCCTGCTGGCCAACGGCGCCGGTCCCGAGAAGGTCGTCGCGCTCGCCCTGCCGCGCTCGGCGCGGATGGTCGTCGCCCTGTTCGCCGTCCTGCGCACGGGCGCCGCCTACCTGCCGCTGGAACTGGACTACCCGGCCGACCGGCTCGACTTCATGCTCAAGGACGCGGCGCCCGTCTGCCTGGTCTCGCACCGCGACATCGCCGCCGGCCTCGCGCACTCCGGGGCCACCCTCGCGCTGGACGACCCGGCGACCGACCAGGCCCTCGCGGCGCAGCCCGGCCACGACCTGGAACCGGACGAGGTCCCCGGCTTCGCGCCCGGCACGCCCCGCAGGCTCGACCACCCCGCCTACGTCATCTACACGTCGGGCTCCACCGGGCGGCCCAAGGGCGTGGTGACGCCCTACCGGGGCCTCACCAACATGCAGTTCAACCACCGCGCCAACATCTTCGACCCGGTGGTCGCGTCGGCGGGGCGCCGCCTCCGCATCGCCCATACCGTCTCCTTCTCCTTCGACATGTCGTGGGAGGAGCTGCTCTGGCTCATCGAAGGCCACGAGGTGCACGTCTGCGACGAGGACCTCCGCCGCGACGCCCAGGCCCTCACCGCCTACCTGCGGCAGCACGAGATCGACGTCATCAACGTGACCCCGACCTACGCCCAGCAGCTCCTGGAGGAGGGGCTCCTCGACGGCGGGCACCGGCCGCCCCTCGTCCTCCTCGGCGGCGAGGCCGTCCCGACGTCGGTGTGGGAGCGGCTCGCGCGCGCCGACGGCGTCCTCGGCTACAACCTCTACGGCCCGACCGAGTACACGATCAACACCCTCGGCGGCGGGACGGGGGACAGCGCGACACCGACGGTCGGCAAGCCGATCTGGAACACCCGCGGGTACGTCCTGGACGCCTGGCTGCGCCCCGTCCCGCCGGGCGCGCCGGGCGAGCTGTACATCGCGGGCGCCGGGCTGGCGCGCGGCTACCTCGGCCGCGCCGACCTGACCGCCGAGCGCTTCGTCGCCGACCCCTCCGGCCCGCCCGGATCCCGCATGTACCGGACGGGCGACCTCGTGCGCGTCCGCGCCGACGGCGACATCGACTTCCTCGGCCGCACCGACGACCAGGTGAAGATCCGCGGATACCGGGTCGAGCTGGAGGAGATCGAGACCGCCCTCGCCGCCGAGCCCGGCGTCGGCCAGGCCGCCGTCGTCGCGGTCGAGACGGACGTCCCCGGGGTGAAGCGCCTCGTCGGCTACGTCGTCCCGGACGGCTCCCGCGACGGCGCGGCCGAAGAGCAGCTCGCCGAGTGGCGGCAGATCTACGACACCGAGTACACCGAGGTCGGGACGGTCGTGCACGCCGAGGAGTTCGCGGGCTGGGACAGCAGCTACGACGGCGCCCCCATCCCGCTGGACGACATGCGCGAGTGGCGCGCGACCACCGTCGAGCGCATCCGCGCGCTCGGCCCGCGCCGCGTCCTGGAGATCGGCGTCGGCGCCGGCCTCCTCCTCACCCGCCTCGCGCCCGGCAGCGAGGAGTACTGGGGCACCGACTTCTCCGAGCCGGTCATCGCCAAGCTCCGCGCGGACCTCGGCGGCCCCGTGGAGCCCGCGTCCCGGGACTGGCAGGCCGTCGGCCCAGGTTCGCCCGTCCGCCTCAGCTGCCGGCCCGCGCACGACACCGGAGGCCTGCCCGAAGGCCACTTCGACACCATCGTGATCAACTCGGTGGTGCAGTACTTCCCCGGCGCCGCCTACCTGGAGGACGTCGTCGCCAAGGCGATGCGCCTGCTCGCCCCGGGCGGCGCGCTCTTCGTCGGGGACGTCCGCGACCTGCGCACGGTCCGCTGCCTGCACGCCGCGGTCCAGCTCGGACGCGGCGGCGGCGACCTCGACGCGATCGAGCGCGCCGTCCGCCTGGAGAAGGAGCTCCTCCTCGACCCCGCCTTCTTCACCGCGCTGGACGGCCCGTCCCGCGTGGACGTCCTCGTCAAGCGCGGCGCCCACCACAACGAACTGACCCGCCACCGCTACGACGTCGTCCTGCACAAGGACGCGCCCCCGGCCCCGCCGACCCCGGCCGTCGACTGGACCACCCTCGACGACCTCCGCGCCAGGCCCGCGGGGCCGCTGCGGGTCCGGGGCGTCCCCGACCCGAGGTCGTCGGGCGAGGTCGCGGCGCTGCGGGCGCTGCGCGAAGGGGCCCCGGCGGACGAGGCGCGCGCGGCGCTGGCCTCGGCCCCGGAGGGGATCGAGCCCGAGACGCTGCACGCGCTGTTCCCGGACGTCGTGCTCACGCCGTCCGACCGGCCCGGCCGCTATGACGCCGTGTTCGGCGGGGGAGCGGCGTGCCCGCCCGCCGAGCCCGGACGCGCGCCCGCCTCGTACGCGAACGACCCGGTCGCCGCGCGCGACCACGGCGTGCTGGCCGCGCGGGTCCGCGAGAGCCTCAAGGCGCGCCTGCCCGGATACATGGTGCCGAGCGCGATCATGACGCTGGACGCGCTGCCGCTCACGGTGAACGGCAAGCTCGACCGGCGCGCCCTGCCCGATCCCGGGCGGGACGGCGCGCGCCGCGCGGGCCGGGCCCCGCGCACGCCCGTCGAGCGCCTGCTGTGCACGCTGTTCGCCGAGGTCCTGGACGCGCCCGGCGCCGGGATCGACGACGACTTCTTCGACCTCGGCGGCCACTCGCTGCTCGCGACGAGGCTCGTCGGCAGGGCGCGAGCGGTGCTCGGCGCCGAGCTCGCCATCCGCGACCTGTTCGAGGCGCCGACCGTCGCGGAACTGGCCGGACGCCTTCACCGCGGCGCCGAGGCGCGGGCCCGGCCCGTCCTGGAACCGCGGGAGCGGCCCGAGCGCGTGCCGCTGTCGTCCGCACAGCGGCGGCTGTGGATGCTGGACCAGATGCTCCGCGAGGACGACGGGCCCCGCGACGCCTACCATCTGCCGCTCGCGGTCCGCCTGCGAGGCGACCTCGACCTCGCGGCCCTGGAGGCGGCGATCGGCGACGTCACCGCCCGGCACGAGAGCCTCCGGACGGTCTTCGCCGAGCACGGCGGGGTGCCCTACCAGCGGATCCTCGCCCCGGACGAGGCGCGGCCCGTCCTGGAGACGGCGACCTGCGCCCCCGAGGACGTCATCGCCAGGCCGTTCGACCTCGCCAAGGAGATCCCCCTGCGGGTCGCGGTCTTCCCGGAGGGCGAGCGGGAGCACCTGCTGCTCGCCGTCTTCCACCACATCGCGTTCGACGAATGGTCGTTCGGGCCGTTCGCCCGCGACGTGGCGGAGGCGTACGCGGCGCGGCTGGAGGGCAAGGAGCCGTCTTGGGAGCCGCCGCCCGTGCAGTACGCCGACCACGCCCTGTGGCAGCGGGAGCTGCTCGGCGACCCGTCCGATCCCGGCAGCGTCCACGCCCGGCAGCTCGACCACTGGGCGCGGGCCCTGGCGGACCTGCCCGAGGAGATCCCGCTGCCGGTGGACCGGCCGCGCCCCGGCACCGTCGGGCAGCGCGGCGGCACCCTGACCGCCGACCTGCCGCCCGGCCTCACCGGCCGGCTCGGGCGTGTCGCCCGGGACGCGAACGCCAGCATGTTCATGGTCTGCCAGGCCGCCGTGGCGGCGCTGCTGCACCGCACGGGCGCGGGCGACGACATCCCCCTCGGCAGCCCCGTCGCGGGACGCACCGAGGAGGCCGCGCGAGACCTCGTCGGCTTCTTCGTGAACACGCTGGTCCTGCGCGCCGACGTGTCCGGCGACCCGGCGTTCGCGGAGCTGCTCGCCCGCGTCCGGGAGGCCGTCCTCGCCGGGCTCGCCCACCAGGACCTGCCGTTCGAGGCGGTCGTGGAGGCGCTGCGCCCGCGCCGCGTGCCGGGCCGCAACCCGCTGTTCCAGGTGATGGTCGGCTACGAGAACCAGGGGGTCGGCGACGTGCGGTTCCCCGGCCTGGAGCAGCGGGAGGCGCTGTTCGGGCCGGGCGCCGCGAAGTTCGACCTGGACTTCATCTTCCGGGAGGGCCCTGACGGGCTCCGGCTCGTCGTCGACTACTCCGCCGACCTGTTCGACCGCGCCACGGTCGCCGCGCTGGCGGACGGCCTGATCGCGCTGCTCGCGGCCGTCGCCGACGATCCCGGCGTCAGGGTCGGCGCGCTGCCGGCGGTCCTGACCGCCCGCGCCGTGACCGCCGAGGCGCCCCCGGAGGCGGCGCGCCGGGACGACGACCGGGAGGCGTCCCTGTGCCGGATCTTCGCCGCGGAGCTCGGGGTCCCCGAGGTCGGCCCGGACGACGACTTCTTCGACCTCGGCGGGCACTCGCTGCTCGCGATGAGGCTGGTGCGGCGCGTGCGGCGGGAGCCCGGCTGCGCGGACCTGAGGATCTCGACCCTGATGGCCGCGCCCACCGTGGCGGGCCTGCTCGCCCGGCTCGCGCCCGCCGGCGGGACGGCACCGCGGGAGTGAGGCGGCTCATACCCGTCCGGCCATTGCCTAGTTAGGTAAGGCTAACCTAATATCCCTGATCAACACTCTCCGGCTTCCCGCCCCCGAACATGGAAGGTCCGCTATGCGCACCACGATGCGGCGCCTGACCGCCGCCGCCGCGCTCGTCCTGGGACTCGCCGCGGCCGCCGCCTGCGGCGACGACGAGCCGGCCGGCGGCTCCGGCGGCTCCGGCGCCGCGGCCGGGGCGTTCCCGGTCACCGTCGCCCACAAGCTCGGCTCCGCGACGGTGAAGTCCGCCCCGAAGCGGATCGTCGCGCTCGGCGAGGTCGACCAGGACGCGCTGCTCGCCCTCGGCGTCACCCCCGTCGGCATGGCCGAGCTCACCGGCGTCCAGCCCGACGGCCTGACCCCCTGGAGCGCGCCGAGGCTGACCGGGGACAGGCCGAAGCTGCTCAAGCAGGGCGAGGCGGGCTTCAACCTGGAGGAGGTCGCCGCACTGCGGCCCGACCTGATCCTCGCCGCCGGCGACTTCGCCATCGACAAGGAGTACGACAAGCTCTCCAAGCTCGCGCCGACGCTCGCCTACCAGAACGGCCCCGCCGAGGACTCCTGGCAGCAGATCACCCGGCAGGTCGCCGCCGCGATCGGCCGCCCCGAGGACGGCCGGAAGCTCGTCGCCGACGTCGAGACGAAGATCGCGGGAGTGAAGGCGAAGCACCCCGAGCTGGCCGGCAAGGAGTTCGCGTTCACCAGCGTCTTCCCCAACGGCAACATCGGCGTGATGAAGTCCGGCGACGACACGAGCGTGAAGCTGCTCCAGCAGTTCGGCATGACGCTCCCCGAGTCGCTGGGGAAGCTGCCCGGCGACGGGTTCGCCGCCGAGCTGAGCATGGAGAAGGTCTCCGTCCTGGACGTGGACGTCCTGCTCAGCCACTACAACGACGACCCCGCCACGCAGAAGAAGATCGAGGGCAACAAGCTGTTCGCCGGGCTCGGCGCCGTCAGGCGCGGCTCCTACGTGGCGCTGGACCTGAAGTCGTTCTGGCCGCTGCGCACCCCCACCCCGCTCGCCGTCCCCTACGTGATCGACCAGGTCGTCCCGCAGATCGCCAAGGCCGCGAGCGCGGCCGGGCCCGCCTGATGCCGGAGGAGCGCATGCACACCCCCGTCCGCGACGTCGTCGGCATCGGGTTCGGCCCGTCCAACCTGGCGCTCGCCGTCGCGCTGGAGGAGGAGCACGGCGGCGCGGACGCGGTGTTCTTCGAGAAGCAGCCCGGGTTCGGCTGGCACCGCGGCATGCTGATCGACGGCGCCACCATGCAGGTCCACTTCCTCAAGGACCTGGCGTCGCTGCGGAACCCCGCGAGCCCGTACTCGTTCCTGGCCTACCTGCACGCCCGGGGCCGCCTGGTCGACTTCGTCAACCACAAGACGATGTTCCCGACGCGGCTGGAGTTCCACGACTACCTCGAATGGGCCGCCGCCGCGTTCGAGGACCGCGTCCGCTACGGGACGGAGGTCGTCGCGCTCCGCCCGCACGACGACGAGGTCCTGGAGGTCGTCGTGCGCCGCGGCGACGAACTGGAGACGCACCTCGCCCGCAACGTCGTCATCGGCGCGGGGCTCGAACCCGTCCTGCCGCAGGGGGTCCAGGCGGGGGAGCGGATCTGGCACACCGAGGACCTGCTGACCCGGCTCGCCGAGCGCGGCGACTGGGACCCGCGCCGCATCGTCGTGGTCGGCGCCGGGCAGAGCGCCGCCGAGGCCGTCGAGTACCTGCACCGCACCTTCACCCGCGCCGAGGTGTGCGCGGTCTTCGCGCGGTACGGGTACTCGCCCGCCGACGACAGCGCGTTCGCCAACCGCATCTTCGACCCCGAGGCCGTCGACCACTACTACGCCGCGCCCGGCGACGTGAAGCGCATGCTGTTCGAGTACTCGCGCAACACCAACTACTCCGTGGTGGACCTCGACCTCATCGACGAGCTGTACCGGCGCGCCTACGCCGAGAAGGTCGCGGGCGCCGAGCGGCTGCGCATCCTCAACGTCTCCCGCGTCCTGGACGTCGCCGACGGCGGCTCGGGCGGGACGCGGGTCCGGGTCGCGTTCCTGCCGACCGGCGAGGTCGCCGACCTGGAGGCCGACGCCGTCGTCTACGCCACCGGGTACCGCGAACGCGACCCGTTCGACCTGCTCGGCGAGGCGGGCGCGCACTGCCGCACCGGCCCGGACGGGCGCCCGGTCGTCGAGCGCGACTACCGCATCGCCACCGAGCCCGGCCCCGAATGGGGCGTCTACCTGCAGGGGGCGACCGAGCACAGCCACGGGATCGCCTCCTCGCTGCTGTCCATGACCGCCGTGCGCACCGGGGAGATCGTGCGGTCCATGGCGCGGCGGTCCGCCCGCGTCACCCCCGGCGTCTAGAGGAAGGAAAGAGCATGACGACCAACCCGTTCGACGACCCCGACGGCACGTTCCTGGTCCTCGCCAACGCCGAGGGCCAGCACTCCCTGTGGCCGGCGTTCGCCGACGTCCCCGCCGGCTGGACGACGGTCCACGGCCCCGAGTCCCGGTCCGGCTGCATCGGGTACGTCATGGACAACTGGAAGGACATCCGCCCGCGGAGCCTGGCCGCCGAGACGCCGTGAGCCCGCCGGCGGTCACGCCCGCTCGGCCCTGGCCGCCTCCTCGAACGCGGCCATGCGGGGCAGGACGTTGCCGAGCGGCGGGACCACCTCCGGCAGGGCCGCCATCATGACGGCGGGGGGCGGCAGCCAGCCGTCCTCCCGGATGCCCTGGACGATGAGGCGCTCGGCCTCGGCGCGGTCGCCGCGCTCCACCAGGTGGGCGATGACGCCCTCGAACGCCTCCCGGCGGCGGGCGGGCGACCGGATCTGGGCGACCATCAGCTCGGCCTCCGGCAGCCGTCCCGCCGCCGCGGTGGCCAGCGCGATGTCCCGCAGGATCGGGCTCTGCCGGTGGTGGTGCTGCGGCTCCTCGCCGAGGATGCCCCGGGCCTGCTCGGGCAGTCCCGCCCGCAGCGCGGCGGCGGCGACGCCGGCGAAGGTCGCGCCGCGGACCTTGGGGTCGCGCACGCTGCGGGCGATCCGCAGCGCCCCCTCGATGAGCCGGACGGCGCGGGCGGTGTCGCCCAGGGCCGCGGCCCGCTCCGCGACGGCCGTCATGGTGGGCCACGCGGGGAACGGCAGCCGCGACGCCCGCATGATCTCCGTCACCCGCTCCGCCTCGTCCAGCAGCCCGAGCTGCGCGGCGGCGCCGGCGATGTGCGACAGGGCCCGCTGGTGGCGCTGCTCGTCCACGTAGGTGGCGGCGAGCTGCTCGGCCTCGCGCAGCAGGCGCCGCGCGCGTTCGGCGTCGCCGATCGCGTCGGCGAGCAGGGCCAGCTCCACGAGCCCGCGGCACCGCGGCTCGGCATTGGTGATCGCGATGGTCCGGACGGCCGTCTCGGCGTCGTCCATCGTCCTGCCCGCCAGGTTCGCGTTGCCCGTCGCCGCGACGGCGGCGGCCAGCCGGCCGATCAGCTCGCCGCGGATCCGCATGTTGCGCACCCCGCGCGCCTCGCGGACGACCCGGCGGCGCAGGGCCCGCAACCGCTCGGCGCTCGCCCGGCAGACCGCCAGCAGGACCTCCACCCGCAGCCGCGGGTCGGCCAGGCCGCTCGCGAGCCGCTCCGCCAGCTCCAGGTCGCCGATCTCCACGGCCGCCGCCGCCAGCTCGGTCGCCACCCCCTCGCTGGAGTCGGCGTCGAACCCGGCGAGCCGCTTCTCCGCCTCGGCCAGCAGCCGCCCCGCCTCGGCGGCGTTCCCGAAGCCGTGGGCGGCGCGCGCGACCTCGGTCAGCGCGGACAGCCTCATGGCCGGATCCGAGACGAGCGCGACCAGCCGCCGCGCCGCGTCGAGGTCGGTGACCCGGGCCGCGGCCGCCGCCAGCTCCGTCGCGACGGCGTCGCGGGAGTCGTCGTCCATGTCGCCGAGCAGCTCCTCGGCTGCGCTCAGGAACCGCGCCACGCGGGGGTAGGCACCCGCGCGGTAGGCGGTCTCGGCGAGTTCGGCCAGCGCCGAGGCCTGCCGCCGGGGGCTGTCGACGACGGCGGCGATCCGCTCCGCCTCCCCGTAGCGGCCCCGCCGGGCCGCGGCCACGGCGGCGGCCGTGATCTCGAACCGGGTCAGGTGCCGCACCGAGCCCGCGGGCGCGAGCTGCTCGGCCGCCAGGAGGTAGGAGACGGCCTGGTCGCGGTCGCCCCGGGCCGCGACGATCCGGGCGAGCCGGGCCAGGCCGGTGGCCCGGCGGAAGCCGTTCCGGACCCGTCCGACCAGGTCTTCGGCGTCGCCGATCCGGCCCGCCTTGGCCAGTTCCCCTGCGGCGTTGACGCTCGCGAACAGCTGCTTGCGGGTGCGGCTCATGCCCGCCAGCGCGCGGTGGACGACCTCCAGGCGGCCGTCCCGCGCGGCCCGCTCCGCGACCGTCCCGAGCAGGGTGTTGCGCTCGTGCACGTCGACGACGAAGAGCGCCGCCCGGACGGCCTCCTCCGTGAGGCCGAGCTCCGCGGCGATCCTCGCCGTCTCCGCCGGCAGGTCCTGCTGGGAGGGGAGGCGCAGCGCCGCGTCGATGCCCGTCTCCAGCACGCCGGAGGCTCCCTGGAGCTCGGCGACATGCGACTTGATCAGCAGGTTGACCGCCCGCGCCGCCTTGGGGGACGTCCCCTCGGCCACGGTCAGCGCGAGGGTCAGCAGGCCGCGCGCCGATTCCAGGTCGCCCTCCGCCGCGGCGCCGGGGGCCGCCTCGACCAGGGGCGCCCACTGGCGCCGCGGCTGGAGCCCGGCGAGGTCGGCGGCCGTCCTCATCAGCCGGACCGCGGTGTCCGGGTCGCCGGCGTCGAGGGCGCCGATCGCGGTGCGGGCCGCGCCGAGTGCCCGGCGATGGCCTTCCAGCAGCGCCATGAGCCTCTCGGCCTCGTCGAGCAGCCCCGCCTCCACGGCGGAGTCGGGCAGCTCGCCGGGCGCCGCCTGGCGGGACGCGCCGCCCTTGGCCGCGACCGTCTCGATCGCGGTCGCGAGCACCGCCCGCGCGGCGGCCCGATCGCCGCGCAGCGCCCGCGCCCGCGCGATGCCGCCGAGCGCCCGGGCGAGCGCCCGCGCCCCGTTGACCGACGTCCCCACCAGCTCCAGCGCCGCCGTGAACTCGCCCCGGTCGGCCAGCAGCCGCACGAGCTCGGCGAACGTGTCCCACCGCAGGTCGTCGGGCCCGAGGAGCCCCGCGAGGCGCTCGGCGTCCTCCCGCAGTCCCTGCTCGGCGGCGGCGCGGGCGGCGGCCGCGATGATCGGCCACTGGTACTTGCGGTCGGCGAACGAGCGGGCGATCCGCTCCACCGAGTCGCACAGCCCGGCGCGGGCGGCGTCGCAGGCCATGTCCGTCATCAGCTCCCGGCGCCGGTGCCGGGACGGAACCACGGAGGTGAAGAGCCGGGTGGCCTCGTCCAGGAGGGTCTCGGCGCGGGTGAAGCCGGGGCCGAGGGCCAGCGCGATCCGGGCCAGGGTCCGGGCCCTGCGCACCCCGCTCAGGATTCCGCCCGCCAGCAGCTCCGCCTCCTGGAGCCACAGCGCCGCCTCGGTCTCGGCGCCCGCCCGTCCCGCCGCCTCCGCCATGGAGATCAGGATGTTGGCCTTGATCGAGGCGACGGTGATGTCGCGGGCCATCCGCTCGGCGCGCTCCAGCTCGCCGAGCTCGGTCCAGGCCACCGCGATGACCTCGGGGTGGACGCGCACGGGCAGGCGCAGCTGGTCGCGCCACAGGGCCAGCACGTAGACCACGGCGAGGTCGGGCGAGTCCGCCGCGAGGAGCAGCCGGATCGAGTCGGTCAGCGTCAGCACGGCCGGCTCCACCGTCCCCGTCCGCTCCAGCAGGCGGCTCCAGCGGTCGGGCTCGTTGAGCCGCAGCAGGCGCTCCAGGTCCCCGTCGTCGGCCAGCGCCTGCGGGAACCGGTCCAGGAGGTACAGAGGGGTGTCGGCGGGCCAGCCGCCGGCCCGGTAGGTCTCGGCCCAGTCGAGCACCCGCGCCCAGAAGCCCGCCATCGCCTCGGCGCCGAGGCGCTCGGTGGTGGTCTCCCGGATCAGGTCGTGGGCGAAGGAGTAGCGGCCCCCGCCGTCGTCCTCCCGGCGCTCGACCAGGCGGGCGATGGTCTGCTCGACCAGTTCCCGGACGTCGTAGAGGTCCAGGCCGGTGAGCCGGGCGATGTCCTCGTCGGCCAGCCCGCCGCCGGACGCCGCCAGCAGCCCGAGCACCTCGCGGCTCGTCCGGTCGCGCAGGTGCTGCTGCAGGTCGCGCTCGGCGGCGTTGCGCGAGGCCCGCGAGGCCTCGTTGGCGGCGAGCGTGCGGCGCTCGCACCCGCGCAGCGGATGGCCGTCCGGGACGTCGGCGGGCACCTCGGGGAAGTGCCTGCTGGTCACCAGCACATGGCTGCCGGGCGGCACGTACTCGGGGAGCTGGGCCGCGACGCTGCTCTCGCGGTGCCGCACGTGGTCGTCCTCGTCGAGCCCGTCCACGATGAGCATGAGGTGGCGGCCGTCGGCGGTGACCCGCTCGACCGCGCGCTGCCACAGGTCGTCCAGGTCGAACGCGGTCGGCACGACGCCGGGTGTGGGCGTCTCGCCGACCAGCGGGGCCAGCTGGTCGGCGAGCGCGGCCCGGTAGTCGGCCAGCCGCGAGCCGGCCGACCGGGACACGAAGAACGCGACCGTGACGACGTCGGGGGCGGGGTCCCCGGCGAAGGCGGCGGCGAGCGTCGTCTTGCCGGCCCAGGGCTCGCCCACCAGCCACAGGTAGGGCGTGCCGCTCGTGGCGAACTCCTGGAGCCGGCCGAGCTCGGCGTCCCGGTCGGCGGGGTCGGGGCAGCGGGCCCGGAGCTTGGTGATGGTCGACCAGTACCGGGACCGGCGCAGGGGCGCCGACGGCCCCGCGGGCCCCGGGTCCAGCCGCACGCCCTCACCGTCGAGGAGCGCGTTCAGCCTCTCCCGGCTCGGCTGGGGCTCGACGAACTCGCCGGCGGTCCGCGGCCGGTGCGGTCCGGCGGCGCTGAAGACGCGGGAGGCGGTCAGCGGCCCGTCGGGCTCGGCCCAGCGCACGACGCCGACCAGCTTGCCGCCGACCAGGACGGGGCCTCCGGACAGCCCCCGGTACCGGCGGCCGGCGCGCAGCGGGGCGTCGTCGCGGTGCAGGTCGAGCAGGCCCGTCTTGACGTTGGCGCCCAGGAGGACGTCGCCGTCCACCTGGTCGACGTCGCGGACGCCGCCGAGCTCGCTCTCGCGGTCGTGGGAGGCGGGGAAGCCCCACGAGACGAACCGGGCGCGCCCGGTGCTCCAGGGGTCGACGTCCGCCAGCACCGCGGGGGCCACCGCGGGCAGCGAGCCGTCCGCCACCCGCAGCAGCGCCAGGTCGACCTCGGCGCCCTCGGCGGTCCAGATCCGCTCGGCGGCGACGGAGACCGACTCGTCCGGCGTGGCGAGCCGGACCGCCACCGGCCCGGGGGCGGCCACCACGTGCCGGCAGGTGAGCACCAGCCCGGAGGAGATCCGGTAGCCGGTGCCGTAGCCCTCCTCGCCCTCCCCGACGAGCACCTCGACGGTGCGCCAGCGTGGTTCGTCAGGGATCACCGGCCGGGCTTGCGGAGCCGGTCACCCACCTCGATCGGCTTGCCGTCGACGTGCGGATTGAGCGTGACCGCCACCCGGTGCGTGGTGGTCTGCGCGAGCTTGCCCGAGGCGCCGACCTCGACCACCCAGACCTTCACCTTGCCGTTCGCGCCGCCCTCCCGGACCACGGCGACCTCGAACTCGACCTCGACCGGCCCCACGCTGAAGCGGATCTCCTCGTCGGCGCCCTCAAGCTGAGCCCGCGCCAGGTCGTCGCGGATCGCTTTGACTGCCTCTGCCAAGCCGATTTCCTGCATTGCTCCCCATTACTCGTAAGTGGGGAGAGTTTAGCGCTTAGTAGCGGCACGACTGGAATTCAACGGAGGTCACGCCTTCGGCAGGGACGGCCTGTCCGCGAAGAACCTGGCCATGAGCTCGCTGGCGTAATCCGGCCATTCGTGGCCACCGCGCTGCCTGGTGCACAGCGCGACGACGACGGGGCCCGGGCCCGTGCCGACGCAGTCGTCCGGCCCGTCCGGCACCGGCCGCGAGAGCGCGGGCAGCTTGTCCACCCATCTCCAGAACTCCATGAGGAACCTGACGGGGATGAAGGGGAAATGGACGTCCGCGTCCATGTTCCCGCCGCCGTCATAGGGGACGGACGGGTCCCACGTCCCGTGGAAGGCCAGCACCGACACCGGCTCTCCGGGCGTGCAGCCGATCGCGAGCGCGCCGGAGACCACGGCGATCCCGGCGATCCTGTCCGACCGTTCGCACGCGTACCGGTACGCCATGCCGCCGCCGTTGGAGAAACCGGTCACGAAGACGCGGCGGGGGTCGGCGACGCCCTGCCGCACCAGCGTGTCGATCAGCTTGTCGAGGAACGCGACGTCGTCGACGCCGGTCCAGCGGGCGAACCAGCAGCAGGCCCCGGCGTTCCAGGTGCCGAGGAGCCCGTCGGGGTAGGCGACGGCGTAGCCGTGGCGGTCGGCGACCCCGTCGAGCCCGCTCTGCCTGCGGACGTACTCGGCGTCGTTCAGACCGCCGTGCAGCGCGACGATCAGCGGCAGCGGCCCCCGGGCCTCGCTTCCGGGCGGGACGTGCAGCAGGTAGGGGCGGTTCCAGTCGCCCATGGGAATGGTGTGCTTCGACGTTCCCGGGGCGTCCTCGGACGCTCCGGCGGGCAGGGGGTGGGCGATGAGCGTCGCGAGGAGCGCCGCGATCATCGCCGCCCGCACGGCGATCTTCATAGCGTGATCTAACGCCCGCCGCGCCCCGCCGGGCTACGCACCGGCGCGCAGAAAAGTCCGGCCCTTTTTGGCGGCGGGCGCGCACGGAAGCTCCCGCGCGGGGCGGGTCACGCCGCGGCGGCGGCTGGAACTGGTCCGTCGAGGGAGGTCGTGCGGCGTCGTCCCAGGTGGACCAGCGCGGCGCTGACATGTGTGACATGCCGTGGGACGCGGGCGCTGTGGGAGGTGGGAACCGGGGCACGGCGGTGCCGGCGGGCTGCGAGGAGGGGAGCCCGCGCGTCAGCCGCACTCACCGGTGGCAGGACGGAGGGCCGGGCGGTTCCGCGGCGCCGGGGCGGACGCACGCGGGACCGCCCGGCCCTCCCGCGTTCAGGGCCGGGCCGCGGCGGCGGGAGCCCGTCCACGCGCGGAAGGCGGCGCCGGGCGGGGCGTCCCGCGAGGGATCGTTGACGGCGGGGCGTTGTCGAAAATATGGTGAACCGACCGGTCGGTATGTGCGAAATTGCGTGCGGTCGACCGTTCCTGTCGCCGCCGCGGGCCTCTCGGAGAAAAGCCATGATCCTCAGCACGATGCAGGACTTTCCGCTGTCGGTCGCCGCGATCCTGCGGCACGGGGCGCGCGTCTACGGGCGCAGCGAGTGCGTGACCTGGACGGGCGGCGGCGAGCCCCGGCGCGCCACCTTCGCGCGGATCGCCGGCAACGCCGAGCGGCTCGCGTCCGCCCTGGCCAGGCTGGGCGTCCGTCCCGGCGACCGGGTGGCGACGTTCTGCTGGAACAACCAGGAGCACCTGGAGGCGTACTTCGCGGTGCCCGCCATGGGGGCGGTCCTGCACACGCTGAACATCCGGCTGTTCCCCGAGCAGCTCTCGCACATCATCAACCACGCCGACGACCAGGTCGTCATCGTTGACGACAGCCTCGTCCCGCTCCTGGCGCGCGTCGTGCGCGAGCTGCCCGCCGTCGAGGCGTTCGTCGTCGTCGGGGACGGCGACGCGTCGGCCCTGGAGGCCAACGGCAACGGGGCCCCCGTCCTGCGTTACCACGAGCTGCTCGCCGCGGAGGAGCCCGGGTACGCGTGGCCGGAGGTGGACGAGCGCTCCGCCGCGTCGATGTGCTACACCAGCGGCACCACGGGCGACCCGAAGGGCGTGGTGTACTCGCACCGCTCCACGTTCCTGCACGCGATGGCCGTGCAGTCGGCGTCGCTGGTGGGCATCACCGAGGCCGACCGCGTCCTGACGATCGTGCCGATGTTCCACGTCAACGCCTGGGGCCTGCCGTACGGGGCGTTCCTGTCCGGGCGACGCTGCACATGCCGGGGCCGTTCATGCAGCCGGAGCACCTCGTGAGGTTCGTCGCCGCCGAGCGCAGCACGCTCGCCTCCGCCGTCCCGACGATCTGGAACGGGATCCTGGCCCTCGGGGAGCGGGAGGAGATCGACCTGTCGTCGCTGCGGGCGGGCACCTCCGGCGGCGCCGCCGCGCCCCGCGTCCTGCTGGAGCGCTTCGAGCGAAGGTACGGGCTGCGCATCATCCAGGGCTGGGGGATGACCGAGACGAGCCCGCTCGGCGGCATGGCGTTCCCGCCGCCCGGCGTCGAGCCCGGCACCGACGAGGACATGTACTGGCGGCTGAAGTCCGGCCGCGTCGCCGCCGGCGTCGAGATGCGCATCGTGGACGACTCCGGCGCCGAGCTGCCGTGGGACGGCGAGTCCGTCGGCGAGATCGAGGTGCGCGGTCCGTGGATCACCGGCGCCTACCACCGCGACCCCGCGCCGGAGAAGTTCGACGACGGCTGGCTGCGCACCGGCGACATCGGCACCATCGACGACCGAGGCTTCTACCAGATCACCGACCGCGCGAAGGACGTCATCAAGTCGGGCGGCGAGTGGATCTCCTCGGTGGAGCTGGAGAACCACCTCATGGCCCATCCCGCCGTGGCGGAGGCCGCCGTCATCGGCGTCCCCGACCCCCGCTGGGACGAGCGCCCCCTCGCCTGCGTCGTCCTGCGCTCGGACGCGTCCGCCACCCCCGGTGAGCTGGCGTCGTTCCTCGCGGACAAGGTCGCCCGCTGGCAGGTCCCCGAGTACTGGACGTTCCTGGAGGAGATCCCGAAGACCACGGTCGGGAAGTTCGACAAGAAGCCCCTGCGCGCCCGGCACCGGGACGCGGCGCTCGAGATCGAGCACGTGGAGCGCTGACGGCCGGCGGGCCGTCCGCTACTTCTCCAGGCCGTGCAGGAACAGGTCCACGTAGTGCTCGCTGATGGCGGCCGTCTTGAGGCGGCCGCCCGGGCGGTACCAGGCGCCGATCTGGTGGACGGTGCCGAAGAAGAAGTGGACGGCGATGTCGGCGGGCGTCTCGGTGCGGAACGTGCCCTCGCGCTGGCCCTCCTCGACCAGGGCGCGGAAGCGCTCGTGGTAGCGGCGCCGCTCGGCCCGCACGGCCTCCCGGCGGTCGCGGGAGAGCAGGTGCGTCGAGCGGAAGAAGACGGTGAAGTCGTCCAGGTAGGGGAACGAGGTGTTGAGGACGTCGACGGCGGCGGCGCGGAGCCGCTCGGCGGCCGTGCCGGGACCGCTGGCGATCTGCTCCAGCCGGGAGGTCTGCAGGCCGAGGAGCCGGTGGTAGATCTCGTAGAGCAGGTCGTCCTTGGAGCCGAAGTAGTGGTACATGGCCCCCTTGGTCACCCCGGCGGCGTTCACGATCTCCTGGACCGAGGTGTTCTCGAAGCCCTTCTCGGCGAACATCCGGGTCGCCACGGCCAGCAGCCGGTCGGGCAGCGGCAGGGTGCCGGCGGTCCGGCCCGCGGGCGCCTGCGCCATCGACACCACCTCCGTCCGGGAGCGCCCCGGGGTCTCGTGCCGCCCCGGCGCGGCCGCCCGCAGATCGCCGATCAGCCTACCGCCCGGCGGGGATCCGCCGCGGCGTGCGCCGGGACCGCCCGAATCGGCTGTTGACCGGAGCGCCCGCTGATTCTATCTTCGGTGAATCCGACCAGTCGGTATGTGCATTTGGGCCTCGGGGGATTCGCGCTGAATTATCGGCGAGGTGAGGCGACATGTCCGGCTCCTCCGCGACTCTGGAACTTCGAACGGTGACCGTCCGCTTCGCCGGACTGGTCGCATTGGACGGGGTGTCGCTCACGGCGCCCCAGGGCCGGGTCACCGGGGTGATCGGCCCGAACGGCGCGGGCAAGACGACCCTCTTCAACGTCGTGTGCGGGTTCGTCCGGCCGGAAGCGGGCGAGGTGCGCTGGCGGGGCCGGGTCCTCGGCCGGCATCGGCCGCACGACCTGACGCGGCTCGGCATCGCCCGCACCCTCCAGGGCCTCGGGCTGTTCCCGGGGCTGACCGTGCTGGAGAACGTGATGGTCGGCGCCGACCCGCACGCCAGGGCCGGGTTCTGGTCCGGCCTCCTCGCGCTTCCGCGCGCCGACCGCGACGAGGCGGCGCTGCGCGAGCGGGCCACGGCCCGGCTCGCGGAGCTGGGCGTCGCCGGCGAGGCCGCACGGCTGCCGGGGGAACTGCCCTACGGCGTGCAGAAGCGGGTCGCGCTGGCCCGCGCGCTCGTTGCCGAGCCCGACCTGCTGCTGCTGGACGAGCCCGCCGCCGGACTGTCCGCGACCGAGATGGACGAGCTGGCCGGGCTGATCCGCGGGCTGCGCGGCGGGCCCGCCGTCGTCCTCGTCGAGCACCACATGGACCTCGTCATGGGCGTCTGCGACCAGGTCGTCGTGCTGGACTTCGGCAGGGTCATCGCGAGCGGCCCGCCGGAGCGCGTGCGCGACGACCCGGCCGTCCTCGACGCCTACCTCGGCGAGGAGGTCGGCGGTGCTTGAGGTGAAGGACCTCACGGTCTCCTACGGCGCGGTGCGGGCGCTCGACGGCGTCGGCCTCAGGGTGGACGAGGGCTCGCTGACCGCCGTGCTCGGTGCGAACGGCGCGGGGAAGACCACGCTGCTGCGCGCCGTCTCCGGCCTCCTGCGCCCCCGCTCGGGACGCGTCGAGCTCGACGGCGCGGACATCACCCGGACGGCGGTCGAGGAGATCGTCCGGCTCGGCGTCGCGCACGTCCCGCAGAGCGGCGGCGTCATCACCGAGCTGACCGTGCAGGACAACCTGCGGCTCGGCGGGCTGTGGCGGCGCGACCGCGCGGCCCTCGCGCGCCGCGTCGCCGACATGTACGCGCTGTTCCCGGCGCTCGCCGAGCGCCGGTTCCGCGCCGCCGCCACCCTGTCCGGCGGCGAGCGGCAGATGCTCGCGCTGGCCCGGGCGCTGACCGGCGCGCCGCGGCTGCTGCTGGTGGACGAGCCGTCCCTCGGCCTCGCGCCGCGGGTGGTCGCCCAGCTGATGGCCGTGCTGCGGCGGCTGTGCGACGAGGACGGCCGGACCGTGCTGCTCGTCGAGCAGAACGCGCGCAGCGCGCTGTCGGTCGCCGACCGCGCCGTCGTCCTGGACCTCGGCTCCGTCGTGGCGGACGAGCCCGCCTCCGCCATCGCCGCCGACGACCGTCTCCGCCACGCCTACCTGGGGTTCTGATGGTGCGCTTCGTCAATCTCACCCTCGCCGGGATCACCTCCGGGGCGGTGTTCGCGGCGGTCGCCCTCGCTCTGGTGCTGATCTGGCGCTCCACCCGCGTCGTGAACTTCGCGCAGGGCGGCATGCTGATGTTCACGACGTTCCTCGCCTGGAGCGTCATCGACGCGGGCGGCTCCTACTGGCTCGCGCTCGGCGCCGCTCTGGCGTCCGGGCTGGTGCTGGGCGCGGTCGTCGAGCGGGTCGTGGTGCGGCCCGTCGAGGACAAGCCGCCGCTGAACGCGGTGATCGTCACCCTCGGGCTGCTGGTTCTGCTGCAGGCGGCCGCGGGCATGATCTGGGGGGACACCCCGCACTCCTATCCGCCCGCCTTCACCATCAAGGGCCTGTCCGCCGGCGGGACGCGGCTGCTGCTGTCGCCGTTCGACCTGTTCGTCATCGGCGCCGTCGCCGCGGTCATGGTGCTGCTGACGCTGCTGTTCGTCCGCACCGACCTCGGGCTGCGGCTGCGCGCCTCGGCGTTCGCGCCCGAGATCGCCCGGCTCCAGGGCGTCCGCGTCGGCCGGATGCTGACCCTCGGCTGGGCGCTCGCCGCGCTCGTCGGGTCCCTCGCCGGGGTGCTGATCGCCCCGTCGGTGTTCGTCGGGCCCGCCCAGTTCGACGCGATGCTGGTCTTCGGGTTCACCGCCGCCGTGATCGGCGGGCTGGACAGCCCGGCGGGCGCCGTCATCGGCGGGCTGCTGCTCGGCTGCGCCCTCAGCTACGTGTCCGGCTACCTCGGCTCGGAGCTGGTCGCCCTCGGGGCGCTCGCCGCCCTCATCACCGTCCTGATGATCAGACCGAACGGCCTGTTCGCGACGAGCCCCGGACGGAGGGTGTGACCCGTGGCCGCCTCCGTGCGAAGCGCCCTGAGCCGCTCCACCCTGACCCGGCACGCGGCCGGCGCCGCCCTCGCGCTCGCCGCCCTGTACGTCCTGACCACGGCCGCCGCCCCCTACCGGGACCTGCAGATCGCGCAGGCCGCCTACCTCACCTGCGCGGCCGCCGGCCTGACGGTGCTGACCGGGCTCGGCGGGCAGATCTCCCTCGGGCACGGCGCGTTCATGGCGGTCGGCGCCTACACGGCCGCGCTGGTCATCGGGCACTGGGGCTGGCCGCTCGCGGCGGTCCTGCCGGCGGCGGCCGGGGCCACCGCCCTCGCGGGGGCGGCGGTCGGCGCCGTCGCCGCCCGGCTGCACGGCCCCTACCTGGCCGGCGCCACCCTCGCCTTCGCCGTCGGGCTGCCCGGCCTCGCCAACTACGAGCCCCTCACCGGAGCGCTCGGCGGCCAGAACGGGCTGACGATCGTCCCGCCGGTCCCGCCCGCCGCGCTCGGCGAGACGTTCCCGCTGGAGCGCTGGCAGGCGTGGATCTGCTGCCTCGGCGCCGTCGTCACCCTGTTCCTGCTCGCCAACCTGACCCGCGGCCGGTTCGGGCGGACGCTGCGCGCCAGCCGCGACGACGAGATCGCCGCCGCGCTGAGCGGCGTCCGGGTCGCCCGGCTGCGGATCGCCGCCACCGTCGTCTCGGCGGCCTGCGCCGGGCTCGCCGGCGGGCTGCTCGCCGTGGTCGCCACGCTGGCCGCGCCGGGCGCGTTCCCGCTCACGCTGTCCCTCCAGCTCATCGCCGCGATCGTCATCGGCGGGCTCGGCAGCCTGCCGGGCGCGGTGTGGGGCGCGCTGATCCTGGTCTACGTGCCGACCTGGGCGGCGGACCTGTCGTCCTCGTCCGGCCTCTCGCACAACATCGCGTCGAACCTGCCCCTCGCCGTGTACGGCCTCGTCCTCATCGCGGTGACGCTGGCCTTCCCGCGCGGCGTCCAGGGAGGGCTGCGCGGCATCGGCGGCGCCGTCCGGCGCCGGGTGCGCGGGACGCGCGGCCGGGCTCCCGGGCCGCGCGGTCCGGCGCCGAGCGACACATCGGGGCCCACCACAACGCACCCAGGAGGAGCAGATGAAGCGACCCCGGACGATGCGGGCGCTCGCCCTGACGACCGCGGCGACGCTGGCGGTCGCGGCGAGCGGCTGCGGCGGTGACGGAGGGGGCGGCGGGTCGGCGGCGCCCGGAGTGACCGCCACCACCGTCACGATCGGCAGCCACCAGCCGCTGACCGGGCCGGCCGCGCCCGGCTACAGCGCCAACTCCGCGGCGTCCAAGGCGTTCTTCGACTACGTGAACGCGAACGGCGGCGTGCACGGACGCAAGATCGTCTACAAGTACGCGGACGACGCCTACAACCCGACGCAGACCGTGAGCGTGACGCAGAAGCTCGTCCTGCAGGACAGGGTCTTCGCGATCTTCAACGGGCTCGGCACGCCCACGCACTCCAAGGTGGTCGACTACCTGAACGCCCAGCGCGTCCCCGACCTGTTCGTCGCGTCCGGATGCGGCTGCTGGGACCAGCCGGACAAGCACCCGCAGACGTTCGGCTGGCAGGTCGACTACATCCGCGAAGGCAAGATCCTCGGCGACCACGTCAAGAAGGCCTACGCGGGCAAGAAGGTCGCCTACTTCTTCCAGAACGACGACTTCGGGCAGGACGGGGTGAAGGGCCTCGACAAGTACATCCCCAAGGACCAGGTCGTGTCCCGGCAGTCCTACCAGCCGGGCAGCACCGACATCGGCGCGCAGGCGCAGGCGATCGCGCAGTCCAAGGCCGACGTCGTCGTGCTGTTCAGCATCCCCACCTACACGGCGCTGTTCCGGCTCGCCGCGCTGAAGCTGAACTACAAGCCGACGTTCGTCGTCAGCAACGTCGGATCCGACCCGATCACCCTCACGGGGCTGCTGGAGAGCTTCGCCAAGAAGGGCGGCAGCGAGGTCGAGGGCAGCCCGCTCATCCAGGGCATGGTGACCGACGGCTACCTCGCCGCGCCGGGCGACGCCTCCAACAGCTGGACGGCGCTGTTCAAGAAGATCCACGACCGGTACATCCCGAAGCTGCCGTTCAACGGCAACATCGTCTACGGGATGTCGGTCGCCTACACCTTCGTGCAGGCGCTCCAGGCGGCCGGGAAGAACCCGACCCGCAAGGGCGTCGTGGAGGCGCTGGAGAAGTCGCGCTTTACCGGGCCGGGCGTCGTCCCGTTCGCCTACGGCGCGGACTCGCACGCCGGGTACACCGGGGCGGTCATCGGCACGGTCAAGGGGCAGAACGTCGTGCCCCAGGGGCAGCCGCTGACCACCGACGACGGCGACGGGCCGATCCAGCCCTACACGACCCCGCAGCCGCAGGCGCCCGCCAACGGCATCCCCGCCGCGGGCTGACCGGCCCCGCCGCCCCGCGCGTCGCGGCGCGGGGCGGCGTCAGGCCCGGACGACCTCCGGGCCCGCGGCCGCGAGGTCGGCGGCGAGGTCGGTGTCCAGCCCGGTGTCGGTGATCAGCACGTCGATGTCGGAGAGGCCGCCGAACCGCACGAGGTGGTCGTGCCCGATCTTGGTGCGGTCGGCGAGCAGCACCCGCCGCCGGGACGAGGCGATCATCGCCCGCTTCACCGCGGCCTCGGCCTGGTCGGAGGTGGTCAGCCCGCGCTCGACCGAGCAGCCGTTGGTGGCCATGAACGCCACGTCCACCCACAGGTCGGCGAGCGGGCGCAGCACCCAGTCGTCCACCGTGGCGAGCGTGCGGCCGCGCACCCGCCCGCCGAGGATGATCACGGTGAGGTTCGGGCGGGTCGCCAGCACCGCCGCGTGCGGCGGCGAGTTCACGATCACGGTCAGCTCGCGGTCGGTCGGCAGCAGCTGGACGAACCGCGCGGTGGTCGTCCCGGCGTCCACGATGACCGACCCGTCGGCGGGCAGCTCCTCCAGCGCCGCCTTGGCGATGCGCTGCTTCTCCTCCGTCATCACCGCGTCCCGCGCCGCCAGCTCCGGCTCGAAACCGAGCCGCTCGACGGGCATCGCGCCGCCGTGCACGCGCCGGACCGTCCCGGCCCGCTCCAGCACCGTCAGGTCGCGGCGGATCGTCTCGGTCGTGACCGAGAACTCCTCGGCGAGCGCGACCACGTCCACCCGGCCCTTCGAGCGCGCCAGCGCAAGGATCGCCTGCTGCCGTTCCTCGGCGTACATGACCGTCGTCCCACCCGTTCCGTCTGCGTCGCGGTGCGTCCCCATTGTGCCGAGTCCGCCGTGCCGAGCCGTGCCGATCCCGCCGGTCCGCCGCGCCGGGGCCGCGGGACCGGTCAGGCGGGCTGCTCGGCGTCCAGGTCGCGGGCGAGCAGGCCGGCGAGCTCCTCCAGCGCGCCCCCGGCCCCGTCCCCCTCGGCGGACAGCGTCACCTCCGTACCGTGCCGCGCGCCGAGCGACAGCACGCCGAGGATGCTGCTCGCGGGGACGGGCGCGCCGTCCCCGACCCGGATGGACACCGGCACCGGCTGCCGCGCCGCCGCCTGGACGAACAACTGCGCCGGGCGGGCGTGCAGCCCCTGCGCCGCGGCGACGACGACGCTCCGTTCGGGCATGGCGTCTCCTCAGGGTTCGATGGTGACTTTGATCGCGGCGCCCCGGGTGACCAGGTCGAGGGCGTCGTGCAGGGCGTCCAGCGGGAGCCGGTGGGTGATGAGGTCCTCGACGGGGACCCGTCCGGACCCGATCATCTGCAGCGCGCGGGCGTTGTGCGCGGGGCTCGACCCGTTCGCGCCGACCAGGGACAGCTCCCGGTAGTGGACGCGGTTCGCGTCGACGGGGACGACCGGGTCGTCCTTGGGCAGGCCGCCGAACAGGCTGACCCGGCCGCCGGGCGCGACGAGCCGCTGCGCCAGGCCCTGCGCGGCGGCCGACGCGGCGGCGGTGATCGCCACGTCGGCGCCGCGCCCGCCGGTGCGTTCGAGGATCTCCTCGACGACGTCGCCCGCGCCCGCGTCGAGCGCGGCGTCCGGCTTGACGAGCGCGGCGGCCCGGTGCAGCCGCTCGGCGTTGACCTCCACGAGGAACACGCGGGCGGCGCCGCGGGCCCGCGCGACCCGCACGTGCAGGCAGCCGACCGGGCCCGACCCGAACACCACGACGTCGTCGCCCTCGCCGACCCGGGCGAGCTCCTGGCCGTTCAGCACGCAGGCGAGCGGTTCGGCCACCGACGCCTCGGCGAACGAGACGCCGTCGGGGATCCGGTTCACCCCGCCGACCGCGAGCACCTTCGCCGGGACGATCGTGTACTCGGCGAACCCGCCGTCGTAGTGGTATCCCATCGACTCCTGCGCGGCGCAGACCGTCATCCGGCCGCGGCGGCACTCGGCGCACCGCCCGCACGGGATCGCCGCGATCACCTGCACGCGGTCGCCCGGGGCCCAGTCCCCGGCGCCGGCCCCGGCCTCCACGACCTCGCCGGCGATCTCGTGGCCCATCACCCGCGGCGGGACGATGTGGTGGTGCCCGAACCGGGAGATCTTGACGTCGGTGCCGCAGGTCGAGCAGCCGCGGACGCGGATCTTCAGCTCGCCCGGGCCGGGCTCGGGTTCGGGGGCGTCCTCCAGGCGGATGTCGGCGGGGGCGTAGAAGCGGGCGACCTTCATGCGATGTGTTCCTGTCGTGTCGGTTGCTCGTCCTCGGCCGGCGGGGCGAGCAGGGCGAGGACCTGCTCGGCGGCGGTGGCCTCGCGCAGCGCGCGGGCCCGGCCCGGGTCCATGAGGACCTGGGCCAGCTCGGCGAGGATCTCCATGTGGCCGTCGCCGCGCGCCGCGATCGCGACGCAGACGGTGACGGTCTCGCCGTTCCAGTCCGTCCCGTCGGGGAAGCGGACGACGGCGAGGGCGTCGCGGCGGATGAGGCCGCGGCCCCCGGAAGTGCCGTGCGGGATCGCCACGCCCTCGCCGAGGTAGGTGGAGATGGAGCGTTCCCGCTCCAGCATCGCGTCGATGTAGCCGGGCTCGACGGCGCCCGCGTCCACGAGCACCCGCCCGCAGACCCGGACGGCGTCGTCGCGGTCGCGGGCCCGCGCGTCCAGCCGGATCGCGTCCGGGGCCAGCAGGCCGGCGGCGCCGTCAGGCACCGACCTCACCGCCGTCCTTGATCGCCTTGACCAGCCGGTCGACGGCCGGGTCGCCGAGGTAGACCTCGAACGGGATCACCGGTGCGCCGCCGGCGCCGCGCCGGGCGCGGGCCGCGAGCCCGGTGTGGCAGACGACCACGTCGGCGTCGCCGGGGATCGCGTCGACGGGCGTGTGCTCGACCGCGACGTCCTGCTTGCGCAGCGCCTTGCGGAGCTGCCCGGCGAGCATGACGCTGCTGCCCATGCCCGCGTCGCAGGCGATGACGAGTTTGCGGATGTCCTTGCCGTTCATCGTTGGTGCGCCTTCCGTCAGTGGGCGGTCGTTTCCCGGGCGGCGCCGTCGGCGGGCTCCTTCGGGGGCGCCTGCCCGGCGGTGCTCGGCTCGGTGGTGGTCTCCTCGGCGGCGCCCGCTTCGGTGGCGCCGTCCGCCTCCCCGGCCGCGTCCCCGCCCTCGGGGTCGGACTCGGCCAGCCTGCCGAAGCCGAGCAGCGCGGCGCCGACGCCGAAGGAGACGGCCGCGGAGGCGATCAGGCCGGAGTAGACGCCGATCCAGTTGCCGGCGCCGCGGGGCGTCTGCGCCAGGTAGGCGAAGATGCTGCCGGGCGAGGGGGTCGCCACGAGCCCGGCGCCCGTGGCCACGAAGATCGCCACTCCGGTCACGCCGCCCGCCATCGCGGCGAGGATCATCCGCGGCTTCATCAGGACGTAGGGGAAGTAGATCTCGTGGATGCCGCCGAAGAAGTGGATGACGGCGGCCGCCGGGACGCTCGGGCGCAGCCGCCGCGGCCCGAAGAACCAGTAGGCGAGCAGGACGCCGAGGCCCGGCCCCGGATTGGACTCCAGCATGAACAGCACGGACCTGCCGTGCTCGGCGGCCTGCTGGACGCCGAGCGGACCGAGCACCCCGTGGTTGACGGCGTTGTTGAGGAACAGCACCTTCGCCGGTTCGATGAGCAGGGACGTGAGCGGCAGCAGGTCGTGGTCGACCAGCCACCCCACGCCGTCCCCGGCCCATTCGGTGAAGGTGTTCATGACCGGGCCGATGAGCCGGTTGCCCGCGACGGCCATCGCGGCGCCGACGATCCCGGCGGAGAAGTTGTCGACCAGCATCTCGAACCCGGTCCGGACGCGGTCCCGCACGAGGCCGTCGAACAGCCGCAGCAGGTACGCGGCGAGCGGGCCGGTGATCATCGCGCCGAGGAACATCGGCACCTCGGCGCCGACGACGATGCCCACGGTGGCGACCGCGCCGACGACGGCGCCGCGCTGGCCGTGCACCATCCGGCCGCCGGTGTAGCCGATCAGCAGCGGCAGCAGAAACTTGATCATCGGGTCGACCAGCTCGCCGAGCTCCTTGTTCGGCAGCCAGCCGGTCGGGATGAACAGGGCGGTGATCAGGCCCCAGGCGATGAACGCGCCGATGTTCGGCATCACCATCGCGGCCATCCGGCCGCCGAGCCGCTGGACGTTCGCGCGGATCCCGCGCCCGGCGGGCTCCGGGGTGTAGGCGGTGGCCATCTCGGCCTCCTGTCGTTCGGGGGTGGGGGTGGGTGTTTCGCGGGGTCAGGCGAGGAGGGGGCGGGCGAGGTCGGGGTGCGGGTGGATGCGGACGATGTCGCGCCGCACGTCGGCGGAGCCGGGCATCCGGCTGGCGGGCAGCCGCACGGCCGCCGCGCCCCAGGCGAGGCCCTCGGCGAGCGCGCGGGGCCCGCGGGCGCCCGCGGCGAGGAACCCGGCGAGCAGGGCGTCGCCGGCCCCGACGGTGCTGCGCGGGTGGGCGACGGGCGCCTCGCCGGTGAGGACGCCGTCGTCGTCGACGAGCACCGCGCCCTGCGCGCCCAGGCTGACCAGGACGGCGCGGGCCCCCCACGCCCGCAGCCGCCCGGCCGCCTCGACCGCGTCGGCCACGGTGTCGACCGGGCCGCCCGCGGCCTCCGCGAGCTCCTCCCGGTTCGGTTTGACGAGGTCGGGCGCGGCGGCGACGGCGGCGCGCAGCGCCGGGCCGCTGGTGTCGACCGCGACGCGGACGCCGCCCGCCGAGAACCGGCGGCACATCCGCGCGTAGGTGCCGTCAGGGACGCCGGGCGGCAGGCTGCCGCAGCCGACCACCCAGCGGGCGGAGCCGGCCGCGGCGGCCACCGCGGCGCCGACCTCGTCCAGCTCCCCGGGCGACAGCGGGCCGCCGGGCTCGTTCAGCTTGGTGACGACGCCGCCGGGCTCGACGATCGTGACGTTGGACCGGGTCCGCCCCCGGGCGCGGACGGCGTGCACGCGCAGGCCCTCGGTCTCCAGCAGCCGGCGCAGCTGGTCGCCGTCGGCGCCGCCCACCGCGACCACGGCGGCGGACGCGACGTCGTTGGCCAGCAGCGCCCGGGACACGTTGACGCCCTTGCCGCCCGGGTCCAGCCGCGCGGACCTGGCCCTGATGACCGCGCCGCGGGTCAGCACGTCCACCTCGATCGTGCGGTCGAGGCTCGGGTTGAGCGTCACCGTCACGATCATGCGCCGACCGCTCCCGGCTCCATGTGGCTTCCCTTCCGTTTGAGTTTGTTTCTCTTGTTTTAGATCCGTTTTGCGTCCAGGTCAAGAGCGGACGGGCCCCCGTGGTCGTCCCGGCCGGCGGCGGGAAGGATGATCTGTGGCGGGATGCGCGAGGCGGGAGGGGCACTGTGAGCCGGAGCGGGACGGGCTGATGGCCTGGTCGGTCTGCTTCAGCCTGCTCGCGGCGTTCCTGTTCGCCGCGGCGGCGGCCCTGCAGTACCGGGCCGCGCGGCGTGCCGTGCACGGCGTCTCGGACGCGTCCGCCGCCCACGGGCTGATCCGCCGGCTGGTCCGCGACCCCGTGTGGCTCACCGGGTGGGGGGTCAACCTCGGCGGGTTCTGCGCGCAGGCCGTCGCCCTGCACTTCGGCTCGACGGCCGTCGTCCAGCCGCTGCTGGTCACCCAGCTGGTCTTCACGATCGTGCTCGGCACGATCGGCACGGGACGCCGGCCCGCGCGGCTCGACCTGTTCGGAGGCATCGCCGTCACCGCGGGCCTCGCCGTCCTGTTCACGGTCCCGGGCGCGATCCCGCCCCAGGGCGAGCCGTCCCGGCCGCGGATCCTGCTCGCCGGGCTCGTCGCCGCGCCGGTCATCCTCGTCCTGTCGCGGGCGGCATGGCTGCGCAGGGGGCCGGTGCGGGCCGCGCTGCTCGGCGTCTGCGCCGGCCTGTGCTTCGCGGCGACCGCCGTGCTGATCAAACTCACCACCGCCGACCTGGTCGACCGCGGGGTCGCGGCCACCGCGGTGGACTGGCCCGGCTACGCGCTGGCCGGCAGCACGCTGCTCGGCCTGGTCATCGAGCAGCGGGCGTTCGCGGCCGGATCGCTGCCCGCCGCCATGACCGCGATGACGATGACGAACCCCATCGCGTCCTACCTCGTGGCCGCCTTCGCCTTCCAGACGCTGCCGCCCCGGACGGCCGCGGCGCTCACGGCCCTGTCGTTCAGCGTGCTCCTGCTCACCGGGGGAGTCGCGCTGCTGTCGCGGTCGGCGCACGCGTCCCGCGAGGGCGATACGGTGCCCGGAGCCTCCTGAAAGGACCCTCTTTGATCACCCGACGCGCCCTCGTCCTCGGCGGGCTCGGCGGCCTCGGCGCCGCCGCGGCCACGGGCGGCGCCGGCTACGCGCTGGTGGAGAGCGGGGCCCTGCCCGGCAAGGTCCGGCTGGACCGCGCGCTCGGCAGGTGCGGGGACGTGCCGGCGCCGCCCCCCGCGTCCGTCCGGGCCGAGACGATGACCTGGCGTTCCGCGCACCGCCGCACGACCGTCACCGCGACCGTCGTCCCGCCCGCCGCGAACCGGTCGCCGCGCGGCCTGCCGGTGGTCGTCGCCCTGCACGGCACCGGCGAGGACGGCTCCTCCCTCGTGCGGAACCTGGCCCTGGACCACTACCTGCCCGACGCGGTCGCCAACGGCGGCGTCCCCCCGTTCACCCTCGTGAGCGTGGACGGCGGCCGGGACACCTACTGGCATCCGCGCGCCTCCGGCGACGACCCCCTCGGCATGATCGTGGACGAGCTGCTGCCGCGGCTGCGGGACCGCGGCGCCCGCACCGACCGCGTGGGCGCCATCGGCTGGTCGATGGGCGGCTACGGAGCCCTCGTGCTGGCCCGCCGCCTCGGCCGCGGCCGCACGGCCGCCGTGGTCGCCTCGTCCCCGGCCCTGTTCGCCTCCTACGAGGACGCGGTCGCCACGAACCGCCGCTCGTTCGACGGCGCGGCGGACTACCAGCGCCACGACGTCTTCGCCGCGCTCGAAGAGCTGAAGGGCGTCCCGCTGCGCGTCGACTGCGGGACCAGCGACCCGTTCGCCGACCGGGTGCGCGATTTCCGCGACCGGGTCCGCCCCGAGGGCGGGCTGGAGGGCGGATGCCACGACGCGGCCTTCTGGCGTCGGCAGCTCCGCCGCGAACTGGCGTTTCTCGGGCACCGTCTGAGCCCCCGCTGACCGCCTGGAGATCTCGGGGGGACCGGGCATGATGGCGTCATGAGCGACACCCCGGCCCGCACCGAGATCGGTGACCGGGCGGCCTACGCCGCCGCCGTCCAGACCGCCGTCGCCGCCTCCGCCGCCTACTACGGCGAGGGCGACTCGCCGCTCGACGACGACGCCTTCGACCGGCTGGTGCGCGGCATCGCCGCCTACGAGGCCGAGCATCCGGACGAGGTGCTGCCCGAGTCCCCGACGGGCAAGGTCGCCGGGGGAGCGGTGGTCGGCGACGTCCCGCACACCGTCCCGATGCTGAGCCTGGACAACGTGTTCTCCGAAGAGGGCCTGCGGACGTGGGCGGCGCGCCTGGCCCGCAGGCTCGGCCGCGAGGTCGCGGCGTGGAGCGTCGAGCCGAAGCTGGACGGCATGGCGATCTCCGCCCGGTACCGCGACGGGCGGCTCGTCCGGCTGGTGACGCGGGGCGACGGCGCCGCGGGCGACGACGTCTCCCACTGCACCGGCATGATCCTCGGCCTGCCGGGGCGCCTCGCGCGGCCGCTCACCGTCGAGCTGCGCGGCGAGGTGCTGATGACGCGGGCCCAGTTCGAGGCCGCCAACGCCGCCCGCACCGCCGCCGTGGGAACGACGTTCGCCAACCCGCGCAGCGCCGCCGCCGGAACCCTGCGCACCAGGGACCACCCCTACGAGGTCGAGATGACCTTCTTCGCCTACGGCGCGCTGCCGGCGGACGGCACCGACGGCGAGACGGCCGCGCGCCTGCGCGACCTGCCGCACAGCCGGGTCATGGAGCTGGTCGCCGGCCTCGGCGCGAACACCACGGCCGCGACGTCCGCCCCGGGGATCACCGCGACGTCGATCGAGCGGGTGCTGGAGCGGATCGAGGAGATCGCCGCGCTGCGCGCCGAGCTCGACTTCGGCATCGACGGCATCGTGGTCAAGGCGGACGCGGCGGCCGACCAGGCCGACGCCGGCCTGTCCTCGCGCGCCCCGCGCTGGGCGATCGCCTACAAGCTTCCCGCGGTCGAGAAGATCACCCGGCTGCTGGACGTGGAGTGGAACGTCGGCCGCACCGGGGTCATCGCGCCCCGCGCCGTCCTGGAGCCCGTCGAGGTGGACGGCTCCACCGTCACCTACGCGACCCTGCACAACGCCGCCGACATCGAGCGGCGCGGACTGATGATCGGCGATCACGTCACCGTCTACAAGGCGGGCGACGTCATCCCGCGCGTGGAGGCCCCCGTCGTCCACCTGCGCACCGGGCGGGAGCGGCCCGTCGAGATCCCCGCGGCCTGCCCGCGCTGCGGCGACGGGATCGACGCCTCCCAGCAGCGCTGGCGGTGCGTGCGGGGCCGCGCCTGCCACGCCGTCGTGTCGGTCCGCTACGCGGTGGCCCGCGACCAGTTCGACATCGAGGGCCTCGGCGAGGGCCGCATCGACCAGCTCATCCGCGAGGGGCTGATCACCGACTTCGCCGACCTGTTCACCCTCACCTACGACCAGGTCATCGCCCTGGAGCGGATGGGCGAGACCAGCACCACGGCCCTTCTCGCCGCGATCGAGGGCGCGAAGGCGAAGCCGCTGAGCAAGGTGTTCTGCGCGCTCGGCGTGCGCGGCACCGGCCGGTCGATGTCGCGCCGCATCGCCCGCCACTTCGGCACGATGGACGCGATCCGCGCCGCGGACGCCGAGGCCCTCCAGGAGGTCGAGGGCGTCGGGCCGGAGCGCGCCGCGGTCCTGGTGGCCGAGATCGCCGAGCTGGCCCCGCTGATCGACAAGCTCGCCGCCGCCGGGGTCACCATGAGCGAGCCGGGCGCCGCGGGCCCGGCCGGGCGGGAGGCCGGGGCGGGCGCTCCGGACCTGCCCCTCGCCGGGATGTCGGTCGTCGTCACCGGCGCGATGTCCGGGCCGCTCGGCGGCCTGTCGCGCGAGCAGGTGAACGAGCTGGTCGAGCGCGCCGGAGGCACGGCGTCCTCGTCGGTGTCGGCCCGCACGTCCCTGGTGGTCGCGGGGGAGAAGGCGGGGTCGAAGAGGGCCAAGGCCGAGCGGCTCGGCATCGAGATCGTCACGCCGGAGGAGCTCGCCGCCCGCGTCGCCGCGTTCCTGTGAGCCGCGGCTACGCCGTCGGCTCGGCCCGGCCCGTCCGGTCGGCGCGGCCCGTCCGCACCAGCCAGCTCAGCATCAGCATGAGGTCGAGCCGTCCGTCCGGCTCGGTGAAGCGGCCGCCGGTCAGCTCGGTGATGCGCCGCAGCCGGTACCGGACGGTCTGCTCGTGGATGTGCAGCCGCTCCGCGGCGGTCACCGCGTTGTCGCCGCACTGCAGGTAGGTCAGCAGGGTCTCGGCGAGCGGCTGCCGGCGCGGCGGAGGCAGCTCCAGCAGCGGCCCGAGGGCGGCTTCGGCGGTCGCGCCGACCAGTTCGTCCGCCGCGAGCGTGGCCAGCGACGCGATGTGGTCGACGCACCGGACGGGGCCCTCGTCCGGCAGCAGCCCCCGTTCCGCCAGGGTCAGGGCGTGCCGGGCCCAGCGCAGCGAGAGCGCGCCCTGCCCGATCGGGACGGTCGGGCCGAGCGCCGAGGTGCCGAGCCTGCGCAGCGCCGGCCACAGCCGGTCCTGGCCGGGGCCCTCCGGGTCGGGCACCACGAGGAAGGGGACGGGCGCCTCCCAGTCGGCCAGCACCGCGGGCGGCAGGATCCGGGCGCCGGCGGGCGCGCCCGCCGGCAGCGCCACCAGCGCGATGCTCTTCGGCAGCTCCCAGCGGGCCGCGACCGCCAGCTCGGCGATCGTCTCGTGCCCGGGCGGGGGCTCGGCGACCAGCAGGTCGCGGAGCCGGTCGCGGCGGCGCTCCCGCTCGGTCGCCAGCTGGCCCTGCGCGCGGGCGTAGCCCTGCGCGGCGGCGTCCGCGGCCCGCGCCAGCAGCATGAACAGCGAGTCCGTGAGCCGGCCGAGCGTCTCGCGCGACCAGCCGAGCCGGTAGGCGTCCTTGATGAACCGGCGGCAGGCGACCTGGCTGCTCACCCGCATCGCGTTCTGCAGCGCGGCCAGGCTCCTGCCCTGCCGCGCCTCCTCCTCGCCGAGCCGCATGTACAGCTCGGTGATCTTGCGTGCGTCCGCGGTGGGATGGTCGACGGAGTCCACGAAGAACGCGACGGTGTCGCTGACCGTCCGCTCGACCTTCCGGGCGTACTCGCCGCCGTCGGCGCCCGCGTACTCGGGGACCTGGTCGCGGATCTCCCGCTCCATCTCGTCCACGGCTGCCTGGAGATGCTGCCGCAGCACGTCGGGCAGCTCGGCGGGCATCGGCCCTTCGGTCATCCGTTGTCCGATCGGCGGGGTGGGCTCGGGCGAATCACCCTAGGCAAGAAAGCGAACGCTGTCATCACCCGCCGGAGGGGACGGTCAGGGGTGGGCGGGCTGCGGTGCGGAGGCGGCGGCGGGCGCCACGGGGGAGCGTCGCCGTGCCGTCAGGCGGCGGCCGAGGTTCTGCGCGGGCCGCTCGACGTAGCGGTGCGCCAGCGCCGCCGAGGTGAGGACGGTCGCCAGCAGCACCACGCCCCAGACCGCCCGGACCGGTGCCGACAGCCCCCAGGTGTCGCGTCCGGCGGCGTGCCAGACCGCCTGGATGACCAGCGGGTGCAGCAGGTAGACCGAGTAGCTGACCAGCCCCAGCCACACGAGCACGCGCGGCATGGAGCGGTTCCGCAGGGCGAGCCCGGCCAGGAACGTCAGCCACGCGGCGCCCACGGCGATGGACCAGTCCGGGCCGAGGGGGTTCGGGTTGGCGTGCAGCGCCCAGCTGGTCGGCGTGCGCATGCCCGCCGCCAGCGTCAGGGCTGGGACGATCGCCACCATCGCCGCGGCGGGCCCGAGCCGGAGCCGCCCGTCCTGGATGCCGCGGATCGCGGTCCCGGCGAACATGGTGGCGATGATGCACAGGCTCTCGATGGCGCCGATGCGGCTGTTCAGCACGAGCAGGACGAGGGCCAGCGCGGCCACCACCGCGACGCCCGCCCGCCGCAGCCCGCGGTGCCGGCTGACCATGGCGGCCAGGCCGCCGGCGAGCATCAGCGCGGCGGCGAGGACCGTCCCGCCCGGCCACCGGGAGGCCAGCAGCCCGGACGGCAGCGCGACGCCGAGGATGGCCGCGCCCACGCCGAAGCCGAGGGCGACCCGGGCGCTGGCGCGGTGCACGCCGGCGACGAACATCGCCGTCACGAGGAGGTAGAAGACCATCTCGTAGGACAGCGTCCAGAAGACGTTGACGACGTTCGGGACGCCCAGGAGGTCCTGCAGCATCGTCAGGTGCGCCAGCGCGGACGCCCAGGGCCGGTCGCCGATCGCCGCGGGCAGGCCGTAGGAGAGGCCGGCCGCGCTGAGCAGCAGGGCCAGCACCACCGACACGCCCCACGCCGGGTACAGGCGGAAGAGCCGTCCGGTCCAGAACTGCCGGACGCTGCCGCGCCGCTCCAGGGAGAACGGCACCACGTAGCCGCTGACGAGGAAGAACACGAAGACCCCGTACCGGCCGAAGTCGAACCACGGGCCGGTCGCCCGGCGGACCTCGGGCAGGAGCACGTCCAGGGAGTGCTCGAACACCACCACCAGGGCCGCGAGGCCGCGCAGCGCGTCCAGCCAGCCCATGCGCGGTGCCTTCGCGGGGGGAGCGCCGATCGTCGTGTCATGCGGAGTCAGGGTGTTCGTCGGCATCCGGGCCACGATAGGGGCCGAACCGTTACCGTTTCTAACGGGCAAATGAGATTTCTCTTAATCGGGCATCCGTCGGCTGACGCTGTGTCACGGGGCGCGGACGCCGGAGGCGCGGCGAGAGCAGGGCGGTCGCGGCCAGCCGGAGCGCGCCGTCCGCGCCGGGCTTATCCGAAAAATGTGATCAACACCACATCGCTGTCAGCGGACGCCGACGGCGCCGTAGAGGACCGGTTCGTCGCGGGGGCCGGTGGGTCCCTCGGGGGTGAGCGGCGTCAGCCCGGGGGGCAGCGGGCGGAACGGCCCGAGCAGCCGCGCGATCTCCGCGCCGCCGCGCGGACGCACCGGGACCGACGTCGCCTCGCCGTAGAGCCGCGCGGCCTCCGTGACGGCGCCGGGGGCGAAGTCGGCGGTGGCGTGCGAGACGACCAGCGCGCTGCCGGGGGCCGTGGACGCCGCGAGGTCGGCGACGAGGTCGGCGGCGCCGTCCACGAAGTGCAGGACGCTGGAGAACACCAGCGCGACCGGTTCGGCCGGGTCGATGAGCCGCCGCACCTCGGGGCTGCCCATGACGGCGGCCGGGTCGCGGATGTCGGCCCGCAGCGCCGCGACGTTGCCGCCGTCGATGAGCAGCGCGCGGGCGTGGGCGATGACGAGCGGGTCGTGGTCGACGTAGACGACGCGGGCGCCGCCGGCGCGGCCCGCGGCCATCTGGTGCAGGTTGTCCGTCCTCGGCAGGCCGCAGCCGAGGTCGACGAACTGCCGCACGCCGCGTCCGGCGAGCTGCGCGACGGAGCCGGCGAGGAAGCGGCGGGCGGCGCGGGCGGCCGCCGCGGCCTGCGGCAGGACCCGCAGGATCCGCTGGGCGAGGTCGCGGTCGGACGCGTAGTTGTCCTTGCCGCCGAGGAGGTAGTCCTGGACGCGCGCCGGACCCGGCCTGTGCAGGGCGAGAGGGGTGTTCTCCGGCGCCCTCGTGCCGGCCATGGGCATGGTGCTTCACCTGTCGCCTTCACCAGAGGGGATCGGTGCAATGGCTCGCTTACGACGGTAGGCGGCCGCGGCGGGTCCGGAGGCGGCCGCATCCGATGGACCGTCCGAAACCCGCCGGGCACGTGGCCGCATCGGGTCAGCGGGGTTTGGCGCATCATCGTCCGGTGCTGCGGCGAACGATCGGCGCGCGGGCGCGTCCGGGCGCGGGCGCGGTCGCGCGACTGGCCTTTTCCGGCCATGACAGGCACTTAACCGAAGATGTCGATTCGCGGTGGAGGACCCTGCGGAGTCACCCCCCGGGGACGCGCCACATGAGCCAGACCGGCGGGCACCCCTTGCCCGGCAGCGGCAGCTCGCGCGTCACCTGGAAGCCGAACCGCTCGTAGTAGGGCACGTTCCGCTCTTTCGAGGACTCCAGGTAGGCGGGCAGGCCCTCGGCGTCGCAGCGGTCGAGCCGTGATCGCAGCAGGGCCGCGCCCAGGCCGTTGCCCTGCGCCGGGGGGTCGGTGCCGAGCACCGCCAGATACCAGTGCGGCTCGCGCGGGTGGTGCTTCTCGATCGCGCTGAGCGCGCGGAGGGTGGCGGGCGTCCTGGCGCCCAGGATGCGCAGCAGCGGCACGGCGTAGGCCGCCTGCAGACGCAGAGGCACGCTCCACAGGCCGGGTGGGTCCCACAGGGCGGCGGCCTCGGCCCCGTCCCCGCGCCCGGTGGTCTCGGTCGCCCCGTGGGGGAGGTGCACCTGCCGCAGCAGGATGCCGAACAGCGCGGTCATCCGCCGCACGCGGGAGGCGTCGTCGGGCAGGAGCCAGCGCCAGACCGGGTCGTCGTCGAAGGCGCGCCCGAGGACGGCCGCGATCGGTGCGGCGTCGGTGCCGTCCGCCACGCGGACGAGAGGGGACGGGCGGGGCTCGGACGTCATGGCGCGGCCTCCTCGGGGGGACGCGCCGATCCTCACCGCGGGCGCGTCCCCGCGTCAAGGAGGGTCATCGGCGGCGGCGGCGCTCGGAGCGCGGCCTCACCAGCTCCTCCAGGACGAGCGAGGCGCCGACCCCGACCAGCCAGGTGTCCTTGGCGAGCGGGATCCCCTGCGGAGAGGGGCGCAGCCCGCCCTCCTGGCGCATGCCGGGCAGCCGCAGGTACAGGCCGGTCAACCCGGCCGAGAACGCGGTGAGCGCCGCGCCCGCGACGAGCGAGGGCACCAGCGGCACGAGCAGCGCTGCGCCGAGGGCGACCTCCGCCCTGCCGAGCGCGCGGGTGAAGTCCCGCGGGTCCTGCGACTCCAGGAACGGGTAGGCGGTCTTCGCCGTCCCGTGGATCTCGTCGGCCGCCGCGTCCAGTCCCTGGAGCTTCGACAGGCCCGAGTTCAGGACGAACGCGCCGACGGCCAGCCGGACGGGCATCTGGTGAGCGCGAGCAAGAAGACGCATCGTGTCCCCAAAGCGATCGGAAGTCGGGCGAAGGGCATCATTCCCGCCGATTCGCCTCCGCAACTGATCGCCGGGTCAAGTCTCGGCCTTCCGGCGCGGGATGGGGCTCCGAGAGGGATGGGGCGCCGAGGGGGATACCGCGCGTGGAGCAGGCCCCCGCGGGCGACTGCCCCGGGCGTGGCAGGGCGGAAGCCTCCGCACGGCCGACGACGCCTCCGGTGCCGCCGTCGCACGATCGGAGCGTCGTCGAGAGAACCGGGAGCGCTCGGATGTCGACCTTCCAGTCGCGGCCGGAGGCCGCCGGGCAGTGGTGGCGGCCGGGACCGTCGGTCCGCAAGACCGTCACCGTCGTGCACGTCGTCGCCTCCGTCGCGCTGCTGGGGGAGGTGTGGGGCCTCGTGCTGCTCAACCTCACCGCCGCGCTGACCGCGGACCCCGTGCTCGCGAACTCCGCCTACCGCCTGATGAGCGTGCTGGTGTTCGGCGGAGGCATTCCGCTCAGCCTCACCGCCCTGGCCAGCGGCGTCGCGCTCGCCACCGGCAGCCCGTGGGGGCTGGCACGGCACTACTGGGTGCTCGCCAAGCTGGTGCTGCTGGTCCTGGTGATCCTCGCCGGGATGCTGCTGTTCACGCCCGAGGCGATGGCGGACGCGACCGCCGGCGGGGCGGCCCCCGCCGCCGGGCGGCAGTGGGAGCAGGTGGCGGTGGTCTCCTGCCAGCTGGCGATGCTGCTCTCCGCCACCGCCCTCTCGGTGTTCAAGCCCCGCGGCCGCGTCGGGCGGCGGCGCGCCCGGTCATGAGCCGGGCCGGCCGTCCGGCAGGCGCTCGGCGACGGCCTGCAGCGCCTCCACGCACGCCCGGACCGCCGGCCGGTCCGCCCCGGCCCGCCACGCCGCGTAGATCTTGCGGTGCACGGCGGGCCTGGTCGCGACGACGCGGACCCCGCGCGGGATCGGGTCGCGGCCGAGCCGGGGGATGAGCGCGGCGGCGAGGTCGGCCGCCACGAAGGCCAGCTGGGTGGGGTAGTCGGCGACGTTGCAGGCGATGTCGGGCTCCACATTGTGCTCGCGGAGCGTCTGCACGAGCTGCTGGTCGCAGCTGCCGCCCGCCGTCCACGAGGCCCAGCGCATCCCGCGCAGCTCGCTCAGGGCGACCGCGCGGCGCCGGGCCAGCGGGTGCCCGGCCGGCAGCGCGAGGTCGATGACGTCGGAGGACAGCAGGACGTGGGCCACCGACGCGGGGAACGGCGTGACCAGGGTGTCCCAGCTCTCGACGACGGCGACGTCGACGTCGCCGCGGGTGAGCGCGGGCAGGATCTCGTCGGTGTTCGCCTCCAGCAGGGTCGGGACGAGGTCGGGATGCCGCTCGCGCAGGGCGGTGAGCGCGGCGGGCAGCACCGAGCGCGCCGCGGTCACGAACGCCCCGAGCCGCAGCGGCCCGACGGCGGCCTCGCGGAGCCCGTCGAGCTCGGCCGCGGCGGCGGCCAGCTGGGCCATCACCCGCTCGGCGTGCCCGGCCAGGACGTGCCCGGCCCGGGTGAGCCGGACGCCCCGGCCCCGCGGTTCGAGCAGGGTGTGGCCCGTCTCGCGCTCCAGCTTGGAGAGCTGCTGGGACACCCCCGAGGGCGTTACGTGCATGGCCGCGGCGGCGGCCGCGATCGAACCGTGCACGGCCACGGCGTGCAGGGCGCGCAGGCGTTCCACATTCAGCGTCACGGTAGCGATACTACTGTTTTTCGCTAAGCAATATTCGCTTGTGCTAATCAGTCGCTGGACGGCAGCGTGGTGCGCATGCGACGGATCGATCCGCGGCTGCTTCTGATCTCCGGCGCCGCGTTCATCTCGGCGTCGGCGATCCTGTTCCGGCTGTCCGGCGTCTCGCCCGGGACGGCGGCGTTCTTCCGGTGCGCGCTCGCGCTGCCGGTGCTGGCGCTCCTGGCGCGCTGGGAGAGGCGCGGGGCGGGGCCGCGGCGCCGCGCCGGGCTCGACGTCCTCGCGGGGCTGGTGCTCGGCGCCGACTTCGTGCTGTGGGGCGCGTCGATCGACGGCGTCGGCGCGGGCATCGCGACCGTGCTGGTGAACGTCCAGGTCGTCGTGGTCCCGCTGCTGGCGTTCGCGGTGTTCGGAGAGCGGCCCTCGCGGGCCTTCGCGGCGGCCGTGCCGGCGCTGATGGGCGGCGTCGCGCTGGCCGCCGGCATCGCGGGGCACGGCACGGACGGGACGGACCCGGTGCTCGGGTCGCTGTTCGGCGCGGGCGCCGGGCTCGCCTACGGCGGCTACCTCTTCCTCACCCGTCTCGCCGGTCGCGGCCAGGAGCACCGGGCGCAGCCGGTCCTGCTGTCGACGCTGGGCGCGGGGGCGGCCTCCGCCGCTATCGGAGGCCCCTGGCAGGGGATCGACCTCGCGCCGGGATGGCCCGCCCTCGGCTGGCTCGCCGCGCTGTCGATGACGGGGCAGGTGTGCGGGTGGGTGCTGATCGGCGCGGCGCTGCCCCGGCTGGGCGCCGACGTCGCCGGGGCCCTCCTGCTGCTCCAGCCGGTGCTGGCGGTCGCCCTCGGCGCGATGGTCCTCGGCGAGCGGCCCGGTCCCGCGCAGCTCGCCGGCTGCGGCCTCGTCGTCGCCGCGCTCTGGCTGGCCGGCAGGGGTAGCGTTCCTCCGCGTGACGACTCCGGAGTGGGCTCCCGAGCACGAGGTGACGCCCGAACTGGCGAGCACGCTGATCGGGCGGAGGTTCCCTGAGCTCCGCGGCGCCCCGGTGGAGCGCCTCGCCACGGGCTGGGACAACACCGTCCTGCTCGTCGGCGGCGACTGGGTGTTCCGCTTCCCGCGCCGGCGGATGGCCCTGGCGGGGGTCGAGCGCGAGACCGCCGTGCTGCCCGTCCTCGCGCCCCGGCTGCCGCTGCCGGTGCCCGTGCCGCGCTTCCTCGGGGAGCCGTCGGACGACTTCCCCTGGCCGTTCTGGGGCGCGCGGCGCATCCCCGGGCGCGAACTCGCCGAGGTGAGGCCGCCGGACGAGGACCGGGTCGCCCTCGCCGCCGAGACCGGCGCCTTCCTGCGGGCCCTGCACGACCCGGCCCTGGTCCGAGAGGCGGGGGAGGGGCTGCCGGTCGACCCGATGGGACGCGCCGACCCCGCCGGGCGCGCGGCGCGGACCCGCGGCCGCCTCGACGCGATCGCCGCCCGAGGGAGGTGGAGGCCGGATCCGGCCGTCGAGGAGTTCCTGGCCGCGGCCGAGGGCTGGGACGCGCCGGGCGGCGACCCGGTGGTCGTCCACGGGGACCTGCACGTCCGGCACCTCCTGCTCACCCCCGCAGGCCGTGCGGCGGGAGTGATCGACTGGGGGGACGTCTGCCTCGGCGCGCCCGCCGTGGACCTGTCGCTGGCCTACGCGGGGTTCGGCGGCGCCGCGCGGGAGGCGCTCCTCGCGGAGTACGGGACGGTGCCGCCGGAGCAGGAAACCGCCGCGCGCGCCTTGGCGCTGAACCTCACGGCGACGCTGGCCGAGTACGCGGCGTCCACCGGGCGGGACGCGCTGCTCGCCGAGACGCTCGCGGGGATCGGCCGGGCGCTCAGCTGAGGCCGGGGCTCACGGTGCGCATGTAGACGCGGATCGTGGTGCCCTCCGGTCCGGTGTGGACGCGGACCAGGTCGGCGAGGTGATTGACCATGAGGATGCCGCGGCCGCCGTTCGGGCTCATGTCCGCCGGGCGGCGGCCCGCGAGCGGGTCGCTGATCGTCCCGGCGTCGCTGACCTCGCAGACCACGTGCTCGTCCTCGACCCAGAGGCGCGCCGTGCCCGTGCCCCCGCCGTGCAGGCAGGAGTTGGCGGCCAGCTCGTTCACGGCGAGCTCCAGGTCGCCGACCGCGCCGGCGCCGAGGCCGAACTTCGCCCCCCAGCGGCAGGCGAACTCGCGGACGAGGGGGAGCGCGTCGATGTCGAAGCTCATCGCGACCGCCTCGGCGGCCTCGGCCGGCTCGGGCAGCGGCAGGTTGTAGTCGCCGATGACGCGGTGCGGCGCGTAGTCGGCGCTCGGGTGCGTCCCGGACCGGTCGATCACGACCGGATGGGTGGCGCGGGCGTCGGTGAGCGCCACCGGGTCCAGCCGGGCCTCGTCGTAGGGGCACAGGATGGTGGCCTCGCGCCCCGCGAAAGCAAGGTTGATCAGGGCCTCGTGCTGCGCGCAGGCGGGGTACTCGGTCGCCGAGCGGCCGGGCCAGATCGGCTCGCCGATGATCCGCACCCGGCCACCGGCGTGCCGGTCGGCGAAGTGCCGCAGCACTCCCGGGATGATGCGGCCGGGATTGCGGCCCGCCTTCGCCATGTCGATCCAGCTCACCCGGTCGGCGGCCGCGCCCAGGGCGTCGCCCAGCTGCGCCATGCGGACGGCGGGCACCGCCACTGCCACCGGCTCTCCCGCATCGAGCCCGGCGCGGATGAACGGCACGGTGCCGGCGAGGTACTCCTCGTCGCCGCGGTAGAAGAGCGCGGGGTGGATGAACGCGTCCTCGCGTGCCACGCCCGTTCCGCCGGGGCTGAGGCTCATCGTTCGGTCGCTCCGTCCGGTGCCGCTGTCTCGTGCATTCGATCGAGAATACGCGCAGGAGGGAAGCCGTACGAGCAGGGCCATGCGGACATCCCCCGAGGTCAGCCGATCTGATGTTCCGATCCAGCGGTACCCGCGAGGCGCCCTCCGAAAACAGACAATATCCGGACCAATGACGACCGAGGCCCGCGGCCGCCTCATGACCGGGGGGTCATGGACCGGGCAGCATGACCGCGTCGACGACGTCGGTCAGCCGCCCGCGCCTGCGGTGGGCGCCGCGCTGCAACTCCGCGCCCGTCCCGCCGGCCACCAGGCGCCGCACCCCGCGGGCGACGGCGTCGAGGTCGCCGGCGCCGCGCAGCGCGGGCCGCACGTGCGCGAGCAGGTCCCCGGCCTGCTCGCCGAACGTCGCGGGCCGGCCCGTGCGCACGTCCAGCCCCCGCCCGGCCGGACCGTGCCGCGCCGCCAGCCAGTAGGCGGCGCGCAGCGTCTCCGGGGGCGGGTCGGGCGCCCGCTCGCCGGCGTCCACCAGGTCGGACGACACCTGCACCAGCGCCCGGACCAGCGCGGCGAACACCGCCGCCTCCCCGGCCGTCGGGGCGACGTCCGCGAGCCGGACCTCGATCGTGGGCAGCCGGGCCGACGGCCGGACGTCCCAGAAGATCGTCCCGGAGTCCATCAGGGCCCCGCATTCGAGCAGCGCCCCGACGAGGTCGTCGTAGTGGCCCGCGGACGCGAAGTAGGGCGGCGGCCCCGCCACCGGCCACCGCGCCCAGGCCAGCGCCCGCCAGCAGGCGTGGCCGGTGTCGCGTCCGGCCCAGTACGGCGAGTTCGCCGCGAGGGCCAGCAGCGTCGGCAGCCAGGGGCGCAGATGGTTGCTGACCTGGACGGCGCGCTCGCGGTCCGGCATCTCCACGTGGACGTGGCACGAGCAGATGCTCTGCTCGTCGTCCAGGCCGCGGTAGAAGGCGAGGCTCTCGGCGTAGCGGGCGCCGCGCGTGATCGGGGCGGGCACGAGCTCCCCCAGCACGGGCGTCCCGGTCGCGGCGAGGCGGACGCCCTCGGCCGCCGCGGCGGCGGCCATCACCGCCCGCATCGAGCGGATCTGCTCGCCGAGCTTGTCCAGGTCGTCGCACGGCGAGGTCTTGGCCTCGGCGAGGTAGGCGACGAGTTCGGTGGAGGCGCGCTCGCCCAGCGCCGCGCCCGCCCGGCGCACCACCGCGGCGGCACGGGGGACGAGCTTCCGGGAGACGGGATCGACGACGAAGTACTCTTCCTCGATTCCGAATCGCAGGGCCATCCCACCACCTCTGGCTCGGGCCTTCGAAGCTACGTCGCCGCCGCGCCTCGCGCACCTGCCGGACGGCCCGAATGGGTAGTAAGGGATCTTCTTGACCCTCTTTTGACCCGCCGCTCAGCGGGCACCGTCCGGGGAGACGCAGCGGAAGGGAAGAGGTGAGATCCGGTGCCTGGCTCGACTCCGATCGGCATGCTCGTCATCCTGGTGGCCGTCGCCGTGTTCGTCCTGGCGGGACTGTTCTACCTAGGCGACAAGCGCAACGGCCCGCCCAACGGCTCGGATCGGGGCCGCTGAGACGGGCCGTCGGCGCGTGCCGCGCGCGGACCCTGTCCGCCCCTCAGGGGCCGGGGTCCACGAAGTACATCGACAGCGCGATGAGGTGCGTGACGACGACCACGCCGATGCCGAAGAAGAACAGCATCTTGGCGGGGCCGTGCGGGAAGACGGTCCCCGGCTTGAGCGGCCCGCGCTCGCGCTGCCGCGCGGCGATCCGCTCCTCGATCGGAGGCCGGCCGAACACTGCTACGCCCGGGGCTCGTCGACGACGACGTCGGTCATGATGTCGACGGCCAGGGCGATGACGCCGCCGATCGCGACGAGCGCGGCGCCCACCCCGAACACGACCCAGTCGGGGCCCAGGGTGACGCCGACGCCGCCGACGGCGAAACCGGTGAAGATGATGGCCACGGCGACCCAGGACTTGGGACGCCCGGCGTGGCTGCCAGTCGACATGCGTTCGTCTTCCCTTGCACGGTTCGGGGGCTGGGGCTTACGACGCCGAACTCTAGCAACGCCCCTAGCCACGGGGCCTTCGGGGGTACCTGAAGATCAGCCGTGGCCGGGGAGGGGCCGCCGCCGGGACGGACGGATCAGACGAACGCCCCCAGACCGGTCGCCGCGCGGCCGACGATCAGAGTGTTGATCTCCCGGGTGCCCTCGTAGGAGTAGAGCGCCTCGGCGTCGGCGACGAACCGGCCGATGCCGTAGTCCAGCACGATCCCGTTGCCCGCCATCAGCTCGCGCGCCCAGCCGACCGCCTCGCGCATGCGGCTGGTGCAGTACGCCTTGGCGAGCGCGGAGTGCTCGTCGCGGTAGAGGCCCTCGTCCTGGAGCTGGGCGAGCCGCACCACCATGCCGAGCGAGGCGGTGGCGTTGCCGAGCATCCCGACCAGAAGGTCCTGGACGAGCTGGAACTTGGCGATCGGCCGCCCGAACTGCTCGCGTCCCACCGCGTAGTCGCGGGCGATCTCGTACGCGGCGAGCATCACCCCGACGGCCTGCCAGGCGACGCCGCTGCGGGTCTGGCGCAGGATCGCGGCGGTGTCCCGGAAGCCGTTCGCCCCGGCCAGCCGGTCGGACTCGGGGACCCGGCAGTCCTCCAGGAGGATGTCGGCGTTCTGCACGGTCCGCAGAGCGATCTTGTTCTCGATCCGGGTCGCGGTGAACCCGGGCGTGCCCTTCGCGACGACGAACCCCTTCACCTGGTCGTCGGCCTCGTCCCTGGCCCACACGACGGTGTGGTCGGCGAAGGTGGCGTTGCCGATCCAGCGCTTCGCGCCGTTCAGGACCCAGTGGTCGCCGTCGCGCCGCGCGGTGGTCCGCAGGCCCAGCGCGACGTCCGAGCCGCCGTCCGGCTCGGTGAGCGCGAACGCGCCGATCCTCTCCATCCGCCCCATCGCGGGCAGCCACCGCTCGCGCTGCTCCGGGGAGCCGCACCGCCCGATGCTGCCCATCGCGAGCCCGGCGTGCACCCCGAAGAACGTCGCCATGGACGGGTCCACCCGGGCCATGTCCATCGCGAGGAACCCGGTGAGCAGGCTGCTCGGCTTGTCGCCCGGGCACTCGTCGTAGGCCAGGCCCGCGATGCCGAGCTCCCCGTACTGCGGGATCAGGTCGAAGGGGAACTCCGCCCGCGCCCAGCAGTCGTTCGCGATCGGCGCGACCTTCGCCTCCAGGAAGCCGCGCACCATCCCGAGGATCTCCTTCTCCCGTCCGTCGAGGAGTTCCTGCATGTGGTACAGGTCGCCGGGGAGTGTCTCCAGGGTCATGACCACCCCTCTTCCCGGACGGCGCACCGCTAACCCGGGCCCGCGGCGCGCGCCGCGTACTGGTCAGCGGGACCCGGTCCCGAGCCGGATTCGGCCGCTCACCTACCATCCAGGACATGACGGTGCCGCCTGAAGAACTCGAACTGGCCGCCGCCTTCCCCGCGGCCGACCGCGACCGGTGGCGGGAGATGGTGAAGGGGGTGCTGCGCAGGTCCGGCGCGGCGAGCGAGGACACCCCCCTCGACGAGATCGAGGGCCTGCTGACCCGCGACTCCTACGACGGGGTGCCGATCGCCGCGCTCTACACGCGCGACGACGCGCCGCCGGGACGTCCCGGGCTGGCCCCCTACGTGCGCGAGGTGCGCCCCGACGGCGAGGGCATCGCCGGGTGGGACGTCCGGCAGCGGCACGCCCACCCCGACCCGGCCGTCACCCGCGAGGCGATCCTCGCCGACCTGGAGAACGGCGCCACCTCCGTCTGGCTGCGGCTCGGCGAGGACGGCCTGCCGGTGGCCGCGCTGCCCGAGGCGCTGCGCGGCGTTCTGCTCGACCTGGCCCCGGTGGTGCTGGACGCGGGAGCGTCGGCGGGCGAGGCCGCGCGGGCGTTCCTGGCCCTGGTCGCCGAGCGCGGGAACGCGGCCGAGGCGTCCGGCAACCTCGGCGCCGACCCGCTCGGCCTCGCGGCGCGCACCGGCGCGCCTGGGTCGCTGGACGAGGCCGCCGCGCTCGCCGTCCGCTGCGCCCGCGAGTTCCCCCGGCTGCGCGCGGTCGTCGCCGACGGGACCCCGTACCACGACGCGGGCGGCGGCGACGCCGAGGAACTGGGCGCCGCCGTCGCCGCCGGCGTCGCGTACCTGCGCGCCCTGACCGGCGCCGGGCTGAGCGTGGACGAGGCGTTCGGGCAGATCGAGTTCCGCCTCGCCGTCAGCGCCGACCAGTTCTCCTCGATCGCCAAGCTCCGCGCCGCGCGCCGCCTGTGGGCGCGGGTGGCGGAGGTCAGCGGCGCCGCCGAGGGCACCGCCGCGCGCGTCCACGCGGTCACCTCCTCGGCGATGATGACGCGCCGCGACCCGTGGGTGAACATGCTGCGCACCACCATCGCGACGTTCGCCGCCGGGGTCGGCGGCGCGGACGCGGTCACCGTCCAGCCGTTCGACGCCCGCCTCGGCCTGCCCGACGGCTTCGCCCGCCGCATCGCCCGCAACACCCAGACGCTGCTGCTGGAGGAGTCGAGCCTCGCCCGCGTCGTCGACCCGGCGGGCGGCTCCTGGTACGCCGAGAGCCTCACCGAGGGCCTCGCCCAGGCGGCCTGGGCCTGGTTCACCGAGATCGAGAAGGCCGGGGGCCTGGCCGCCGCCCTCGACTCGGGCCTCGTCGCCCGCCGCCTCGCCGCCACCTGGGAGCGGCGCCGCGAGGACATCGCCCGCCGCAAGGCGCCGATCACCGGCGTCAGCGAGTTCCCCGACCTCGCCGAGACGCCGCCCCGGCGCGACCCCGCGCCCCGGGCGCCCGGCGGCGGCCTCCCGGTCGTCGCGTACGCGCAGGACTTCGAGGCCCTTCGCGACCGCTCCGACGCCCACGCGGAGGCGACCGGCGCCCGTCCGAAGGTCTTCCTCGCGACGCTCGGGCCGATCGCCGTCCACACGGCGCGCGCGTCGTTCGCCGCCAACCTCTTCCAGGCGGGCGGGATCGAGACGGTCACCGGCGCCCCCGAGGAGTTCGGGGCGTCCGGCGCCGCGGTCGCCTGCATCTGCTCCAGCGACGCCCTCTACGAGGAGAGGGCCGTGGAGGCGGCCCGGATCCTGCGCGACGCGGGTGCTGTGAAGGTCTGGCTGGCGGGTAAGGGAACCTACGAGGGGGTCGACGCCCGCGTGCACGCGGGATGCGACGCGGTCGAGGTGCTGGAGACCACCCTCCACGATCTGGGAGTGAACGAATGATCCCCGACTTCACCGAGGTCGACCTCGGGACGGCGCCCCCCGCCGACGAGGCCGCCAAGCGGTGGCGCGCCGCGGTCGCCGACGCCACCGGAGCCGACCCCGAGGCCCAGACCTGGGACACGCCGGAGGGCATCGGCGTCAAGCCCCTCTACACCGGCGACGACCTGGCCGGGCTCGACTTCCTCGGCACCTACCCGGGCATCGCGCCGTTCCTGCGCGGCCCCTACCCGGCGATGTACGCGACCCAGCCGTGGACGATCCGGCAGTACGCCGGCTTCTCCACCGCCGAGGAGTCCAACGCCTTCTACCGCCGCAACCTCGCGGCCGGGCAGAAGGGCCTGTCGGTGGCCTTCGACCTGGCCACGCACCGCGGCTACGACTCCGACCACCCGCGCGTGGCCGGCGACGTCGGCATGGCCGGGGTGGCGATCGACTCCATCTACGACATGCGGCAGCTCTTCGACGGCATCCCGCTGGACCGGATGAGCGTGTCGATGACCATGAACGGCGCCGTCCTGCCCGTCCTCGCGCTCTACATCGCCGCCGCACAGGAGCAGGGGGTGGAGCCGGAGGCGCTCGCGGGGACCATCCAGAACGACATCCTCAAGGAGTTCATGGTCCGCAACACCTACATCTACCCGCCGCAGCCGTCCATGCGGATCATCTCCGACATCTTCGAGTACACCTCGCGGCGGATGCCGAAGTACAACTCCATCTCGATCTCCGGCTACCACATCCAGGAGGCCGGGGCGACCGCCGACCTGGAGCTCGCCTACACGCTCGCCGACGGCGTCGAGTACATCCGCGCCGGGCGCGAGGCGGGCCTCGACATCGACGCGTTCGCGCCGCGCCTGTCGTTCTTCTGGGCGATCGGGATGAACTTCTTCATGGAGGTCGCCAAGCTGCGCGCCGCGCGGCTGCTGTGGTCGCGGCTGGTGAAGACGTTCGAGCCGCGCAACCCCAAGTCGCTGTCGCTCCGGACGCACTCGCAGACGTCCGGGTGGTCGCTGACCGCGCAGGACGTGTTCAACAACGTCGCCCGCACCTGCATCGAGGCCATGGCCGCCACCCAGGGCCACACCCAGTCCCTGCACACCAACGCGCTGGACGAGGCCCTCGCGCTGCCGACCGACTTCTCGGCCCGGATCGCCCGCAACACCCAGCTCGTCCTGCAGCAGGAGTCCGGGACCACCCGGACCATCGACCCCTGGGGCGGCAGCGCCTACGTGGAGCGCCTCACCTACGACCTCGCCCGCCGCGCCTGGGGACACATCACCGAGGTCGAGCAGGCCGGCGGAATGGCCAAGGCGATCGACGAGGGGCTGCCCAAGCTGCGCATCGAGGAGGCCGCCGCCCGCACCCAGGCCCGCATCGACTCGGGCCGGCAGCCCGTCATCGGCGTCAACAAGTACCGGCCCGACGTCGAGCAGGAGATCGAGGTCCTGAAGGTCGACAACGCCTCCGTGCGCGCGCAGCAGATCGACAAGCTGCGCCGGCTGCGCGAGGAGCGCGACGAGACCGCGGCGCGGGCCGCGCTGGAGGCCCTCACCCGCGCCGCCGAGGCCGCCGAGGAGGGCACCCGCCCGCGGGGCCTGGAGCACAACCTGCTCGCGCTCGCCATCGACGCCGCCCGGGCCAAGGCGACCGTCGGCGAGATCTCCGACGCCCTGGAGCGGGCCTACGGGCGGCACGCGGCGCAGATCCGTACGATCTCCGGTGTGTACCGGGAGGAGGCGGGCCAGGTGACGGGCATCGAGCGGGCACGGGCCGCGACGGCCGCGTTCGAGGAGGCCGAGGGCCGCCGCCCCCGCATCCTCGTGGCCAAGATGGGGCAGGACGGCCACGACCGCGGGCAGAAGGTGATCGCGACCGGGTTCGCCGACCTCGGCTTCGACGTCGACGTGGGCCCGCTGTTCCAGACCCCCGCCGAGGTGGCGCTGCAGGCCGTCGAGGCCGACGTGCACATCGTCGGGGTCAACTCGCTCGCCGCGGGCCACCTGACGCTGGTCCCCGCGCTGCGCGAGGAGCTCGCCGCGCTGGGCCGCGACGACATCATGATCGTCGTCGGCGGCGTCATCCCGCCCGGCGACTTCGAGGAGCTGCGCGCGGCCGGCGCCTCGGCGATCTTCGGGCCCGGCACCGTCCTGGCGGACGCGGCGATCGGCCTGCTGGAGCAGCTCACCGCCGCGCTCGGGCACGCCGCGCCCGAGCGCGCCTGAGGGGCGGCGCGGAAGTGACGGGAGAAGGGGGCGCGCCGTGAGCGCGCCGGGCCTCGACGACTACGCGGCCGGGGTGCTGGACGGGTCGCGGGCGTGGATCGCGCGGGCGATCACGCTCGTGGAGTCGGCCCGCCCGGACCACCGGGAGCTGGCGCAGAAACTGCTGGTCGAGCTGACCCCGCACGCCGGGGGCGCCCGCCGCGTCGGGATCACCGGCGTGCCCGGGGTCGGCAAGTCCACGTTCATCGACGCGCTCGGCACCCGGCTGACGGGGGAGGGCGGGAAGGTCGCGGTCCTCGCCGTGGACCCGTCCTCCACCCGGACGGGCGGCAGCATCCTCGGCGACAAGACCCGCATGCACCGCCTCGCCACCGACCCGTCCGCGTTCATCCGCCCCTCGCCCACCGCCGGGACGCTCGGGGGCGTCGCGAAGGCCACCCGCGAGGCGATGGTGGTCATGGAGGCCGCCGGGTACGACGTCGTCCTGGTCGAGACGGTCGGCGTCGGGCAGTCCGAGACGGCCGTCGCCGAGATGGTCGACTCCTTCCTGTTCCTCACCCTCGCCCGCACCGGCGACCAGCTCCAGGGGATCAAGAAGGGCGTCCTGGAGCTGGCCGACGTCATCGCGGTGAACAAGGCCGACGGCGAGCACAGGACAGAGGCCGAGCGCGCCGCCCGCGAACTGGCGGGCGCGCTGCGGCTGCTGCGCAGCGACGAGCGCGTCCGCGCCACCCCGGTCCTGACGTGCAGCGCCAAGGAGGGGACCGGGCTGGACGAGGTGTGGGACGCCATCGTCCGGCACCAGGACCGGCTCCGCGAGTCCGGCGAGCTGGAGACCCGGCGGCGCCGCCAGCAGGTGGGCTGGACGTGGGCCCTGGTCCGCGACCGGCTGCTGTCCGACCTGCGCGGGCACCCCGGCGTCCGGGAGGCCGCACCCGGCCTGGAGCGGGACGTCGCGGAGGGGACGCTGACGCCCGCGCTGGCCGCCGAGCGCATCCTGGAGGCGTTCTCGCGGGACCGCTGAACGGGGTTCCCGTATGTCCGAAACCTTGGGTTGTCCCAGGTCCCGGTCACGGCGCGCGGGGATCAGGTACAAAAGTCGGATGGACGTCATCGCGCTCGATGATCCGACGGACGCGCAGATCCGGGGGTGGCACTCGGTGCTGGCCGCCGTTCACGCCGCCGAACCGGACGGCGAACCCGCGCCCGACCCGGAGCGCACGGCGCGGCTGCTGCTCGGCGCGGAGACCGCCGCGCGGCAGCGGCTGTGGGCGGCGGTCGCCGGCGGACCCGGGGCGGAGGCGCCCCTGGCCGCGGTGGCGGCGCTCCGGCTGCCCGGCGAGCCGGGCGCCGACCGTCCCGGCGAGGTCGACATCCAGGTCCGCCCCGGGTACCGGCGCCGCGGCCTCGGCGCCCGGCTCCTCGCCGCGGCCGCGGAGGGTCTGCGCGCCGACGGCCGCTCCAGCGTGATCGCGCAGGTCCTCGCGGGCACCCCGGCCGTCCCGTTCCTGGAGTCGCACGGCTTCGAGTGCGTGCTGACCCTGCGCGGCATGCTGCTGCGGCTGGACGACGTGCCCGCCGAGCGCGTGGCGCGGCTGCTGGCCGCGGCGCCCGCCGGGTACCGGCTCGCGCGCTGGCGGGGCGTGGTGCCGGACGAGCACGCCGACGCCCTCGCCCGCGCCAAGCACGCCATGGCCGACTTCGCCGAGTACGAGGGGACGCCCTGGGACGCGCACCGCGTCCGCGAGATGGCCGAGATCGTCGCCAAGCGCGGCGACGACCTCTACACGGTCGCGGCGCTGTCGGGAGGCGTCATCGCCGGGTTCACCGAGGTCGTGGTGCCGGCCGGGTGCGCCGGGCGCGCGGCGCAGTACGACACGGCGGTGCTGCCCGAGCACCGCGGCAGGCGGCTCGGCATCTGGGTGAAGGCGGCGATGCTGCGCTGGCTGGGGGAGGAGTGCCCCGGCGTGCGGGAGATCGAAACGGACAATTCCGGCGACAACGCTCACATGCTCGCCGTGAACGAGGAGCTCGGCTTCCGGCTGGAGCGCGAGTCCCTGGAGTACCAGGCGGCCGTGTCCGACCTCCCCGCCTCCGGTCGCTGACCGGAAAACACGTTGCCCCCGCGGCCCGCCGCTGGGCATTCTCAGGGAGGTCTTCCGGGAAATGCCCGGAAGGCGGAGAATTGCCGAAGCATTTCCTCGTAGTTCAACGGCAGAACGCCGCACTGTTAATGCGGATATCCAGGTTCGAATCCTGGCGGGGGAGCGGCACGGGCCAGGGAGGTGACGCGGTGAACGTGCTCGTCCTGAACGCGTCGTACGAACCCATGCAGAGGGTCGATCTGCGGCACGCCATCCGCATGCTGGTGCGCGAGGTGGCCGTGGTCGAGGAGGCGGAGGAGGGCCGCACCTTCGGCCGCTTCCCGGTTCCGCGGGTCCTGCGGCTCGTCCGCTACGTCGCGATGCGCTGGAGGCACGGCAGGCGCCCGCCCTGGACCAAGCGCGGCGTGTATCTGCGCGACGGGGGCCGCTGCTGCTACTGCGGGAAGCGCGGCAACACGATCGACCACGTCCACCCGCAGTCCCGCGGCGGCGCGGACACCTGGGAGAACACCGTCCTGGCGTGCGGCAGGTGCAACAACCGCAAGGGCGACCGGACGCTCGCCGAGGCCGGGCTGCGGCTGCTGTCGTCGCCGCGGGTGCCGCGCTGGGAGGAGCTCGTCGGGCCGTGACGGGGGGCGCTGGGTCCGCCCGGCGTGCCCGGGGGAGGGGCCGGACCGCACCGGGTGGTCCGGCCCTCGGCCTCCCGGCGCGGCGCCGTCCGGTAGTCCGCGCGTGACGGTGTGTGTTTTGTGAAGCTTGTGAGGTAAATAGGGCGATTGTGGTAATGTGCCGCCAATCTTGAGCTTTGTTATCTAGGAGAGATCTGTGGCGGCCCTCGATCCCCCCGGCAGGACTCCCCGCCCCCCGCGCGGGCGAGGAACGGCGAAGCGCCTGGCGGCGCTGGCGCTCGCGGCGGGCGTCTCGGCGGCGCTGCCGCCGGTTTCGGGCAGCGCGGCGGCTCTCCCGCAGCAGCCGAAGGACCTGAAGAAGGAGTACGCCAAGCTCAAGGCGCGCTCGGAGAAGCTCTCCAAGGAGTACCGGGGCGAGCTGGTCTCCCTCGAAGAGGCGAAGAAGGCCGCCGAGCGCGCGGGCGCGGACGCGACCCGGGCCGGCCGCGAGTACGACGCCGCCCGCGTCGACATCGCCCGCCTGGCGTCCACCACCTACATGACCGGCCGCCTCGACGTGATCCCGATGATCTCCTCGGCCGAGCCGGGCGCCGCCGTCCGCGACGCCGCCGTGATCGAGCACATCACGCGCAACAACGGCCGCCGCATCCAGAACCTGGAGACGCTGAGCGCCAAGGCGGTCCAGTCGCAGGCGACGGCCAGGAAGAAGCTGGACGCGGTCAAGAAGGAGATCGACGACCTGGAGGGCCAGCGCGCCCGCGTCAAGAAGCTCCTCGCCAAGTACAAGCCGGAGACGACCCGCACCACCGCCCCCGCCGGCGGCGGCCGCCCGGACGGGGCGAGCGGCGCGAAGTCCCCGATCGTCGGCAACTCCATGACCGCGCGGATGCGCACCGTGCTGCTGGAGATCGACGGGAAGTTCGGCGCCTTCCCCACCATCGGCTGCGCGCGGCCTGGCGACCCGCAGGACCACGGCTCGGGCCGGGCATGCGACTTCATGGAGAGCACCGGCGGCAGGATGCCGAGCGCGTCCGCCCAGGCGCACGGCGACCGGGTCGCCCAGTACGTGATCGACAACGCGTCCCGCCTCGGCATCAAGTACGTCATCTGGAAGCAGCGCATCTACGACATGCGCGGCAGCGGCGGCTGGAGCCAGATGGAGGACCGCGGCAGCGTCACCCAGAACCACTTCGACCACGTCCACGTCTCCGTGCTCTGACGGGTCCGCGCCCCTCCCCGGCTTCTCACCGGTCGCCGGGTTCGACGACGGCGGACTCGCGGGCGGAGCGGGCGGCGGCCTCGATGACCTCCAGCCCGGTGATCGCCTCGGCGAGCGTGACCGGGGGCGGCGCGCCGTCCCGCAGGGTGCGCAGGACGCCGGCGTAGAAGTCGTGGTAGGCCCCGGCGGCCGTGGGCTCCGGCGCCTCGTGCCCGGGGACGCCGAGCATGCCGCTGGACCCGGGCGGAGCGATGCCGTAGCCGGGGTCCTTGGGGGTGAGGCCCGCGCGGAGCTGCTCCTCCTGGACGTCCATGCCCGAGACCGCGTACGCCGCGTCGCTGCCGAGGACCCGGAAGCGCGGCCCGGGGCTGGCCGCGGTGGCGCTCATCCAGAGGTGCGACCGGGCGCCGCCCGGGTGGGTCAGGGCCACGAACACGTCGTCGGCGGCCGTGGCTCCGGGGCGGCGGGTGTCGATCTCGGCGTAGACCCGGTCCGGGGGGCCGAGCAGCGCGATGGCCTGGTCGACGAGGTGGGAGCCGAGGTCGAACAGGATGCCGCCCGCGTCGCGGGGGTCGGCGCTCTCCTTCCAGCTCTCCCTGACCTGCGGCCGCCAGCGCTCGAAGCGGGACTCCAGGCGCCGGACGTCGCCGAGGGCGCCGGAGGAGGCCAGCCGCCGCACCGTCTGGAAGTCGCCGTCCCAGCGGCGGTTGTGGAAGGGGAAGACCGGCAGGCCCCGGACGGCGCTCAGCGCGGCGAGGGAGCGGGCGTCGGCCGAGGTGGCCGCGACGGGCTTGTCCACGACGACGGGCAGGCCCGAGGTCAGCGCCGTCCGGGCCAGCGGCACGTGCTGCCGGTTGGGGGCGGTGACCACCACCAGGTCGCAGGCGCCCGAGGCCCCCCACAGCCGGTCCACGCTGTCGAGGACCTCGGCCTCCGGGTACCGCTCGCGCACGGCCCGCTGCCGCTCCGGGGCGCCGGTGACGACCGCGGCCAGCCGCATCCCCGGGACGGACGAGATCAGCGGGGCGTGGAACACCGAGCCGCCGGTGCCGTATCCGATCAGAGCAACGCGCAGGTCCATGTGCCGATCATGACCGATGCCGCGGCGGCGGCGGGGCGGCGGGGCCCCGATCGGCGGTGCGGGGCCCGCGCGCCAGGCGCCGGATCCACGTAGGCTTTCGTACGGGGTTGTGTCGGAACGAGGGGGACATGTTGTCCAAACCAGTGCTGCTGACGGTCGACGACGACCCGGGCGTGTCCCGGGCCGTGGCGCGGGACCTGCGCCGCCGGTACGCCGAGGGGTACCGGATCGTGCGCGCCGAGTCGGGCGGGCAGGCGCTGGAGGCGCTGGGCGAACTGCGGCTGCGCGGCGACGACACGGCCGTGCTGCTCGCCGACTACCGGATGCCCGGGATGGACGGCGTGGAGTTCCTGGAACGCGCCATGGACCTGTTCCCGTTCGCGCGCCGGATCCTGCTCACCGCCTACGCCGACACCGACGCGGCGATCCGCGCTATCAACGACGTCGACCTCGACCACTACATGCTGAAGCCGTGGAACCCGCCGGAGGAGAAGTTCTACCCGGTGATCGACGAGCAGCTCGACGCCTGGGCGCGCGTCGACCGGCGCCCGCCGGGCGAGCTGCGGGTGGTGGGGCACCGCTGGTCGTCCCGCTGCTACGAGGTCCGCGACTTCCTGGCCCGCCACCAGGTGCCCTACACCTGGCTGATGGACGGCGACCCCGAGGGCGCCCAGCTGGTCACGGCGGCGGCGTGCCCGGAGCTGCCGCTGATCGTCACCGCGGACGGAAAGACGCTGTCGGCCCCGTCCGACGCCGAGCTGGCCGCCGCGGTCGGCCTGCCGAGCACCCCGTCCACCGGCTTCTACGACCTGATCGTCGTCGGCGGCGGCCCGTCCGGCCTCGGCGCGGCCGTGTACGGGGCGTCCGAGGGCCTGAGGACGGTGGTCGTGGAGCGCCGCGCCCTCGGCGGCCAGGCCGGGCAGAGCTCCCGCATCGAGAACTACCTCGGCTTCCCCGACGGGGTGAGCGGCGCGCAGCTCGCCGACCGGGCCCGCCGCCAGGCCGACCGGTTCGGCGCCGAGCTGCTGCAGGCCGGCGAGGTCACCTCCCTGGAGGCGCGGGGCACGGCCCGGGTGGCGCGGCTGTCGGACGGGACGGAGATCGCCGCGCACGCCGTCATCCTCGCCACCGGCGTCTCCTACCGGCGCCTCAACGCGCAGGGCGTGGACGACTTCGTCGGGCGCGGCGTGTACTACGGCGCCGCGCTCACCGAGGCGCCGTCCTGCGCGGACGAGGAGGTCGCCGTCGTCGGCGGCGCCAACTCCGCGGGCCAGGCGGCCGTGCACCTGGCCAAGTACGCCAGGAAGGTGCACATCATCGTCCGGGCCGAGGGCCTGGAGAAGTCGATGTCGCACTACCTGGTCGAGCAGATCGCGGCGACGCCCAACATCGAGGTGCACACCGGCAAGACGGTGTGCGCGGCGGAGGGCGCCGACCGGCTGGAACGCCTCACGTTCGCGTGGCCGGGCGGGAAGAAGACCATCGACGCGCACTGGCTGTTCGTGTTCATCGGCGCGGAGCCGGGCACGCAGTGGCTGGACGGCTTCGTCGAGCGCGACGCGCGCGGATACGTCCTGACCGGGCCCGACCTCGTCGGCGGGGGCCGCCGCCCCGCCGGGTGGCCGCTCGCCCGCCAGCCCTACCACCTGGAGACCAGCGTCCCCGGGGTGTTCGCGGCGGGCGACGTCCGCGCGGAGTCGATGAAGCGGGTGGCGTCCGCGGTCGGCGACGGCGCGATGGCCGTCGCGTTGGTCCACCGTTACCTGGAGCAGGCATGAACACCGCGTCACCGGAGCAGCTGCGGGAGCTGTTCCTCTTCGAGGACCTCGACGACGAGAAGCTCGGCTGGCTGTCGGCCTGCGGGACGGTCGCGGACTACCCGCGGGACGGGATCATCTGCGCCCAGGGCGACGCCGCGGAGTTCCTCTACGTGCTGCTCGACGGCGAGATGGTGATGACCCAGAACGTCCGGGGCCACGTGGCGCAGGTCAGCCGGACCGACCGGCCCGGCACCTACGGCGGGGCGGTGCAGGCGTACCTGGGCGACAAGATCGAGCAGAGGTACCAGCACTCGCTGCGCGCGACGCGCCCCACACGGGTCTTCGTGCTGCCGGCGTACAAGTTCGCCAAGATGGTCCGCAAGTGGTTCCCGATGGCCACGCACCTGCTGGAGGGCGTCTTCTTCGGGATGACCAACGCGCGGCGGGTCGTCGACCAGCGCGAGCGCCTCACCGCGCTCGGCACCATCACCGCGGGCCTCACCCACGAGCTGAACAACCCGGCCGCCGCCGCGGCGCGGGCCAGCGCCGAGCTCGGCGACCGGCTGATCGGCGCGCAGAAGAGCCTCGCCGACCTCGCCGCGCAGGGCGTCGACTGCACCCATCTGAGCGCGCTGGTGTCGCTGCGCCCGGCGCTGCCGGCCGCGCCCGGCGGGCGACGCAGCCCGCTGGAGGTCAGCGACGCCGAGGACGAGCTCGGCGACTGGCTGGAGGAGCACGGCGTCGAGGACGCCTGGGACCTCGCGCCGGGCCTGGTGGCCGCCGGGATCGGCATCGAGCAGGCCGAGGAGGTCGAGCGGGCGGCGGGCGGCCACCTGCCCGCCGCGATCCGCTGGCTGGCCGAGGTGATGGAGGTGACCCAGCTCCAGGCGGAGATCTCCGAGGCGATGGGCCGCATCACCGCGCTGCTGGACTCGGCCCGGCAGTACTCCCAGCTCGACCGCGCGCCCTACCGGCGCACCGACCTGCGCGAGCTGCTGGACAGCACGCTCACCATGCTCAAGCGCAAGTTCGGCGACGGCGTGACGGTCAAGACCGTCTACGACGAGACCTTGCCGCCCGTCCCGGTCTACGCGGCCGAGCTGAACCAGGTGTGGACCAACCTGATCGTCAACGCGCTGCAGGCGATGCAGGGCAGCGGCACGCTGACGATCCGCACCGCCCGCGAGGACGACTACGCGCTGGTGGAGATCGCCGACACGGGGATCGGCATCCCCGAGGAGGACCTCGACCGCATCTTCACGCCGTTCTTCACCACCAAGCCGGTGGGGCAGGGCACGGGGCTCGGCCTCGACATCTCCTGGCGCATCGTCGCGGGCCGGCACGGCGGCGACATCCGGGTGGAGTCGCTGCCCGGCGACACCCGGTTCCAGGTCCTGCTCCCGCTCACCGAGCCCGCCGAGGAGCCCGCTCAGTAGGACTGGAGCTCCAGCAGGTTCCCGCCGGGGTCGCGCAGATGGGCGGTGCGCAGCCCCGGCCCCCACTCGGGGCGGTCCCGCGGCCCGGCGACCTGGACGGCGCCGAGCCCGCGGAGCGTCCCGGCCGCCGCGCCGACGTCGTCCACGCGCAGCACCAGCATCGAGCCGTCCTGCCCGGACGGCGCGGGCAGGTCCGCGGTGCCGACGGCCTCGGCCATCCGCGCGCGCCCCATCACGACCAGCGCGGCCTCGCCCCGCAGGTCCCAGTTCGCGTACTCGGCCTCCGGGATCAGCTTGACCGGCTCGATCCCGAGCAGCGCGCGCAGCGCCGCCTCGTAGAAGGCCGCGCAGGCTCGGAAGTCGTCCACCAGAAGGCGCGGATACAGCGCGTCCATGCCGTCCCCAATCGTGGGTGCTCACCAATGATTGGGGAAACCCTACAATAGGCGGATGGACGAGACCGCCGGGCCCCTGCCGCCCCGCCTGCTCGGGATCACCGCGTTCGTGCTCGCCCAGGTCGGGCGGGCCGGACGGGCGCGGATGGGCCGCATGTTGGACGAGCACGGCCTCGGCCTCTGGCACTTCGCCGTCCTGTCCGCGCTGGACGACGCCGCGCCCGCCTCGCAGCGCGACCTGGCCGTCCGGCTGCGCATCGACCCGAGCGACCTCGTCGAGGTCGTGGGCCGGCTGGAGGAGGCCGGGCTCGTCCGCCGCGAGCGCGACCCGGCCGACCGCCGCCGCTACGTGGTCGAGCCGACCGCCGAGGGCCGCGCCGAGCTGGACGAGGTCACCCGCCGCGCGGCCGGGCTGGACGACGAGCTGCTGGCGCCGCTCACCCCGGACGACCGGGCCGCCCTGGAGCGCATCGCCCGCGTCCTGCTCGCCCACCACGACCCGCGGGCGCGGCCGGCGGACGCGAAGGCCCCGGCGCCGCCGAGCGCGCCGGGGCCGGGGCCGGGGGAGGGGCCGCCTACTCGAACAGGTCGGGCTGCTCGCGGGTGATCTGGTCGTAGAGGGGCTGGTAGTTGATCCAGCCGACCAGGTCGTTGCCGATCTGCTCGTGGGTCAGGACGGCGTTGTCGTGCTCGATCGGGACGACCTGCCCCGCCGCCTTGGCCAGCAGCTGCACCTGGCAGGAGCGCTCCATCGTGATGAACCACCACGCGGCGGCGTCCACGGTGTCGCCGACGGTGAGCAGGCCGTGGTTGCGCAGGATGACGGCCTTGTGGCCGCCGAGGGCGGCGGCGATGCGCTTGCCCTCCTCCAGGTCGGTGACGACGCCGGTGTAGTCGTCGAACAGGCCGTGGTCCTGGTAGAACGCGCACACGTCCTGCGTGATGGGCTCCAGCTTCTGCCCGAGAGCGGAGATCGCCCGCCCGTGGGTGGAGTGGCTGTGCGCGGCCGCCACCACGTCCGGGCGCGCCTGGTGCACCTGCGAGTGGATCGCGAACGCCGCCTCGTTGACCGGGTAGCGCCCCTCGACGACCTTGCCCTCGTGGTTCACCAGGATCAGGTCGCTGACCCGGATGTGCTTGAACGACATGCCGAACGGGTTCACCCAGAAATGGTCGGTGCGCTCCGGGTCGCGGGCGGTGATGTGCCCGGCCACGCCCTCCTCGAAGCCGAACTTGCCGAAGACGCGCAGCGCGGCGGCGAGCCTCTCCTTGCGGTGCCGGCGCTCGTCCGCGACGTCGTCGAAGGTGGGCGGCAGCCGGAAGATCAGGTCGGTCGGCAGCTTCTCCAGGAACTCTTCCTCGTCGGACATCGCGCACTCCTTGGCTCGTCTCCCGACCACCGAACACCATGGCCGGCCCTCCCGGCTAGACCGGCGGCGCCCAACGCCCGCACGCCCGGTTGTCCGGAACGGACAACCGGGCCGCACAATGGAGGGATGGAGCCCAGCGCAGGCGACCGGTTCCTGCGGTTGCTGATCGAGCACACCGACGATCCGGTGCTGCTGGAGGCGACGGTCCGCGCCGCCCGCGGCCGGTCGGAGCTGGTGGCGGCGCTGCCGGAGGAGGAGACCAGGCGGCACACCCGCGCCCTGGTGCACGGCGTGCTCACCGCGCTGGAGGACGGCGAGCCGAGCGAGGAGGCGCTCGCGGCGGCGGAGCGGCTCGGCTCGGACCGGGCCCGGCAGGGCGTGCCCGTCGCGGCGTTCCTGGACGGCTTCCAGGCGGGCCGCGCCCACCTCGTCCGGGCCCTCGTCGCCGACGGCCGCCGCAGGGGCGTCCCGGACGCGGCGCTGCTGGACGGCGTGACCCGCATCGACGAGATCACCACCGCGCTGGTGCAGCGGATGGTCCACGCGCACCGGGTCGCCGAGCTGGAGATGGCGCGGACCGTCCGCGAGGGGCGCCTCCAGATGCTCCGGCAGCTGCTGCACGGCGAGTCCGTCCCCGTGCTCGCCCCGCTCGACGCCCGCGCCGCCTACCACTGCGTGGTCTCCGACGTCAGCGACCCCGCCGTGGCGGGACGGCTGGAGGCGGCGCTCACCGCCGGCGGGCCGAGCCTGTGCGGGCTCGTCGACGGGCGGCTCGCGGCCCTCGTCGCCCGGCTGCCCGGACCGCGGGACCCGGTCGCCGGGCCTTCCGGCCCGCTGCTGGTGGCCGCCCCGCCCGCCCGTCCCGGCGAGGTCGCGCCGATGTACGCGCTCGGACGGCGGGCGCTGCGCGCGGGCGCCGCCGCCGGGCTCACCGGGATGCGGGAGCTGGCCGACCTCGCGCTGCTCACCGCCACCGAGGCCGAGCCGGAACTCGGCGGCCTGCTCGCCGGCGCGCTGCTGCCGGGCCTCGACCCCGCCGAGCCGTTCCACCGGGAACTGGCCGAGACCGCGCTGGCCTACCTCGACCACGGCGGCCGGATCGAGCCGACGGCCGCGGCGCTGCACGTCCACGGGAACACCGTGAAGTACCGGATCCGCCGCTTCCAGGAGCTGGCCGGGCGGCCCCTGCTCGACCCCGGTGCGGGCGCGGCGGTCTCCCGGACCGCGAACTGGTGGTGGGCCCTGCACCGGTGGCTTGCGCGGTCCGGTGCGTGAACCGCGGCGATGGCATGTATCTATTGGTGTTGGCGTTCCGCGGGGGGCGCCGGAGAGAACGGAGGAGCCGGTGACCGCACCGAGGATCGGCGCCGTGATGTGGCCCATGCTGTCCTGGCCGGAGGCCGGGGAGCCGTGGCGGCGTGCCGAGGACCTCGGGTTCCGGCACGCGTGGGTGTACGACCACATCGCCTGGCGCGGCACGACGCCCTGGTACGACGCCTACACCACGCTCGCCGCCGCCGCGGCGGTCACCTCCCGCGTCCGGATCGGCACGCTGGTGACCTCGCCGAACTTCCGGCATCCCGTGCCGACCGCGCACGCGATCAAGACGATCGACCACGTGAGCGGCGGGCGCCTGACCGTCGGCGTCGGGGCGGGCGGCACGCGCCGCGCGTCCGACGCCGGGATCCTCGGCGACGACTGGAGCCCGGGCGAGCGCGCCTCCCGCTTCGCCGAGTGGGTGGAACTGCTGGACCGCCTGCTGACCGGCCCCGAGACCTCGTTCGCCGGGGAGTACTACACCGCGCGCGAGGTCGTGCAGGAGCCCGGCTGCGTCCAGCGCCCCCGCGTGCCGTTCGTCATCGCGGGGGACGGGCCGCGCGGGATGCGGCTCGCCGCCCGGTACGGCACGGGCTGGGTGACCAGCGCCCACGGCGAGGGGGACGAGCCGTACGGCATCGTCCGCTCCCGGCTGGAGGCCCTGCGCGCCGCGTGCGACGCCGAGGGCCGCCGCCTCGACGACCTCGTCCTGCTGACCGGCTTCAACGAGGAGCCCTGGCTGGAGTCGACCGGCGCGTTCGCCGACCTGGCCGGCCGCTACGCCGAACTCGGCATCACCGAGATCGCGCTGCACTGGCCCCGCCCCGGCTCGCCGTTCGCGGCGGACATGAAGGTCTTCGAGGCGATCGCCGCCGAGCACGGCGAGGCCCGCTGATGCCCTTCGTCCTGCTCGGCCTCGCGATCGCCTTCGAGGTCACGGCGACGCTGGCGATGCGCGCCTCCGAAGGCTTCACCCGGCTGGGGCCCTCGCTGATCGTGGTGGCCGGGTACCTGATCTCCTTCGTCCTCATGGCCAGGGCGCTGACGTCGCTGAACGTCGGGCCCGTCTACGCCATCTGGTCCGCGCTCGGCACGATCGGCGCGTTCGCGGGCGGCGTCGTGCTGTTCGACGAGCCGGTCAGACCGCTGACCATCGCCGGCGCCGTCATCATCGTGCTCGGCGTCATCGTGATGAACCTGGGCGGCGGCGTCCACCAGAGCTGACCCCGGCCGGCTCAGGCGGAGGCCCCGGCCGGCGCGGAGACGCTCCGCGGCTCCGGCGGGCCGCCGACCAGTTCGGTGGGCGTGCAGCCCGCCAGGGCGCGAAAGTCGCGGTTGAGATGGGCCTGGTCGTAGTAGCCGCACGCGAACGCGGCCTCGGCGGGCCCGGCGCCGCCTCGGAGCAGCCCGACGGCGCGCTGGAAGCGCAGCACCCGCGCCATCACCTTGGGCGGCAGCCCGGCCTGCTCCCGGAACCGGTGGGTGAGGTGCTTGCGGCTCCAGCCGACGTCGGCGGCGAGGTCGGCGACCGGCAGGGAGGGGTCCCCGTCCAGCAGCCGCCACGCCCGGGCCACCTCCCGGTCGGGGACGGGACCGGCGTCGAGGCGGCGCAGCAGGAAGGCGTCCAGGACGGCGAACCGGGCGCCCCAGGTGCGCGCGTCGGCGAGCCGCTCGACCAGCGTCCGCGCCTCCCGGCCCAGCAGGTCGGGCAGCTCGGCGGCGGCGTTGGTGAGCCGCGCCATCGGGACGCCGAGCAGCGTGTAGGCGCCGAGCGGGGTCACGTCGAGCTGGATGCCGCGCTGCCCGCCTGGGCTGAGGTACATGCCGTGGCCGTCGTGCATCCCCGCGACGAACGACCCGTACGCGCGCTCGCGCACCCCCGGGTCGGGGACCTCCAGGTGGAGCGGCGGGCCCAGGTTGAGGATCACCACGGTGGTGCGGGTGGGCAGGGTCCGCGTCCGGGACGGCACGGACTCCGTCTCCCAGTAGCCGTCGTAGGAGCGCAGGAACGGGCGCAGCGCCGGGTGGGGGCGGCCCCTCGCCAGGCACCAGCCGCCCCGGTCGCCGAACTCGACCGGCCGCTCGCTCATGAGGCCAGTCCTACCACGCGGGGGCGACAGGGCGGGCTACTCGTACATCTGCCCGCAGACCGCGATGCGGGCCAGATCGCTCCAGCTCATCGTGGTGAGCGCGCGGACGTAGGAGCGCGCCGGCGGCTCGCCGGGGCCGGCCGGCAGCGGCACGCGGGCGCCGTCGGCCGCGTCCCATCCGCCGAGGCTGCCCGCCACGGCGCACTCGAGGTAGGTCGCCGGGTCGAAGTTGTACCAGCGGGCCGGGGTGGCGCGGGCCCCAGAACCCGGAGGGCGGGGGGCCTCCACGCCGAACCGGGCCTGCGGGCCCGGAGGAGCGGCCAGGAAGTCCTCCAGATCGGCGATCTGGGAGAGCAGGACGCGCTCCCAGTCGGCGTACCCCTCCGGCTCGTCTCCGGGCAGCGACAGGTCCTTGCCGCTCCAGGCGGGGTCGAAGGAGGCGGGCGGCGTGACGGCGGCCGCCGCGAACATCGCCGCCACGTCGTCGGGCTCCAGCCGCGCCTGGTCGGCGAGCACGGCGCCGACCTTCCACAGCGAGCGCAGGAACGCCGACAGCGACCACGAGGCCGCCCTCGCCTCCTGCCCGAGATGGAGGAACACCAGGTACAGGTCGCGGTTGGTGCGCACGGCGGGGCCGGGCGGGCCGTCCACCCAGTACATCTGCCGGTGCCGGACGCCGCTCTCCAGGACCATGGCCTGGGCCAGCGCGGAGATGCGGGAGTCGTGCGCCGCGACGCGGAAGACGTTGCCGAGGTCGTCCTGCCGCATGACGTCCCAGGTGTGCATCCGGGTCCTCCAGGGTCGGTGCGGTGATCCACGCTCCCCGTCCGGAAAGTGTGCCACGCCGGGCGGGGCCCGGCCGCCGGGCCCCGCCCGGGGCGCTCAGCCCTTCGAGCGGTGGATCACCTGGAGCTCGGTGAACCCGTACAGGCCCCACGGGCCGTTCTCCACGCCGACGCCGCTCCACTTGAAGCCGCCGAACGGCTGGTGGGGGGCGAGGGCCAGGTGGGTGTTGACCCACGCGGTGCCGCACTCCAGCCGCCCGGCGACCTCGGCGGCCCGGTCGGCGTCGGTTCCCCACACCGATCCGGACAGCCCGAAGTGGGTGCCGTTGGCGCGCGCGACGGCGTCCTCCAGGTCGGTGTACTTGATGACCGGCAGTGCGGGGCCGAACTGCTCCTCGTCCACGATCCGGGCGCCGTCGGAGACGTCGGCGAGGATCGTCGGCTCGAAGAAGTAGCCGGGCCCGTCGATCGGCCCGCCGCCCGCCGCCGCGCGGGCGCCGCCCGCGAGCGCGTCGGCGACCAGCTCGCCGACCCGCTCGTACTGCGGCCGGTTGTTGATCGGCCCGTACTGGACGCCCTCGTCCATCCCGTTGCCGACCCGTGCGGCCTTCGCCCGCTCGGCGAGCGCGTCCACCACGTCCCCGTAGAGGGCCTCCGGGACGTACACGCGCTTGATCGCCGAGCAGACCTGGCCGTTGTTCTGGAACGCGGCGCCGAACAGCCGGTCGGCGACCACGGCCGGGTCGGCGTCGTCGAGCAGGATCGCCGGGTCGTTGCCGCCGAGCTCCAGCGTGACGCGCTTCAGGTCGGGCGCCGCCGCGGCCGCGACGCGCTTGCCGGTCGCGACGCTGCCGGTGAAACTGATCTTGCGGGGCACCTCGTGGCCGGTCATCCAGGCGCCGAGCTCGTCGCCGCCGGTGACGACGTTCAGCACGCCGGGCGGCAGGACGTCGCGCAGCACCTCGCCGAGCTTCAGGCTCGACAGCGGCGTGAAGGGGGACGGCTTGAGGACCATCGTGTTGCCCGCGAGCAGCGCCGGGGCGAGCTTCCAGACGGCCAGGAGCAGCGGGTAGTTCCACGGGGTGATCGCGGCGACCACGCCCATCGGGCGGCGCACGACCTCCACCCGCGCGCCGGCGTCGTCCTGGATGACCTCGCGGGGCATCTCCAGGCCGGCGAAGTACTTCAGCCACACGCCCGCGCCGACGACCTCCATGGTCGCGTCGGCCAGGGGCTTGCCCTGCTCCAGCGTGAGGATCCGGCCGATCTCCTCGGACCTGGCGAACATGACCTCGGCCGCGGCGAGCAGCGCCTTGCGGCGCGCGGCCTCGTCGCGGCGCCACCCGGCGTAGGCGGCCTGCGCCGCGGCCATCGCCGCGTCGAGCTGCTCCCGGGACGCGTCGGGGGCCTGCTCGGCGACCTCGCCGGTCGCCGGATCGATCACGCCGAAGGCGCTGGGCGCCGTCACGGCCCGGCCGTCGATGGTCATCGAGAAGTTCTCGGACACCTGGGTCCTCCGCTCACGGATTTACCGAACGGGATTCAGTATTCACCCTCGCCGCCGTCCTGACGAGAGCCGCCGGGGCGCGGCGCCGGGTGGCGGGCGGCGACATGACCGGATCCGGCGACATCCCGGCGAGCGCGGGAGTCCGGAGGGAGGATCCCCCCATGCGACCACGTTGCTCAGCGGTGTTAGCCCTCACCCTCGCGCTCCTCGGAGCGGGCGGGGCGACGGCGTCCGCGGCACCCCAAGCGCCCCCCGCCCGGCCGGCCGCGCCCCGGCTGACCGACTCCAGGCCCTGCGCCGGGCAGCCCGGCTTCACCTGCTCGTTCCTGACCGTGCCCCTCGACCACCGCCACCCCGCGGGCGGCCGGACCCTGAGGCTCCAGGTCGCGGCGGCGGACGAGGCGCGCGCGCCCAAGGGCGTCCTGATGTTCCTGACCGGTGGCCCAGGGCAGCCCGGCGTCCCCTTCGTCTCCGGCATCTCCAAGCGCCTGCCGGAGCTGGCGAGGAACTACCGGTTCGTCATGATCGACCAGCGCGGCACGGGGGAGTTCGGCGCCGTCGACTGCCCGCGGCTCCAGGCGCAGGTGGGCGGCAGTGACATCGAGCCGCCCACGCCCGGCGCGGTGAGGGAGTGCGCCGGCGTCCTCGGCGACCGGCGGCACTACTTCACCACCGAGCAGACGGTCGGCGACCTCGACCTGCTGCGCCGCGCGCTCGGCGTGCGGAGCTGGACCGTGGACGGCGTGTCCTACGGGACCATGACCGGCGCCGCCTACGCCGCGTCCCATCCGGCCGGCGTCAGAAAGCTCGTCCTCGACTCGGTGCTCCCGTTCGTCGACCCGCAGGGCGACGACATGCTCTACCTCACCGGGCTGCGGGCCACCGCGCGCGTCCTGCGCGACGCCTGCGCCGCCGCGCCCGCCTGCGGCTTCGACCCCGCCCGCGACCTGGCCTGGCTCGCACGGCACCGCCAGGACGCCGTGCGGATCTGGGACATGCTGGTGACCTACGAGTTCCTCGACCCCACCTACCGGGACGCCGGCGCCCTCGGCGGGCTGGGGGACGTCGTCTCGGCGGTCCACGACGCCCGCCACGGCGACGCCGCGCACCTGGACCGCCTGCTCCGGGCGCTCGACTCCGGCGGCGAGGACCCGGCCGAGTACAGCTCGGGCCTGCACATCGCGACGATCTGCGGGGACGGCCGGTTCCCGTGGGGGACGTCCGAGACGCCGCCGGGCGTGCGGAAGGCCGCGCTGGAGCGGGCGCGCAGGCACCTGCCGGCCCGGGCGACCTGGCCGTTCACCGCGGACACGGCGGTCGGCGGCGGGTTCGTCCAGGAGTGCCTGCACTGGCCGTGGGCGCGGCACACGGCCGAACCGCGCCGCGCCGGGCTGTCGGTCCCGGTCCTGCTGGTGAACGGCGACCGCGACCTGTCCACGCCGCTGGAGTGGGCGCGCGAAGAACTGCGCTACGCCCCGCGCGGCACGCTCGTCGTGGTGAAGGGCGCCTCCCACTCCATCCAGAACCGCGAGCGCGGGACCCAGGGCCGCGAGGCGGTCTACCGGTTCCTGAACGGCTGATCCCGAAAGGCGAAAAGGGCGCCCCCGCGATTCCGCGGGGGCGCCCTTTTCGCCGCGTCAGGCGGCGAAGATGCGGTCCATGAGGTCGCGGTAGCCGCGCAGCGCCAGCCGGAGGCGCTCGGTGTCGGCGGCCTCGCCGCCGTCCAGCGCCGCGGTGAGCGAGCGCCGGTGCGCGGCCAGCGCGCGCCCGAGGGCGTCGACGGCCTCGGAGGCCAGGCCGTCCGCCTTGCGCACCGACTCGCCCGGGTCGTCGACGAAGGCGGCCTGGACCTCGTGCCACCGCTCCCGGAACCGCTCGGCCTCGGCCGGGTCGATCAGCTTCTCCTGAACGCCGCCGGACGCGGTGCCCGGGGCGCCGGGGACGGCGCCCGGCCGCTGGGGAGCGGCGTGCTTGGGCTCGCCGTTCTGGACGGGGGTCCCGATCGGGTCGGTGTCCCGGCTGGACGCCTTGACCTGGTTGGCCTCCTGGCTCGGGGTCTTGATCGCGCCCGCGTCCCTGACGGGGGTCCTGGCGCGGTCCGTGCCGCGGTGGGCCGGCACCTGGTCCGGGACCGTGTCCGGCACGGTCTCGGGCGCCTGCCCGCCGGGGGCGGTCGGTGCGGGTCCGGCGACGTGCCGGTCGTCGGTCGTCCCGGGTTCCGCCGTTCCCGCGGCGCCTGCGCGCTCGCCGGTGAGCGGCCCGGCGGCCGCGGGCGTTCCGGTCTCGGGTCGCCTGTGCTCCATCGGGTCAGCTCCTCATGGTTCGGTCGTCGCCGCGCTGCCCGGCGGCAGGGCCGGCGGGGGCGGCGGCGTGCTTGCCGGCGTGGTCGTCGGTGCGCTCCGCGGCGTGCTGCTCGGCGTGCGGAGCGGCGTGCTTCGCGGGGTTCCCCGGGGTGTGCTCCTCGCCCTTGCCGTGGTGGCCCTCGCCGTGCGGGGCGAGCAGCTCCTCGAACAGGGCGCGGTAGTGGACCATCGCCTGGCGCAGGTCCTCGGTGGAGGCCTCCTTGGTCGCGGCCTTCCCGCTGATGGTGTGGGCCCGCCGGTAGTGGTCCAGCGTGCGGCCGTGCTCGACCGACAGGTGGGCGACCTTCTCCTCGAAGCCGTGCGTGGGGTAGCCGCGCTCGCCCATCACCACCGTGACGAGCTGGTCGGCCTGCTCGACCGCCGCCTCGGGGGCGTCGACGAAGCGTTCCTGGACGCGGACCCACTGCTCGCGGTACTCCTCGCGGCGCCGGGGGTCGAGGTCGCGCAGCTCCAGCTCCTGGTGGCGCTGCTCGCGGGAGCGCAGCTCCCGCTCGGCGGCCGCGCGGCCGCCCTCGCGCTCCAGGACCCGGTCGTACTCGGGACCGAACCGCCGCCTGAGCCGCGCCGTGCGTGACCGGGTCGTGGCGAGGTACCCGGCCGCGGCGAGAACGGCGACGACCACCAGGGCGACGACGACCCAAATCGCGGTCGACATTGTTTCCTCCAACGTGCTGTCGGATCGAATGAGACGGCGATGCCCAGCCAAAGGCGTTCAAAACGAACCACCATAAAACGGTACGGATTTCCTGCGGCGTCACCGGCGCGCGTGTTGTGATTGGGGCGCTACCGGAACCCCGCGCCCCGCGGCGGGCGCGTTCGAATGGATGTGATGCGCGGTGCGCCACGCGTTCGGCCTCGTCCTCGGCGTCCTGCTCACCCCCGCGCTGGTGTACGGGGCGGCCTGGGGGTACGTCCAGGCCGGGCAGTCCTTCGACGGCACCGGGCAGGAGATCACCGACCGGACGCGCATCTACGGCGCGTTCGCCCTGCTCGCCGCCGTGGGCCTGGTGACGGGCGTCGTCATCGTCGCGCGGTGGGCGTCGCCGCTGGTCTCGCTGGTGCCGGCGCTGGCGCTGCTCGGCGCGTCCGCCTACTTCCTGGTCGACCCCGGCCACGCCCTCGACCTGCCCGGAAGGGTGCCGCCCGCCGGCGACATGGACTTCGGCCTGCGCATGCTGCTCGGGTCCGGCGTGTACGGGATGATGGGATTCGCGCTGCTGATGCCCGCCTGGGCGCCGCGGCGCTGGGGGTCGGGGCGACGGGAGGATCCCGCCGACGCGGACTTCTCCTCCGCCATGGGACGCTGACGGGCCGGGCCTCCGCGCGAGGCCCGGCCCGCGTCACCGCGTCCGTTCGGGTCAGACGGGCACGATCAGCCCTGCTTCGCGTTGCTGACGAAACGCGTGGTGTAGGTCTCGGCCAGGTCGATCTGCCCCTTCTTCTCCGCGACCTCGGGGGAGAACTGCGCCAGCACCTTCAGGACGTTCTCGGCGGCGTCCGGCTTCATCACGCCGTCCCCGTTGAACATGCTGATCGAGTCGCCGATCGCCTTCTCGTACAGCGCCGGATCGCCGCCCGCGTAGTCCTTCGGCATCTTCGCCGCGATCTCCGCGGGCTTGTGCTGCTTGATCCAGCCGAGCGTCTTGACGAAGGCGTTGGCGAGCTTCTGCACGGTCTCGCCGTGCGACTTCACGTACGCGCAGTCCATGTAGAGCGAGCTGGACGGGTACAGGCCGCCGAGCGCCCGGCGGGTGCCCTCCTCGGTGCGCATCTCGACCATGACCTTGGCCTTGCCGGTGCTGACGAGCTTGGCGATGGTCGGGTCGGTCGTCATGCCGGCGTCGATGCCGCCGTTCTCCATCGTGGCGATGAAGGTCTGGCCCGCGCCCGCCTTCACCGTCGTGTAGTCGGAGGTCTTGACGCCGTTGCGCACGGCCAGCGCGCGGGTGATGAAGTCGGTGGACGAGCCCGGGCTGGTCACGCCGAGCTTCTTGCCCTTGAACCCGGCCGGGGAGGTCAGGGAGCCCGCCTTGGACGCCGAGACCATCTCCGCCTCGCCGGGCACGTCCGCCATCTGCACGACGCTCTGCACGCACTTGCCCTTGGTCTGGAGATGGATGGCGTGGTCGTAGAAGCCGACGACGCCCTGGACGTCCCCGGAGATGAGCACGTTCTCGGCCTGCGCCCCGGCGGGCTCGGTGAGCAGCTGGACGTCCAGGCCCTGCTCCTTGAAGTAGCCGAGCTGCTCGGTCAGCTTGGCGGGCAGGTAGATGACCTTGTCGATGCCGCCGATCATGATTTTGACCGTGCCGCCGGAGCCGCCGTCCGAGCCGGAACCGGCGCGGGAGTCGCGGCAGGCGGACAGGGACGACAGGGCGGTGAGGGCGGCGAGCGCGGCTGCGCCGGCCCGGACGGAGGTGGTGGGCATGGCGGTTCTCCTGGTCGTGCGATGGGGGTGGGAAGGCCCGGGGGCGGGGCCGGGCGGGGTCAGATCTGGACGTCGTGCCCGGACGCGGCGGGGCGCCAGCGCAGCAGCCGGCCCTCCAGCAGCGTGAGCAGGTACTCGGCGAGCAGCGCCAGCACCGTGATGATGATCATTCCGGCGTAGATCCCGGCGGCGTCGAAGGTGCCCTGGGAGTGGTTGATGAGCAGGCCGAGGCCCCGGTCGGCGCCGGTGTACTCGCCGACGACCGCGCCGATGATGGCGAATCCGAACGCCGAGTGCAGCGAGGCGAGGATCCACGAGGTGGCGCTCGGCACCACGATCGTCCACAGCACCTGCGTCCGCCCCGCGCCGAGGATCCGCGCGTTGTTGACGAGGTTCCGGTCGACCTCGCGGGCGCCCTGGAAGGCGTTGAAGAAGACCGCGAAGAACACCAGCACGAACGCCGTGGCGATCTTGGACTGCATGCCGAGGCCGAACCAGATGATGAACAGCGAGGCCAGGATGATGCGCGGGATCGCGTTGACGGCCTTGATGAACGGGGCGCACACGTCCGACAGGAACCGGCTCCGGCCGAGCACGATGCCGAGCACGACGCCGCCCGCGGCGCCGAGCGCGAAGCCCGCGACCGCCTCCTGGAGCGTGACCGAGATCTGCTCCCAGATCGACCCCTGCGAGGTGCCCTCGGTGAACCAGTCGACGAGCCGCTCCCAGATCTTCGACGGCATCGAGTAGTAGAACGGGTCGATCCAGTTGCGCGCGGCCAGCTCCCACGACCCGAGCCAGACCACCACGAGCGCGACCCGGACGGCGGTGATGCCGAGGGTGCGGCGCAGCCCGGCCGTGCGCAGCCGCGCGATCGCGGCCACGTCGCCGTGCTCGCTCCGGTCCTCCGGAACGGCGTCGTCCGGAGCGGGCACGGGCCGGTCGGCGGTCTCCGCCGCCGGGGCGGTCTCCGCCTCGCGCGTCCTCGTCTCACGCCGCATGGCCGGCCCCTCTCTCGCGGGTGATCTGGACCTCTTCGCGCAGCGAGTCCCACACCTCGCGGTAGATGTCGAGGAAACCGCCGGTGAGCCGGACCTCCTCGGCGTCGCGCGGCCGCTCCAGCGGCACCTCGAACACGCTCTTGATCGTCGCGGGGCCCGCGGTCATGACCACGACCCGGTCGGACAGCACGAGCGCCTCCTCCAGGTCGTGCGTGACGAACACGACGGCGGCGCCGGACCCCGACCACAGGCGCAGCAGCTCGTCCTGCATGAGGCCGCGGGTCTGGACGTCCAGGGCGGAGAAGGGCTCGTCCATGAGCAGCACGGACGGCTCGTTGACGAGGGTCTGCGCCAGCGCGACGCGCTTGCGCATCCCGCCCGACAGCTGGTGGGGGTAATAGCCCTCGAAGCCGGCGAGGCCGACCCGCGCGACCCAGTCCCGGGCGCGGTCGCGCGCCTCCCGCTTGGAGGCGCCCCGGTAGCGGGGCCCCGCCGCGACGTTGTCCAGGACGGACCGCCACGGGAGGACGGCGTCGTTCTGGAACATGTAGCCGACCCCGTCGGGGATCCCGTCCACGGGCCTGCCGTGGACCAGGACCCGGCCGGCGGACGCCGGCTCCAGTCCGGAGACCAGGGACAGGGTGGTCGACTTCCCGCAGCCGGTCGGGCCGACCACGGCGACGAACTCGCCCGGCCCCACGGCCATGTGCAGGTCCCTGACCGCCGTGTGGACGCCGCCCGCCGACCGGAAGCGCTTGGTGGCGCCGTGCAGTTCGATCACGGGCCCGGCCGGTCGCCCGGCCCCGTCTCGCTTGGATGATGCTGATGTGGACACGGCGGCACCGTACGGATGTGGCGCGCGTCACCGGAACCCTTGCCCGCGATGTGCTCGCAAGCCGCGAATCCCCTCGTTAAGCGCGATACGCAGGGTTTTGCTCGTTCTGCTCGCCCGGGGGCTGGGCGGCCGGGCCGGCATGGTCTACGGTGCACGTCATGTCCGTCCGGCCCCGCATCACCTTCGCCCGCCAGGTGCTGATCCTGCAGGTCGGAGTGGTCGTGGTGGTGGCGGTCCTCGGGTACGGGCTGGTCGCCTGGATGCTCGACGGCCGGCTCCGCGACCAGTACGGCCAGCGGGCCCTCACGGTGGCGCGCAGCGTCGCCGCCGACCCGCGGATCGCGTCGGCGGTCGCCGCCGGCGACCGCGCCGGGCTCGTGCAGGACCGCGCCGAACGCGTCCGGGCCCGGACGGGGGCGCTGTTCGTCGTGGTGACCGACAACCGCGGCCTGCGGATGTCCCACCCGAACCCGCTGGAGCTCGGCAGGCACGTGAGCACCGACCCCTCCGACGCCCTGGCCGGGCGGGAGGTCGTCCGCGTCGAGCGCGGCACGCTCGGACTGTCCGCGCGCGGCAAGGTGCCGCTGTACGGCCCGGACGGGCGGATCCTCGGCGAGGTCAGCGTCGGGTTCGACGCCCGCGCCATCGACCGGGAGCTCGGCCACGTGCTGCGCGAGATGTCGCTGTTCGTCGCGGGCGCCGTCCTGCTCGGCGTGGTCGCCTCGGTCGCGATCGGCCGCCGGCTGAAGCGGCAGACGCTCGGCCTCGAACCCTACGAGCTGGTGGAGCTCGTCCACGAGCGGGAGGCGGTGCTGCACGGCGTCGGCGAGGGCGTCGTGGCCGTCGACACCGCGGGCCGGATCGCGGTCTGCAACGACGAGGCGTCCCGGCTGCTCGGCGTCGCCCTCAAGCGCGGCGCCCCCGCCGGGGATCTCGCCGCGGAGGGGACGCTGCGCGACGTCCTCACGGGACGCCGCGACGCCGCGAACCTGTTCGTCACCGCGGGGGAGCGCGTCCTGGTCGTCAACCGGCGGGAGGTCCGCAGGCACCGCCGCGACCTCGGCGCCGTCATCACCCTGCGCGACCGCACCGACCTGGAGACCCTCGCCCGCGAGCTGGACTCGGTCAGCACCCTCTTCGACGCCCTCCGCGCGCAGCGCCACGAGTACGCCAACCGGCTGCACACCCTCGCGGGCCTGCTCCAGCTCGGCCACAGCGAGGAGGCCGCCGACTACGTCGGCACCCTGATGGAGGACGCCGCGCGCCGCGCCCCGGCGCCCGACAACCTGCCCGACCCCGTCTCGGACCCCTACCTGCGGGCGTTCCTGTCGGCCAAGTCCGCCGTCGCCGCCGAGAAGGGCGTCCGGCTCGACATCGGCGCCGGCAGCTACGTGCCGGGCCGGGTCGCGGACCCTCTCGACGTGACGACCGTCGTCGGCAACCTCGTCGACAACGCCGTCGAGGCCGCGCGGCTCGGGCCGCGGCGGCCCGCCCGCGTCGAGGTCGAGCTGCTCGGCGACGGCCGCGACCTGCACGCCACCGTCACCGACTCCGGCGACGGGCTGCCGGACGGCCTGCGCGACGCCGTGTTCGACGACGGCGTCTCCACCCGCGACGCCGCGGCGGGCCGCTCGCGCGGGCTCGGGCTCGGCCTGGCGCGCCGCACCGCCCGCGCCCGCGGCGGCGACGTGACGTTCGTGGACGCGGGAACGGGCGGTCCCGGCGGCTGCGGGGCCGTGGCGGTCGCCCGCCTCCCCGGGGTGCTGGGCGCGGAGGCGGTGCGATGATCGACGTGCTCGTGGTGGACGACGACTTCCGCGTGGCGCAGGTCCACGCCGGGTTCGTGGCGGCGCTGCGGGGGTTCGCCGTCGCCGGGCTCGCGCACTCCGCCGCCCAGGCCAGGTCCATGGCCGCCGAGCTGCGGCCCGCCCTCGTCCTGCTGGACGTCTACCTGCCGGACGCCTCGGGCCTCACCCTGCTGCCCGACCTGGACGCCGACGTCATCATGGCGACGGCCGCCGCCGACCCCCGCGCCGTGCGCGAGGCCTTCCGGCACGGCGCCCTGCACTACCTGATCAAGCCGTTCACCGCCGCCGCGCTGAACGACCGCCTCACCGCCTACGCCCGGTACCGGGACGCCCTCGCGGGCGGGAGCGAGCTGTCCCAGGAGGACCTCGACGGCGCGGTCCGCGCCCTGTACGCGCCGCTGCACGCCCGCGCGCCCGCGCCCAAGGGCCGGTCGCCGGTGACGACGCGGCTGGTCTGCGACGCGTTGCGGCGGGCGGAGGAGCCGCGGTCCGCGGCCGAGATCGCCGACGAGGTCGGCATCTCCCGCGCCACCGCCCAGCGCTACCTCGCGGCGCTCGCCGAGGCCGGGCGGGTCGTGGTGACGCTGCGCTACGGCGCCACGGGCCGGCCGGAGCACCAGTACGCGTGGTCGCCCCGGTAGAGGCCGGCGAGGACGTCCTCGATGCCCGCCTCCCGCAGGGAGATGTCGCGGATGTCGTGGTCGCGGGCCAGCGCGGCGACCACGGCCGCCGCGTTCGCCGCGTTCGGCAGCCGGAGCCACTGCCGCGGCCCCTCGACCCGCTCCGCCTCGATCCCGTCCAGCGTGATCGGCGGGGCCGGCCGCGCGAGCTCCACGACCAGCAGCCGGTCGGCGTCCACGGTGCGGCGCAGCTCCTCCAGCCCGCCGTCGTAGGCGAGCCGGCCGTGGTCGATGATCAGGACGCGGCGGCAGAGCCGCTCGATGTCGCCGAGATCGTGCGTGGTCAGCAGGACCGTGGTGCCGCGCTCGGCGTTGACGCGTTCCAGGAATCCGCGGACGGTCGCCTTGCTCACCACGTCCAGGCCGATCGTCGGCTCGTCCAGGACGAGCAGTTCCGGGTCGTGCAGCAGCGCCGCCGCGAGGTCGCCCCGCATCCGCTGGCCGAGGCTGAGCTGCCGGACCGGGGTGTCCAGGAACGGCTCCAGCTCCAGCAGCGCGGTCAGCTCCGCCAGGCGCTCCCGGTGCGCGGCCGCCTCGACCCGGTAGAGCCGGCGGACGAGCGCCAGGCTGGCGCGCAGCGGCAGGTCCCACCACAGCGTCGTCCGCTGCCCGAACACCACCCCGATGCGGCGCGCGAGCGTCGTGCGGCGCCGCGACGGGTCCAGCCCGCACACCCGCAGGGTGCCCGACGACGCGGTGAGGATCCCGGTCAGCATCTTGATCGTCGTCGACTTCCCCGCCCCGTTCGGGCCGAGGTAGCCGACGAACTCGCCCCGCTCCACCGTGAACGACACCCCGTCCACCGCGCGCACCGTCCTGCGCCCCCGCCGCAGGACGCCCGAGCGTGTCCGCACGGTGAAGGCCTTGGCCACGTCCTCGGCCTCGATCATCGGCACCGGCAATCAGCTCCCTGTCGATCGGTAGTGGCGCAGGCCGGCCCGCCACGCGGCCGCCGCCGCCGCGCACAGCGCCGCGGCGACCGCCGGGGAGGCGAACCGCGCCGCGCCCGGCAGCCCGAGCGGGTCCGGACGGTCCAGGACGTACAGCGCGGGCTGCCAGTTCACGAACGCCAGCGGCACGACGAACGTCACCCCGCGGACCAGGTCGCGGGCGAACACGGTCATCGGGTACTGGGTGAGGAACGCGCCGCCGTAGGTGAGCGACTTGCTCGCCCCGTGGCTGTCGACGAGCACGAACTGGACCGCGGCCGTCAGCACCCACAGCCCGCCGAAGATCGCCGCCCCGGACAGCACCATGACCGGGACCATCGCGAGCCGGCCCGGCGTCCAGTGGACGTCCAGGCGGCCGAGCGCGTACCCGAGCACCAGCACGGCCGGGACGAGCTTGCCGAGCCGCCGCGGCGTGAACCCCTCCGTCGCGATCTGGACCAGCGGGCTCACCGGGCGCACCAGCATCGCGTCCAGCGTCCCCTCCCGCACGTGCGCCCCGAGCCGCTCGGTCGACCCGAGGACGATGTCGGAGAGCGCGAAGGACAGGGCCGACGTGCCGTACAGGAACAGGACCTCGGACACGCCGAACCCGGCGATGCGCGGCGCCCGCGAGAACAGCACCATGATGGCGACCGCGTCCAGGACGGAGACGACCGCCGTGGCCAGGCCCAGCAGCACCATCGACACCGGGTACTGCGCCGCCGCCCGGATCCACGTCCAGGCGAGCAGCCCGTACACGCGCAGCGCGCCGGGCGCCGCGGGGTCAGCCACCGTGGACCACCAGCCTGCGCCGCGCCGCCCGCGTCGCCAGCGCGCCCGCCCCGAGCAGGACGGCCGCCCACCCCGCCTGGAACGCCAGCGCGCCGGCCAGGCCGGCGCCGCCGTACCGGCCGAGGAACACGTCCGCCGGCACCTGGATCTGCGCCGCCCACGGCAGGAGCTCGGCGGTCCGGCCGAGCCGCCCGGGGAACACGACGAGCGGCAGGATCATCCCGGAGAAGAACAGCGACATCACGAGCGTGACGGCGCTCAAACCCCGGTCGTCGTGCAGCCAGAACATCCCCATCGCCACCAGGTAGCGCAGCCCGAAGCTCACCAACGTCGCCAGGACCAGCGCCACCGCGAACGCGGCCAGGTGCGCCGGACCCGGCCAGCGGAACGGGAACGCCAGGGCGCCCGCCAGCAGCGGCGGTCCCGAGCGCAGCACCAGCGAGCTCGCGGCGCGGCCGAGGTCGTGGGCCAGCCACCAGCTCTGCAGCCCGGCGGGGCGGTGCAGGTCGATCGCGACGTCGCCGTTGCGGATGCGCTCGGTCAGCTCCATCCCGCCGAAGATCTGCACCGGCCCGATCAGCGCCTGGGTGACGAAGCAGAAGGTCACGGCGTCGGCGGCCGTGTACCCGCCGAGCGACGGCCGGACCTCCCACAGCGCCAGCAGAACGTAGGCGCGCAGGAAGCCGAACATCATGTTGGTGAGCGACTCGGTCAGGGACCCGAGCGGATAGGCGGTGTGACGGCGGAACCCGTACCACCACACCCACGGAAGGACGCCCACTTGCCGGAAGCCTAGACGGGCGCCCCACCCGCGACCACGTACTTTCGCACATAGACGGGCCCCCGGCGGGTCGCGCCGGGGGCCGGTCCACGTGCGGGACGTGCTCAGCCCTGCGGGATCTCGGGCTTGACGGGGGAGTAGAGCCAGTCCTTGAAGAACCCGCTCAGGTCCTGCCCGGCGACCCGCTGCGCCAGCGCCGTGAACTGCTCGGTCCTGGCGTTGCCGTACTTGTGCTGCGCGTACCACGTCCGGAGCAGGGTGAAGAACCTGTCGTCACCGATCTTCTCCCGGAGGAACTGCAGCATCATGCCGCCGCCGCTGTACACGCGGTCGTTGAACATGGTGTCGCGCTGCGGGTCGGCGGTCAGCACCGACCAGTACGGGCGTCCCGCCGCGTCGGGGAACGGGCGGGCGGCGTAGGTGGCGCGGGCCGCGTCGTGCACGGAGCGGCCGCCGCGCACCTCGGTGTAGTACCACGCGGCCCAGGTGGCGAAGCTCTCGTTCAGCCAGACGTCCTTCCACCGCGCGGGCGAGACCGCGTCGCCGTACCACTGGTGCGCCAGCTCGTGCGCGATCGTGCCGGTGCTCCGCACGGCCGAGTACACGGGCTTGCTCTGCGTCTCCAGGGAGAACCCGAGCGGCTGGCCGTTGAAGCGGGCGTCGTCGGCGATCGCGCCGGTGCTGCCGAACGCGTACTCCCCGAACGTCTTGGACCAGAGGTCGGTGACCTCGCTGGTGGTGTCGTAGAAGAAGCTCACCGCGTCCGGCTGGGCGGCGAGCAGCTCGGGGTCGACGGCCGTGTAGTTGGGGACGCCGCGCGGCGTCCGGCCCTGCCTCACGTCCCACCTGCCGATGTCGATCGTGGTGAGGTAGCTGGCCATCGGGCTGTCCTCGCGCCACTTGAAGACCTCGGCGGGGGTCTTGGACGCGCGGCGGCTGAAGCCCGCGACGGCGGAGCGGTGCCCCGCCGGGCGGCCGTTGGCGACGGCCGTCAGGCCCTTCGGCACCGTGATCGTGTAGTCGTAGGTGGCCTTGTCGCTCGGGTGGTCGTTGACGGGGAACCAGGTGCTGGCGCCGTTCGGCTCGCCGCCGACGAACGCGCCGTCGGGGGTGTGCAGGAAGCCGTAGGGGGACCCGAAGACGATCGGCGAGCCCACGATGGTCTGCGGCACGCCGCCGTACCTGATGACCGCGGTGAAGGTCCGGCCCTTGCGCAGCCCGTGCCGGGGCGTGATGACCAGCTCCTGGCCGCGCCGCTGGTAGCGGGCCTGGCCGTGGTCGACCCAGACCTTGTCGACGTCCATCCCGGACAGGTCGAGGTCGAACCGCGACAGGTTCTGGGTGGCGCGCGCGGTCACGGTCACGGTGCCGTCGAGCTGGTCGTAGTCGGGGTCGTAGCGCAGGTCCAGCGAGTAGTGGCGGACGTCGTAGCCGCCGTTGCCCTCCAGCGGGAAGTAGGAGTCGCCGACGCCGGGGGCGCCGGGGGTGAAGCGCCCGTACTGGCCCTGCCCGTCCGCGGAGGCGGCGGGCGCGAGCGCGACGACGCTCACCGCGGCGACGGCGAGCGGAAGCATCCGGCCGGGGATCGCCCGGGACCGGATGAACCGGGGGTCACGCGCCATCAGGGGTCCTCTCTCAGGGAGATCGACTAGCGGGGCTCACGATGCGCCCGCCCGGCGGCCTTTGTCGAGATCCGTTGCCGAATGTGGCCGGAACGTGAGGGGCGCACGAGGGTGGTGAGAGGGACGGCGCGGGGGTGTGCCGGGACGCCGTAAGGCCCCCGCGGGTGTAGGAACGCGGGGGCCTTAGGGGTCCTGGGGATCAGGCCGGAGAGCGGGGCCGGCGGCGCCGGCCGGCGTGGGTCAGTGGAACTGGCCCTCTTCCGTCGAGCCCTTCAGCGCGGTGGTGGAGGAGTCCGGGTTGATCGCGGTGCTGACCATGTCGAAGTAGCCGGTGCCGGCCTCGCGCTGGTGCTTGACCGCGGTGAAGCCCTTCTCGGCCGCCGCGAACTCGCGCTCCTGGAGGTCGACGTAGGCGGTCATGCCCTCGCGGGCGTAGCCGTGCGCCAGGTCGAACATGCCGTAGTTGAGCGCGTGGAACCCGGCCAGGGTGATGAACTGGAACTTGAAGCCCATGTGGCCGAGCTCGCGCTGGAACTTGGCGATGGTCGCGTCGTCCAGGTGCGCCTTCCAGTTGAAGGAGGGCGAGCAGTTGTAGGCCAGCATCTGGTCCGGGTACTCGGCCTTCACGGCCTCGGCGAACCGGCGCGCCTGCTCCAGGTCCGGGGTGCCGGTCTCCATCCAGATGAGGTCGGAGTACGGCGCGTAGGCCTTGGCGCGGGCGATGCAGGGCTCGATGCCGTTGCGGACGCGGTAGAAGCCCTCGGCGGTGCGCTCTCCGGTGGTGAACTCGCGGTCGCGCTCGTCCACGTCCGTCGTGATCAGGGTCGCGGCCTCGGCGTCGGTCCGCGCGATGATCAGAGACGGCACGTTGGAGATGTCCGCCGCGAGGCGGGCCGTGTTGAGGGTCTTGACGTGCTGCGAGGTCGGGATGAGGACCTTGCCGCCGAGGTGGCCGCACTTCTTCTCGGAGGCCAGCTGGTCCTCCCAGTGCACGCCCGCGGCGCCCGCGGCGATCATGCCCTTCATCAGCTCGAAGGCGTTCAGCACGCCGCCGAAGCCGGCCTCGGCGTCGGCCACGATCGGGGCGAGGAAGTGCGTGTCGCCCTCACCCTCGGCCCACTGCACCTGGTCGGCGCGCAGCAGCGCGTTGTTGATGCGGCGCACGACGGCCGGAACCGAGTTCGCCGGGTAGATGCTCTGGTCCGGGTAGGTCTGGCCCGCCAGGTTGGCGTCCGCCGCGACCTGCCAGCCGGACAGGTAGATGGCCTTCAGGCCGGCCTTGACCTGCTGGACGGCCTGCAGCCCGGTCAGCGCGCCGAGGGAGTGGACGTAGTCCTCCTCATGCAGGAGGGTCCAGAGCCGCTCGGCGCCGAGACGCGCGAGAGTGTGCTCCTCCTGGACCGATCCGCGGATCCGGACGACGTCCTCGGCCGTGTAGGTCCGCTCGACGCCCTTCCAACGCGGGTCGGACTCCCACTGCCGCTGCAGCTCCTCGGCTGCGCCCTTGAGGCGACTGTCGCTCATCTTCTCGCCCTTCCGTGTCGTCCCCTGGGTGCTTGCTCACGACTATGCCCCCGGTGCAAGCCCGTTATGAACTCGCGAGTAACGAAAGAAGTGCGATATTTCCGCTATGATGAAGCTGTGACGACCTTGCGGACAGAAGAACCTCTCAACTTGACGAGCGACGTTGATCTCGTCACGTTCGGGCAGCGGCTCCGCCATCTGCGGCGCGCCCGCGGCCTGACGCTGTCGGAGCTCGGCGAGCGCGTGGGCCGCGCCCCGTCCCAGCTCTCCCTGCTGGAGAACGGGCGGCGCGAGCCCAAGCTGTCGCTGCTGCAGGCCCTCGCCGCCGCGCTGGAATGCCCGGTGGAGGAGCTCCTGCGCCGCCAGCCCCCCAGCCGGCGCGCCCAGCTGGAGATCCAGCTCGAGGAGGCGCAGCGGGACCCGCTGTACCGGACGCTCGGCCTGTCGCACCTGAAGGTCGGCAAGCGCATGCCGAACGAGGTCATCGAGCACATCCTCGCGCTGTACGGCGAGCTCCGGCGCAGCCGCACCAAGCCCACCGCGAGCCCCGAGGAGGCCCGCAAGGCCAACGCCGAGCTGCGCCGCCAGATGCACGAGCGCGGCAACCACTTCGCCGACATCGAGCACGTCGCGTCCCAGACCCTCGACGCGGTCGGGTACCGGCGCGGCGCGGTCTCGCAGGGGCTGCTGATGACGCTGGTCGGGCACTTCGGCTTCAGCCTCCAGTACGTCCAGGACCTGCCGCGCTCGGTCCGGTCGATCACCGACCTGCGCAACCGGCGGATCTACCTGGAGCGCGAGCAGCTCGGCATGCACACGCCGCGGACGATCCTGCTGCAGACCCTCGGGCACATCGCCCTCGACCACGACCAGCCGCGCGACTTCGCCGACTTCCTGCGCCAGCGCGTCGAGGCCAACTACTTCGGCGCCGCGATCCTGATGCCCGAGCGCAGCGTCGTCCCGTTCCTGCAGGAGGCCAAGGCCGCCCGGGAGCTGTCGGTGGAGGACCTGGCGGACGTCTTCTCCGTCTCCTACGAGATGGCCGCGCACCGCTTCACCAACGTCGCGACCCACCACCTCGACCTCCAGCTGCACTTCACCAAGAACGACGAGAACGGCACGATCTACAAGGCGTACGCCAACGACGGCCTGGCCTTCCCCCAGGACGAGGACGGCGCGATCGAGGGCCAGCGGATGTGCCGGGAGTGGGCCGGGCGGCACGTGTTCGGCGCCGCGGACCGCTTCTCCGTCTACTACCAGTACACCGACACTCCGAACGGGACGTACTGGTGCCTGTCGCACATCGACCCCAGCCACGAGCGCGACTTCGCGATCACGCTGGGCGTCCGGTTCGAGGACTCCCGCTGGTTCCGCGGCCGGGAGACGACCCGGCGGGTCAGGTCGGCCTGCCCGGACGGCGACTGCTGCCAGCGTCCCCCGAAGGCGCTGTCGGACCGGTGGGAGGGGATGGCCTGGCCGTCGGCGCGCGCCCACTCGCACGTCCTGTCGGTCCTCCCGCCGGGGGCGTTCCCCGGTGTCGACGAGGCCGACGTCTACGAGTTCCTGGACCGGCACGCCGCCGAGTGACGGGCGTGTCCTGACCCGTGGCCCGGCGCGGACGGCGGCGTCCGCCCGCGTGTTACCCGTGGTAACTCCGAATGGTGCTACCGTTGGTAACACGCGATATTGGAGAGAGGGTCAATTAATCATGACGAGCGCGGAGCAGACGCCGTTCTCGCTGGAGCCCAGCGAGGACGTTCGCGAGGTCAGGGACTGGGTGCACGAGTTCGCCAAGGACGTCATCCGCCCCGCCGCGGAGGAGTGGGACGAGCGCGAGGAGACCCCCTGGCCGCTGATCCAGGAGGCGTCCAAGGTCGGCATCTACTCGCTCGACTTCTTCGCCACCCAGTGGCTGGAGCCGACCGGGCTCGGCATCCCGGTGGCGTTCGAGGAGCTGTTCTGGGGCGACGCGGGCATCGCCCTGTCGATCGTGGGAACCGGCCTCGCCGCCGCGTCCGTCGCCGCCGTGGGCACCCCGGAGCAGGTCAGCGAGTGGGTGCCGCAGATGTTCGGCAGCGCCGACGACATCAAGCTCGGCGCGTTCTGCGCCTCCGAGCCCGACGCGGGCAGCGACGTCGGTTCGATCCGCACCCGCGCCGTGTTCGACGAGGCCAAGGACGAGTGGGTGCTGAACGGCACCAAGACCTGGGCGACCAACGGCGGCATCGCCGACGTCCACGTGATCGTCGCCTCGGTGCACCCCGACCTCGGCAGCCGCGGCCAGGCCAGCTTCATCGTCCCGCCGAACACCCCGGGCCTGCGGCAGGGCCAGAAGTTCAAGAAGCACGGCATCCGCGCCTCCCACACCGCCGAGGTGATCCTGGACGACGTCCGGATCCCCTCCCACCTGATCGTCGGCGGCAAGGACCGGTTCGACGAGCGCATCGCGCGCAGCCGCGAGGGCAAGAGCTCCAAGGGCCAGGCCGCGATGAAGACCTTCGAGACGACCCGCCCGGCCGTCGGGGCCATGGCCCTCGGCGTCGGCCGCGCCGCCTACGACTACGCCCTCGAGTACGCGCGGGAGCGCGAGCAGTTCGGCAGGAAGATCGGAGACTTCCAGGCCGTCGCCTTCAAGCTGGCCGACATGAAGTGCCGCCTGGACGCCGCCCGCCTCATGGTGTGGCGGGCCGCCTGGATGGCCCGCACCGGCAAGGACTTCGAGAACGCCGAGGGTTCGATGGCCAAGCTGATGGCCAGCGAGATGTCGGTCCACGTCACCGAGGAGGCCATCCAGATCCTCGGCGGCAACGGCTACACCCGCGAGTACCCGGTCGAGCGCATGCACCGCGACTCCAAGATCTTCACCATCTTCGAGGGCACCTCGGAGATCCAGCGCCTGGTGATCGGCCGCACCGTCACGGGCCTCCCCGTCAGGTAGCAGCCGACCTGCACAGACGGCCGGGCCGCCCTGCTTGAAGACGCCCAGGCGCCCCGGCCGTCTTCCCGGCTCCACAGCCCCGCACCTCATCGGTTACGTTGGGTGTGTGGAGGAGAACCTCGCCGTGGAGCGGATCGTCGACGTCGCCACCAGGCTCTTCGCCGAGCTTGGCTTCGACGGGACCCCGGTCGAGCTGGTGGCCGAAGCCGCCGGGGTGGACACCGCCACGCTCACCGCGCTCACGGGCGGCAAGACCGAGCTGTACAAGACCGTGATGCTGCGAGTGCATGAGGCCGAGGTGCAAATGGTGCAGGCCGCGCTGGCCTCGACTCCTCGCACGCCGGCGGGGCTGACCGAGCTGGCGGACGCCTACCTGGACTTCCACGTCAGCAACCCGCACACCTCGATGCTGTGGATGCACCGCTGGATGGGCGACGCGTCGGCCACCGCCGAACTCGACGTCCGATACCGCGGACCGATCATCACCATGGTCACCGACGCGGTCGGCCCCATGGCGCCCGAGGACGTCCAGACCGACTTCGTCACCTGGACGATCATCTGGTCGGTCGCGGGCTTCATCACCGGCGGGATGCTGCACAGCGACCACTCACCGGCCCGGGCCGCCCCGGACGAGTCCGCCATCTCGCCCGAGACGCTGGAAGAGTTCCGCACCAACCTGCATGCGCTCGTCCTGCGCATGTACGGCCCCAAGAACTACCCCTGATCCACCCGCTCCGGAAGCGTCCGGTCTGCCGGGTCCCAGAACGCCTCGAACGCCCCGCGCGGCGAGCCGACCAGGCCTGCGCCGTCGGCGAACCAGACGAGGACTCGCACCGCTTCCCAGGCCGCTGCGGCGGGCCGGGCAGAGCCGCCGAGTAACGGTTACCGCCCCGCCGACCGCCCCGGAACGGAAACCGAGCCCCGAAACGACGACCACCCGCACGGTGGACGAGCCATCGAGCCCGGAGGAATGACTGGGGGCTGGGCGCAAACGCTGATAAAAAGCCGTAACCCCCATGAGACCCTGCCGCCGCCAAAGGACAAAGAATGGCCGAAGATTCCGGCGCCTCCACCGCCACGCCGTCCAACACCGACCCCGGCGGCCCGCCGCCTCACCGCTGGAGTGGCCGGTGAGTGACACCACGGCGCTCGGTGACCGGATGAAGGCGTACGAGCAGGCCACCCGCACGATCCTGCCGCGCCGCACCTACACGGTCGTGCGGGTCGACGGCCGGTCGTTCCACTCGTTCCTCCGGCACGCGGACCGGCCGTTCGACGACGCCGTCATGGCCGCGATGAACACCGCCGCCGAGGCCCTCTGCGCGGACATGTCGGGTGCGGTGTTCGCCTTCACCCAGTCCGACGAGTGCTCGGTGCTGCTGAGCGACTTCGCCGGGACGGGCACGGAGCCGTGGTTCGGCGGGGTGATCCAGAAGATGGCCTCGGTCGCGGCGTCGACGGCGACGGTCGCGTTCAACGACGCGTACGCGCCCGCGAGTGGTGCGTCGCCGGCGTCCCGGGCGACGTTCGACGCGCGGGTGTTCACGATCCCGGGCCAGGTGGACGTCGCGAACTACTTCCTGTGGCGGCAGCGCGACGCCGTCCGGAACAGCATCTCGATGGCGGCGCAGGCGCACTTCTCCCACAAGCGGCTCCACAAGATCGGCACCGGCGAGATGCAGGAGCTGCTGTGGAGCGAGGCCGGGGTGAACTGGAACGACTATCCGGCAGGCTGCAAGCGCGGGCGGGTCACGGTGCGGCGGACGGGGGAGCGGCCGGTGACCTACACCGACCGCCGGACCGGGGACCAGGTGACGACCACGGCGATCCGGTCGTGGTGGGAGACCGACGCCGCCCCGCACTTCACCGCCGACGCCGGCGGTTGGCTCGCTGAAACCGTCCCGCCGCTTCCCGCCCTAGCTGGGGAGCGCCAGGACTGACCCGCACCTCCTGGAGGCCGGGCAGGTGAAAGTCCTGCCAGCCGACGCGCGCCGCGGACGGCAGGCTCCGGGAGCCGGGCGACGGCCGTCGGTCGGTCGTCGCCCGGCGCCGGGTCGCTCTGCGGTGAATCCGCGGCACCGCCGCCATGGCGGCGGTGCCGCGCATCGCCGTCGGAGCTAGGCCGCGGCCCCCACCAGGCCGTGCGGGTCGAGGATGTACTTGCGCGCCGCGCCCCGGTCGAACTCGGCGTAGCCCTGCGGCGCCTGCTCGAGCGGGATGACCGACGCGTTGACGTTCTGGGCGATCTGCACCCGGTCGTGAAGGATCGCCATCATCAGCTGCCGGTTGTACTTCATCACCGGGCACTGGCCCGTGACGATGTACTGCGACTTGGCCCAGCCGAGGCCGATCCGCAGCCCGAGCTGGCCCACCCTCGCGTTCTCGTCCGACGCGCCCGGGTCCCCGGTGACGTACAGGCCGGGGATGCCGAGCCCGCCGGCGGTGCGGGTGACCTCCATGAGCGTGTTGAGGACGGTCGCCGGCTGCTCCGTCCTCGCTCCCTCGTGCCCCTGGCCGCGCGCCTCGAACCCGACGCAGTCGACGGAGGCGTCCACCTCGGGGACGCCGAGGATCTGCTCGATCTGCGCGCCGACGTCGCCGTGCTCCGACAGGTCGATCGTCTCGCAGCCGAAGCCGCGGGCCTGCTCCAGCCGCTGCGCGTTCATGTCGCCGACGATGACGACGGCGGCGCCGAGCAGCAGGCAGGCGGTGGCGCTCGCGAGGCCGACCGGTCCCGCGCCCGCCACGTACACGGTCGAACCGGTCGTGACGCCGGCGGTGTAGGCGCCGTGGTATCCGGTGGGGAAGATGTCCGACAGCATCGCCAGGTCGGGCAGCTTCTCCATCACGGTGTCGCGGTCGGCCGGGAACTTGAGCAGGTTGAAGTCCGCGTACGGGACGACCGCGTACGCGGCCTGGCCGCCGTGCCAGCCGCCCATGTCGACGTAGCCGTAGGCGGCGCCCGGGCGCTCCCGGTTGACGTTCTCGCACACGCCGGTGTTGCGTTCCTTGCAGTTGCGGCAGCGGCCGCACGCGATGTTGAACGGGACGCTGACGAGGTCGCCCTCCTTGATGAACTCGACGTCCCGGCCCGTCTCGATCACCTCGCCGGTGATCTCGTGGCCGAGCGTCAGCCCGGCGGGCGCGGTCGTCCGGCCGCGCACCATGTGCTGGTCGGAGCCGCAGATATTGGTCGCCAGGACCTTCAGGATGACGCCGTGCTGCAGCTTGCGCCCGCCCTGTTCGGCCAGTTCGAGCTTGGGGAAGTCCAGGTCCTCGACCGTGACCTCGCCCGGCCCCTGGTACACGACGCCTCGATTGGTGTCAGCCACGTCCTCTCCTTCCAGGTGGAGGGTCGGCTCGCAGGCGCCCGGAACGGCGGCCCGTGCTCGTCGCCCCCGTCCTCGGACGTCACGGGTGTCCACAATGGGTACGTCCGAGATGTACCCGGTTTCGTGCTTTTAGTCCGTTTTTCTGGCGCGGACGCCAGGGCCCGGACCTCGCGGGCCTGGCGGTGAAAGCTTGCGTTCTGGGTCTTGACGGACGAAATGTTCACGCTCACAATCGGCCCTACGCATCAGATGCCGGGCGCCGGCGCGAGGGCGGAGGAGGAGACGGTGGCGGACCACGGCTCGTCGAATCCACCGATCATGGCCGACGTCGCCCAGCTGGCGGGGGTGTCGCACCAGACGGTGTCGCGGGTGGTCAACGACCACCCGAACGTCTCGGCGCGGACCCGCGCCCGGGTGCTGGCGGCCATCGCCGAGCTCGGCTACCGGCCGAACTCGGCGGCCCGGACCCTGGTGACCCGGCGCTCCAGGACGCTCGGCGTGGTCAGCTTCGAGTCCACGCTCTACGGCCCGGCCTCGATGCTGCACGGCATCGAGCAGGCCGCCCGGAACGCCGACTTCTTCGTCAGCATCGTCAGCCTGCGGGCGATCACGCAGCGCGCCCTGCTGGACGCGGTCGGACGGCTGGCGGAGCAGGCCGTCGAAGGCGTCGTGGTGATCGCCCCGCACATCTCGACCAACGATGTGCTGGCGCAGGCCGGCCGGCTCGTGCCGCTGGTGGGGGCCGGGTGCGGGCCGACCGCGGGGGTTCCGATGGCGGCCATCGACCAGCGCGCCGGCGCCGTGGCGGCCACCCGCCACCTGCTCGATCTCGGGCACCGCACCGTCCACCACGTCGCGGGCCCCGCGACCTGGCTCGACGCGGTAGGCCGGGCCGACGGCTGGCGCGCGACCCTGACCGAGGCCGGAGCGGCGGTGCCGGAGACGCTGACCGGTGACTGGAGCGCCCGGTCGGGCTACGAGGCCGGCCGGCGGCTCGCGGAGGACCCCGCGGTCACGGCCGTGTTCTGCGCCAACGACCACATGGCCCTGGGCGTCCTGCGCGCCTTGCACGAGGCCGGCCGCCGGGTTCCCGAGGACGTCGGCGTGGTCGGCTTCGACGACATCCCGGAGGCCGCCTACTTCATCCCGCCGCTGTCCACGGTGCGCCAGGACTTCGGCGAGCTCGGCCGCCGTTCGCTGGAGCTGCTGGTGCAGCGCCTGGGCGGCTCCCCGGGGCCGCCGGGGAATGTGCTGATCCCGCCGGAGCTGGTGGTGAGGTCCAGCGCCCGGCCGGCCCCGCGCCCCTGACCCGACCGATGCCCCCGTACTCCAGCGATGAGGAAATTGTGAGCGCTAACAACGAGCAGGCCGCCTGCGTCGTCGGCGTCGACTTCGGCACGCTGTCCGGCCGGGCGGTCGTCGTCCGGGTCGCCGACGGCGCCGAGCTCGGCGGCGCCGTCCACGACTACGCCGACGCGGTGATCGAGAGTGCCCTGCCCGGCACGGGGGAGCCGCTCCCGCCCGACTGGGCGCTGCAGAATCCCGCGGACTGGCGGGCGGTGCTGAGCACCGCCGTCCCCGCGGCCGTCGCCGAGGCCGGGGTGGACCCGGCGCGCATCATCGGGATCGGCACCGACTTCACGTCCTGCACGGTGCTTCCCGTCCGGTCGGACGGCACCCCGCTGTGCGAGCTCCCGGAGACGTCCGCCCGGCCGCACGCCTGGCCGAAGCTGTGGAAGCACCATGCGGCGCAGCCGCAGGCCGACCGCATCACCGCGCTGGCGCACGAGCGCGGGGAGAAGTGGATCGCGCGGTACGGAGGGCGGGTTTCCTCGGAGTGGCAGTTCGCCAAGGCGCTGCAGGTCCTGGAGGAGGACCCGGACACCTACCAGCGTACGGAGCGCTGGATCGAGGCTGCGGACTGGATCGTCTGGCAGCTGGCCGGCCGCGAGACGCGCAACGCCTGCACTGCCGGCTACAAGGGCCTCTACCAGGACGGCGGCTACCCTTCCGCCGGCTACCTGGCCGCGCTGCACCCCGGCTTCGCCGACTTCGCGGCCACGCGGCTGGCCCATCCGCTCTCCCCGCTGGGGTCGCGGGTGGGGACGCTGACCGCCGAGGCGGCCCGCCTGACCGGCCTGCCGGAGGGCGTCGCGGTGGCCGCCGGGAACGTCGACGCCCATGTGACCGCGCCGGCCGCCCGCGCGGTCGGCGACGGCAGGCTGCTGGCGATCATGGGGACGTCGACCTGCCACGTGGTCAACAGCGCGGTCCTCGCCGAGGTGCCGGGGATCTGCGGCGTCGTGGACGGCGGCATCACCGCCGGGGCCTACGGCTACGAGGCCGGGCAGAGCGCGGTCGGCGACGTCTTCGCCTGGTGGACCCGCATGACCGGGCGGGACCACGCCGAACTGGCGGCGGCGTCCGCGGACGCGCCCGTCGGCTCGCACGGGCTGGTGGCCCTGGACTGGATGGGCGGCAACCGCTCGGTCCTGGTCGACCACCACCTGTCGGGCGTGATCGCGGGAATGACCCTGGCCACCCGGCCGGAGGAGGTCTACCGCGCGCTCATGGAGGCGACGGCCTACGGCACCCGGGTCATCGTCGAGGCCTTCGAGGCGGCCGGGGTCCCGGTCGAGGAGTTCGTCGTCGCCGGCGGGCTGAAACGCAACGCGGCGCTGATGCAGACCTACGCCGACGTCCTGCGCCGGCCGGTCTCCATCGCGGCCTCCGACCAGGCGCCGGCGCTCGGCGCCGCCATCCACGCCGCGGTCGCGGCGGGCGCCTACCGGGACGTGCCCGAGGCCTCGGCGGCGATGGGCCGGGTGGTCACCGCGGCCTACGCGCCGGATCCGGTCCGGTCCCGCGCCTACGACCTCCTCTACGCGGAGTACCGCGAACTGCACGACCACTTCGCGGCCCGGGGCGGCGGGAGCAGCGAGATCCTGCACCGGCTGCGCCGGCTGCGCAACGACGCGCTCGGCTCGGAAGGGGACCTGTGATGCCCGGCACGCACGACGAGGCGGTCCGCGCGCTGCGGCGGACCGTCAGCGACCTGCACGCCGAACTCGTCAGGTACGGACTGGTCGTGTGGACGGCCGGCAACGTCTCCGCCCGGGTGCCCGGCCGCGACCTGATGGTGATCAAACCCAGCGGCGTCTCGTACGACGACCTGTCCCCGGAGGCGATGGTGGTCTGCGACCTCGAAGGCGGGGTCGTCGAGGGCGACCTGCGGCCTTCGAGCGACACCGCCGCGCACGCCTACGTCTACCGGCACATGCCCGAGGTCGGCGGGGTGGTGCACACGCACTCCGCGTACGCCTGCGCCTGGGCCGCGCGCGGGGAGCCGGTGCCCTGCGTCCTCACGGCCATGGCCGACGAGTTCGGCGCGGAGATCCCCCTCGGCCCCTTCGCGCCCATCGGCGACGACTCGATCGGGCGCGGCGTCGTCGGCACGCTCCGGGGCCACCGCTCCCCAGCGGTGATCATGCGCAACCACGGCGTCTTCACCATCGGCGCGGACGCGCGGGCCGCGGTCAAGGCCGCGGTGATGTGCGAGGACGCGGCGCGCGCGGTGCACCTCGCCCGCCAGCTCGGCGACCCCGTCCCGCTGCGGCCCGAGGACATCGACCGCCTGCACCACCGCTACCAGAACGTCTACGGACAGCGTCCTTGACCCGCGAAGGGAGCAGCCCAGCGATGGCACCGACCATCTGGTTCCTCACCGGAAGCCAGTCCTTGTACGGCGAGGACACGCTCCGCCAGGTCGCCGAGCAGTCGCAGCGGATCGCCCGGGCCCTGGACGAGGATCCGGGCATCCCGGCGGCGGTGCGGTGGCGCCCGGTGCTCACCGGCGCGGAGGCCATCCGGCGGACGATGCTCCAGGCGAGCGCGGACGACGACTGCGTCGGGGTCATCACCTGGATGCACACGTTCTCGCCCGCCAAGATGTGGATCGCCGGGTTGAACGCCCTGCTCAAGCCGCTGCTGCACCTGCACACCCAGGCGAACGTGGCGCTGCCGTGGGCGAGCATCGACATGGACTTCATGAACCTCAACCAGGCCGCGCACGGCGACCGGGAGCACGCCCACGTCCAGACCCGGCTCGGCACGGCGCGCACCACGGTGGCCGGGCACACCACCGACCCCGCGGTGCGCGCGCGGATCGCCTCGTGGGTCCGGGCCGCCCGGGGCTGCGCCGACCTGCGGACGCTGCGGCTCGCCCGCTTCGGCGACAACATGCGGGACGTCGCCGTCACCGAGGGCGACAAGGTCGAGGCGCAGATCCGGTTCGGCGCCTCGGTCAGCGCCTTCGGCGTGAACGACCTCGTCGCGGCCGTCGACGCGGTGCCGGACCACCGGGTCGGCGAGCTCGCCGAGGAGTACGAGCAGGCGTACGCCGTCGTCCCGGAACTGCGGTCCGGCGGCGAACGGCACCCGGCGCTGCGCGACGCCGCGCGCATCGAGCTCGGGCTGCGCGACTTCCTCACCGCCGGGTCCTACCAGGCGTTCACCACCAACTTCGAGGACCTCGGCGGGCTGACGCAGCTGCCGGGCATCGCCGTGCAGCGCCTGATGGCCGACGGCCACGGCTTCGGCGCCGAGGGGGACTGGAAGACGGCCCTGCTGCTGCGGGCCCTCAAGAGCGCCGCCGCGGGACTGCCCGGCGGCACCTCCTTCATGGAGGACTACACCTACCACCTCGTGCCGGGCAGGGAGCTCGTCCTGGGCGCCCACATGCTGGAGGTCTGCCCCTCCATCGCCGCCGGCGTGCCCGCCTGCGAGGTGCACCCGCTGTCCATCGGGGGACGGCAGGACCCGGTCCGGCTCGTGTTCGACGCGGCGCCGGGACCGGGCCTCGTCGTCGGGCTGGCCGACCTCGGCGACCGGTTCCGGCTGGTCGCCAACGAGATCGACCTGGTGACCCCCCCCGAGCCGCTGCCCCGGCTGCCGGTGGCCCGGGCCGTGTGGGCGCCCCGCCCGGACTTCCGCACCTCGACCGAGGCGTGGCTGTCGGCCGGGGGACCGCACCACACGGTGCTGTCCCAGGCGGTCACCATCGAGATCCTGACCGACCTCGCCGAGATGACGGGCGTGGAACTGCTCGTCATCGACGGCGAGACCGACGTCGCCCGGTTCCGCCGCGAGATGCGCTGGAACCAGGCGTACCACCGCCTGGCGCAAGGCTTCTAGCCGCCAGGACCCCCCACCCCCGAGATCTGTGAGGAAACCCGTCCCATGACCAGATCACGCTTCGCGGTAAGGCTGGTCGCGCTGGCCGTGCTCGCCGGCGCCGCGATCGGCGGATTCGCCCCCTCGTCCACGGCGTCCGGCCGCCACCTCAAGCCCGGGATCGGCAAGGACCTGTTCGGCACGATGCCCGACGGCACCAAGGTCTGGCGCTACACCCTGACCAACGGCTCGATGCGCATCCGGGTGATCACCTACGGCGGCATCATCCAGACCATCGAGACGCCCGACCGGCACGGCAGGCTCGCCAACGTCACCCTGGGCTTCCCGACCCTCTCCGACTACCTCACCAAGAACAGCACCTACTTCGGGGCGCTCATCGGCCGGTACGGCAACCGCATCGCCAAGGGCCGGTTCACGCTCGACGGGCACGCGTACCAGCTGACCACCAACAACAACGGGAACACGCTGCACGGCGGCACGACCGGCTTCGACCAGCGCGTCTGGTCCGCGATCCCGGTCACGACCGGCGGCGGCGTCGCGCTCCGGCTGTCCCACACCAGCCCTGACGGCGACCAGGGATTCCCCGGCACCCTCAAGACCGACGTCACCATCTCCGTCACGCGGCACAACGCCATCCGGTTCGACTACCGCGCCACCACCGACAAGCCGACCGTCGTCAACCTCACCAACCACTCCTACTTCAACCTGTCGGGAGAGGGCAGCGGCACGGTCTACGACCACCGGCTCCAGATCAACGGTTCCCGGTACACCCCCGTCGGCTCGGCGGAGCTCATCCCGACCGGCCGGATCGCCCCGGTGCACGGCACCCCGCTGGACTTCACCCGGCCCACCGCGATCGGCGCCCGCATCCGGACCGGCTTCGACCAGCTCCTCCACGGCCAGGGCTACGACCACAACTTCGCCCTCGACGGCTCCGGCTGGAAGGTCGCGGCGCGCGTCCAGGATCCCGCCAGCGGCCGCACCCTGGCCATCTCCACCGACCAGCCCGGGCTCCAGTTCTACTCGGGCAACTTCCTCGACGGCACGCTGGTCGGCACCGGCGGCCGCGTCTACCGGCAGGGCGACGGGTTCGCGCTGGAGACCCAGCACTTCCCCGACTCGCCGAACCAGGCGGGCTTCCCCTCGACGGAGCTCGACCCCGGCCAGACCTACCACTCCACGACCGTCTACCAGTTCGGAGCCTGACATGGAGCGCATCGATCCGGCGGTCGAGGAGGCCGTCGACACTCTCGGCCTGAGCGAGCCCACCCGGCGCCGGCTGCTCAGCGGCGCCGGCCTGGTCAGCGCGACGGCGGCCGCTTCGGCGCTGCTGGCCGCCTGCTCCTCGGACAACAAGAGCTCGTCCTCGGCAGCGGGCGGGCCCGGGCACTTCCCGAAGACGCCGAACTGGAAGTTCGTGTTCGTCAACCACGTCACCACGAACCCGTTCTTCACGCCGACGCAGTACGGCGCGCAGGACGCCTGCGCCCTGCTGGGCTGCTCGTTCCAATGGACGGGCTCGCAGAACTCGGCGGTGCCGGAGATGGTCAGCGCCACCAACGCGGCCATCTCCGGCAAGGCCGACGGGCTCGCGGTCGCCGTGGTGGACAAGGCCGCCTTCCGGCAGCCGGTGGACAACGCGCTGAAGGCCGGGATCCCGGTGGTGTCCTACAACGCCGACGGCGCCAAGGACGACCCCGGCAGCAGCCGGCTCTCCTACATCGGCCAGGACCTGTACACCTCCGGCTACCAGCTCGGCGCCAAGATCGCGGGGCTGATGTCCGGGGGAGACGCGGTCGGCTTCATCGCCACCCCGGGCTCGCTCAACATCCAGCCGCGCATCGACGGCGCCCAGGACGCCATCAAGGCGTCCGGCAAGCCGATCAAGTTCACCTCGGTGGCCACCGGCGCCGAGGTGCCCAAGGAACTGTCGACCGTCGACGCCTACGCCCAGGGCCACAAGGACATCAAGGGCATGTTCGCGGTGGACGCCGGCTCGACCGAGGCCATCGGCAAGGTCATGCAGAAGTACGGCCTCAAGGGCAAGGGCGTGGTCGCGGGCGGGTTCGACCTCACCCCGGGCACGCTGGCCGCCGTCAAGTCCGGGGACCTGGACTTCACCATCGACCAGCAGCCGTACCTGCAGGGATTCCTGCCGGTGATGGCCCTCTGGTTCTACAAGCTGTCCGGCGGGCTGGTCTTCCCCCCGATGACCAACACCGGCCTGACCTTCGTCAACAAGCAGACCGTCGGCCCGTACCTGTCGACCAAGACACGGTACGAGGGGTCCAGCCCGGCCCAGCAGCTGGTGCCGCGGTCCGGCGCCATCGCTCACGTCTGACACGAGGAGGACGGAGTGAGCGAGAGCACCGTACGGGACCAGGCAGCGGCCCCGGGCACGCCACCGCGGCGGCGTGCCCGGGGGCTGCCCGGCCTCGCCACCGACGCGTTCCTGCGCCGCCGGGAGGCGACCATCCTCCTGGTGGCGCTCGGACTGCTGATCTACTTCCAGACCGCCAAGTCGGTCTTCCTGAGCCACGACAACCTGGTCAACGTCTCCCAGGGCACCGCGCCCTACGCCATCATCGCGGTCGGCGAGGTGTTCCTGCTCGTCAGCGGCGAGATCGATCTGTCGGTCGGCATGGTCTTCGCGCTGGCGCCCTTCCTCATGCACTACATGGTCGACTTCTCCGGCGTCTACCCGATCATCGCGATCGTGCTCGCGGTCCTCGCCGGGGCGCTCATCGGGCTCGGCAACGGGCTGGTGACAGTTGTGCTGAGGGTGCCGTCGTTCGTCGCCACCCTCGGCTCGATGTTCCTGGTGCAGGGCATCATGCTCACCACCTCCCACGCCTACCCGGCGCAGATCCCCGAAGCGGCCGACGGCCTGGCGGGCTGGTTCGGGCGCGCCCCCTGGGCGGAGCTGACCTGGTGCCTGGTGATCGTGGTCTTCTTCCACCTGGTGCTCACCCGCACCCGGTGGGGACTGCACACGGTCGCGACCGGCGGCAACCCGCTCGGCGCCGCGGAGGCGGGCATCCGCACCGGCCGTATCAAGATCGGCAACTTCATGCTCACCGGGGCGCTCGGCGCGTTCGCCGGCATCCTGGAGGCCTTCCGGGTCGGCTCCATCGATCCGAGCTCGGGCGGGTCGAACGCGATGTTCATCGCGGTCTCGGCGGCGGTCATCGGCGGCACCGCCCTGGCCGGCGGCTCGGGGACCGTGGTCGGCGCGCTGCTCGGCGCGCTGGTGCTGGCCGAGATGCAGAACGGCTTCAACCTCATCGGGATCAGCGCCAACCCGTTCAACATCATCCTCGGGTCGGCGATCATCATCTCGATGGTGCTGAACGTCCACCTGGCCCGGTTGCGAAGGGCGGGGCGCTCATGAGCGACGCTCTGCGGGTGGAGGGCATCAGCAAGCGCTTCGGCGGCGTGGAGGCCCTCGCCGACGTCACGCTGCGCCTCGGCAAGGGCGAGGTGCTCGGCCTCATCGGCGACAACGGCGCCGGGAAGTCCACCCTCATCAAGATCATCAGCGGTTTCCAGCGGCCGGACTCCGGACGCATCCTCATCGACGGGACGGAGGTGAGCCCGCGCTCGGTGGACCACGCCCGCTCTCTCGGCGTCGACACCGTCTACCAGGACCTCGCTCTGGTCAACGAGCTCAGCGTCTACCACAACATGTTCCTCAACCGGGAGCTGGTGCGCTGGCCGCTGCTCAGCAACCGCGCGATGCGCCGGCGGGCCGCCCGCCAGCTGGCCGACATGGGGGTGCGGATCCCGTCGGTGGACGTCGAGGTCGCCAAGCTGTCCGGCGGCCAGCGGCAGGCGATCGCGGTCGCCCGCTCGGTCTACTCCGACGCCCGCATCCTGCTGCTCGACGAGCCGCTGGCCGCGATGGGCGCCAAGGAGGGCACGATGATCCTCGACCTCGTCCGCGACCTCAAGGAGCGCGGCGAGGTGTCGATCATCATCATCGCGCACAACTACGCGCAGGTCCTCGACGTGTGCGACCGGGTCAACCTGCTGCAGCACGGCCGGATCTCCTTCGACAGGCCGACGTCCGAGACGTCCCTGCAGGAGCTGACCGACCTGGTCGTCGCCGACTACCGGCGCGGCCGGGGCCTGTAGACGCCCTCCGGGCCGGGCGCGCCGAGCCCGGCCCGGAGGCGTGACCCGCCGCCGCGACCGCGCCCGCCGGATGCGGGCACCGGCGCCGCCGCTCCGGCCCTATCGGGCGCCTCCGACGATCTCCCGCAGGGGGAAGCGCTGGAGCTTGCCGGTGGTGGTGCGGGGGAGTTCGCCGACGAACCGGACCGACCTCGGGTACTTGTACGGGGCGATCGTCCGCTTGGTGAAGTCCTGCAGCTCGGCGGCCTTGTCCGCGTCCCCCTCGACCCCGTCGCGCAGCACCACGAACGCCGTCACCACGGCGCCGCGGTCGGGATCGGGGGCGCCGACCACTCCGCATTCGAGCACGTCCGGATGCTCGATCAGCGCCTGCTCGACCTCGGGTCCGGCGATGTTGTAGCCGGACGAGATGATCATGTCGTCGCTGCGGGCCTGGTACCAGAAGTAGCCGTCGGCGTCGCGGACGTAGGTGTCGCCGGTGATGTTCCACCCGTCCTGGACGTAGGCCTTCTGCCGGGTGTCGGCGAGGTAGCGGCAGCCGGTCGGGCCGCGCACCGCGAGCTGCCCGGGGGTCCCGTCCGGCACCGGCCGGCCGGCGGCGTCGACCACGGCCGCCCGGTAGCCGGGGACCGGGACGCCCGTCGCGCCGGGCCTGATGTCGTCGTCGGCGGCCGCGACGAAGATGTGCAGCATCTCCGTCGAGCCGATCCCGTCGATGATCCGCACGCCCGTCTCCTCGTGGAACGCCCTCCACACCGCCGCCGGGAGGTGCTCGCCCGCCGAGACGCAGCGCCGCACCCCGGCCAGCCGCCCGGCCAGCCCGGCGGCCAGGATGGCGCGGTAGGTCGTCGGCGCGGTGAACAGCACCGTCACGCCGTGCCCGGCCGTGATCTCGGCGAGCTCGGCCGGGGCCGCCTTCTCGACCAGCAGGGCCGAGGCGCCCGCCCGGAGCGGGAACACCAGCAGCCCGCCCAGCCCGTAGGTGAACCCCAGCGGCGGCGACGCGGCGAAGACGTCGTCCGGAACGGGCTTGAGGAGGTGCCGGGAGAAGGTGTCGGCGATCGCCAGCACGTCGCGGTGGAAGTGCATCGTGGCCTTGGGGCGTCCGGTGGTGCCCGAGGTGAACGCCAGCAGCGCGACGTCGTCGGCCGCGGTGTCGACGTCCTCGAAGACGCCGTCCTTGGTCGCCGCCCGGGACACCAGGTCGCCGGCGTCGTCCGAGCCGTAGGGCACGGTCCGCATCCCGGGAGTCCGCGCCGCGGCCAGGTCGTCCAGGAAGCGGTGGTCGCACAGCGCCAGGCTCGGCCCGGCCAGCTCGGCGATGGTCGTCAGCTCCCGCGCGCGCAGCATCGGCATGGTCGTGATCACCACGCCGCCCGCCTTGAGCACGCCGAGCCAGGCCGCGGCGAGCCACGGGTTGTTCGGCCCGCGCAGCAGCACGCGGTTGCCGGGCACCAGCCCGAGGTCGTCGACCAGCACGCGGGCCACCTGGTTCGCCCGCCGCAGCACGTCGCCGTAGGTCCACAGGAGGCCGCCGGGGGTGCGCAGGCAGGGCCGGTCGGCGCCCACCGCCCTCACCGTCTCGTCCAGCAGGACGTGCGCGCAGTTGAGCCGGTCGGGGTAGGCGACCTCCGGGATCGTGAAGTCGAGGTCGGGCCATTCGTCGCGGGGAGGCAGGTTGTCGCGGCAGAACGTGTCGACGTGCGCGGAGGCGCTGAGCTCCATCGGGCCACCTCTCCATCCACGGCGGGCGAACGCCCCGGCCGGTGCGCCGGAGGCGTCGCGCTGGAATGAGCGCGGTCAGCGGGTGCGCTACAAAAAAATATAGCTGCGACGGGCGTGCCGTGGTAGTGGACCGGTGCCCCGGCCGCGGCGTCCCGCGCCGGCGGCCCTGGCCGCAACCGGCCTCGGCTCCGGCCCGGTGCCGGGACCCGCCGCATTGTTTAGCCATTGACTTATATAAGTCGCGTCGAAATAATAGCGTGATGCACGTGTTCGATGTCCTGGGAGACCCGGTGAGGCGCCGGATCCTGGAGCTGCTCGCCGACGGCGAGCAGACCTCCGGCGCCATCGCCGCGGTCATCCAGGCCGAGTTCGGGATCTCGCAGCCGGGGGTGTCCCAGCACCTGCGCGTGCTGCGGGAGAGCGGGCTCGCGACGGTCCGGGCGCGGGGCGCCCACCGCCTCTACGCCGTCGACTCCGCGACCCTGCGGGAGATCGACACGTGGCTGGAGCGCTTCCGCGGGTTCTGGACCCAGCATCTGGACGCGCTGGAAGCCGAGTTCGAGGACAAGTAGCCCGTCAGGCCCCGAGGAACTCGCCGCCGTTCAGATGCAGGGTCGCCCCCGTCACGTGCGGATGGGAGACCAGGAAGACGACGGCGTCCGCGCACTCGTCCATCGACAGGGTCCGCTCCAGCAGGGAGGCCTCGCGATGGCGGGCCCGGAAGTCGGGTGTCATGCGTCGGGCCACGGGGGAGTCCTCGACGATGCTGGGGGACAGGGCGTTGACCCGGACGTCCGGCGCGAGTTCCTTCGCCAGCGTCCGGACCAGGGCGATCGTGGCCCCTTTCGCCGCCGCGTAACACGGGTCGTAGCTTCCGCGGTAGGCGGCCGGGGACGAGAGGAAGACGATGCTCGACCCCTTCGCCAGCAGATGACGCGCGCTCCTGATGAACAGGAGCGGACCGGTGACATGCGTGGCGAACATCGCCGTCGCGTGCCGCCCGGTCAGCTCGGCGAGCGAGGCGCTCGGCTCCAGGTTCGTGGCGACGACGAGCGCGTCCAGCGGCGGGCACGCCGCCGCCGCCGCGACGACCGAGGCCTCGTCTTCGATGTCGAGGCCGATGTCGGCCCGCGGCGACCGCGACGCCACCAGGCACTCCCACCCGGCGCCCCCCAACCGCCGGGCCACGGCGCCGCCGATCGCGCCCAGCCCTCCGATCACGAGCGCGCGCCGCGGGTCTGCTTCCCGTGCCTGCACCGTGCGGCTAACGCGCGACCGTGCCCGGGGACGGCGCGTCGGGCACTGACGTGGACTTGGGCACGCCCTTGAAGGTGAACTTGGCGTTCTCGGCGGTGTCGGTGTTGTCGGGGTCGAAGCCCTCGGTGCCGACGATGACGATCTGGCCGGGCTTGAGCTCGTTGTAGAGGATCTTCTCCGACAGGG